>MFFY01000045.1:3719-24271 GCA_001778055.1 Candidatus Falkowbacteria bacterium RIFCSPLOWO2_12_FULL_45_13
TGAAAATTGGCTGATTGATAATTTATTGATAATTGATCATTGAAAAATCGATAATTTTATCTTAATGTTATTTTCTTTCCGTCGCTTATAAGATGAATGGTGCCATTTTCGTCCGTCCGATAAATTCGCGCCCCGCCTCGCTCCAGCCGTTTGATGATTCTTAAATTCGGATGTCCGAATTGATTATCCCGGCCGACTTCAATCACGGCCAGCGCCGGCTTAATTTTCTCCAAAAAGCCTAAAGTGGTGGAATACTCCGAGCCATGATGGCCGACTTTTAATACGTCGGCCTTTAAATCAGCGCCGCTGTCGATTAATTTCTTTTCCGCTTCTTCGCCCGCATCGCCGGTCAATAAAAACTTATTCCGACCATAGGCCAGCCTGGCCACGATTGAACTTTGGTTCAAATCCGCCAGGGTTTGTCCCGCTAGACTTTGGTTCGGATATAATATCTCCAGCCTGACCCCTTGGCCCAAATCAATGGTTTGCTCTTTATCAATAATGGTTAAAGGCACTTTTTTATCGCGCACCAGCCTAAGCCAAGCTAAATAATTCGGCGCGTTATGCGTCGCGCCAGTATAGAGCACTTTCTTAACTTGGTATCTTTTTAAAACATCATTGAGCCCGGTAACATGGTCGTCGTGCGGATGCGTTAAAACCATTAAATCAATCCGCTTATCCCACCAGGGCAGGTTTTGCGAGAGGCGCTTAATCACGGTTTTATCCGGCCCGCCGTCAACTAGAATATTCTGGCCGGCCGGAGTTTTAATTAAAATCGCGTCGCCCTGACCTACGTCCAAAAAATCAATCTCCAGCTGATTCGGCACTTGATAAACCAGCCAAAATAAAAGCAGGGCCGCGAGAGAGGCGACTATACCAAAAATAAGCAATATTTTATACAGCTTGGTCGGCATGAATAAAAATTATTAAACCACCTGGCCGCCGCTAATTTGTTTCGTTATGTTTAACTTTGGCCAAATTAAGCTTGACTTACTTAATTTTTCTTTTAAGTCCGGCGCTGATTTCTACCCGGTATTTAACTTTCCGGCTGACGGAGAGAAGCTTTGGGTCAAATTTTTTAAACTGGCTTTGGTAATAATTATGAATCTCGGCCAATTTAGGAAAATCATAAACTTGCTTCTCGTTTTTAATAACGGGAACAAGCCTGGGCCGGCCGCCCGGATTTTCGCTCGCTAGAAGCACCGACCCCATGGTCAGCCGCGAACCACTGCTAAAAAACACCAAATCTTCTCTTGTTAAAAAATCATTTATCATAATTTTCTTTCATTTAATCAAGGGCAGTAAATTATTAAACTGGTCGGTCCAAAGCCCGATGGCTTTTTCCTTGTCCAAATGCTCCACTCCTCTAAATTTTTCGTCTGCTAAAATATTCTGGTCAGGCGTCAAGAGCACCCAAGAAGAAAAGGTTTTCCCCGTATTTTCGTCACTCTTAAAATCTTCCACTACCAGGTCGTTTAATTTATATTCTTGGGCCAGCCGCTTGAGCACCGGCTTTAAATTAAGATAACGGTTGGAAACATGAACCGCCAAAACTCCGTCCGGCGCCAGACGCTCTAAATATAATCCAAGGGCCTCTTTGGTTAAAAGATGAACCGGAATGGCGTCGTCCGAAAACGCGTCCAGAACCAAAATATCATATAATTTGACGTCCGACTCTTTAAGCTCCCTTTCTAAAACTAAGCGGGCATCGCCGATTTTCACCGACACCTGGCCGCCGCGATTCAGGCACTGTTTCAAAAAGGAAAAGTCGCGATTGGCGATTGCCACGACATTGGGGTTAATCTCATAAAAAGTATAATCATCGTCGGCACGACAGTAAGCCGCCAGAGTGCCGGCGCCCAAACCGACTATGCCCACGCGCTCGGGCCGTTGATCAATTTTTTGCTTGGCGCGAACGAGCAAACCCGCGCCGCTGTCTTCTGAATAATAAGAAGTCGGAACCGAGCTTTTCTCCGGCGCCACGAACTGGCTGCCATGTAAAATTTCTCCGTTTATCAGCCGAATAATCTCGCCCTGGCTAGTTTGAATTTTTTTGACCGTCAAAACGCCGAAAAAATTTCTGGCGCGTAAAATAAACCTTTCTCCGGTCTGGCCCCTGATTATAAAAAAATTAAACAAATTTAAAAAAACCGCCAAAATTACCAATAATGACAACCAAAACGTTTTTCGTTTAAACAAATTGTATAACTCCCGGATTTCTTTTCGCATTAAATATAAGGCCAAAATCAAAACCGCGGCTAAAACTAGACCATATTCATAATAACCGAAAAAAATAACCGGCGCCACCAGGCCAACCAGTCCCGCGCCCAAAGCGCCGCCGCTGGAAATATATAAATAATAAAGCGTTAATTGACTGATTTCCGGCCGCAGTTCATAAAGCCGACTGTGGCAAAGCATGGCCGCGCCAGCTAAGACCAAAACTTCGATTAAAATCAATAATAAAAAATAAGCCGGTAAAAAAGTTAAAAAGAAAAGCCAAAAAACCAAAACGATAAAAACAAAAGCATAAACCTTTGTCTCTAATTTCTTTCTCCCTGAAAAACAAACTATAAATGAAATTAAATAAATCCCGAGCGGCAAGAGCCAAAGAAAAGGCACGGCCGCGATGCCTTTGGTTAGTCGCGCGGTCACGGTCAGTAGCATCATGGCCGGCAGTATCGCCAGGCCCAGCCAAGTTAATTTCATTTTAAAAGAAATTTTTTGACTGTTAATTAAAAAATTTACGGCCGATGGTTTCGGCAATTTGGCTAAAAATTTTATCCCGGCCGCGGCTAAGAGTAAAACAAAAATTAAAAAACCAGCCAACCACGATCGCGCTTGAAAAGTAACCTTAAACCAGGGCTCAAGGACGAACGGATAAATGGCAATCGCCAATAATGAACCCGCGTTGGAGATTGAGTATAGTTTATAGGGCGCGCCTAACCCGGCGCGGCCGTACCAGGCCTGGATGATCGGGCCGGTCGTGGCCAGCGCGAAATAGGGCAAACCAATAGTTTTTAATAAAACCGCCAGCAAAGTTAGAACTGGAAAATTAAAATTATCTAAAACCTGGCTCTTAAGCGCGGGCAGAGAATTTTGAAAAACGGTAAATTCATAAATCGCGCCAACCCCGGCCGCGAGAATAACCATAAAATGAACAATAATTTGCCAGGTTGGCTTAAATCTTAAGATTAAAAAATGAGCGTATAAATAACCCAAAAGCAAAAAACTGGTAAAAAATACCAGATTGACAAGCCAAACCGCGGCTGCGCCGCCAAACAAAGGTAGTAATAATTTGCTGATTATGGGCTGGATCAAAAAAAGCAAAAATGCGGCCCAAAAACTTAAAGCAAAGTAAACAGCTTTGCCCCCCCAACCAGGTTGATTCATAATTTTACGAGATTATTATTTCCCTGTCTGTATTTTACCATTTATCTCTTGACTTAGCAATTTTGACCGCTTTAATTTTATGATGATAAATATGACTAAAAAATAGTATAAAACCAGCCAGCCCGGCCAGAGATAATCAATCGTCAAATAGCTATGAGGCCAGCCGGCGAAATATTTTACCGCCGCCAGGATGTATTTGGTTAAAATCAGGCTGGGAGAAAAAAATATGAAAGCCAGGCCAGGCCAGAGCGCGGCCAGCGGCAGAGCGGCTAAAATTAAAACTGTCAGCAAAGGCACGGCCCAAAGCACGGCCAGATTGGCCAGCGGCGCGATCAAGGATATCTGCGAAAAATTGTATGCCAGAACCGGCCAAGTAAGAACTTGCGCGGCCAAGGTGATTAAGAGAGCGTCGCTTATACCTTTAGGTTTAGGCAGTTTAATATTTTGCCACAGCGCCTCCAGGATGGGATAGGCGTAAACCAGGCCGGCAATGGCCAGAAAGGACAGCTGAAAACCCACGTCGTCGCGCAACAGTTTGGGATTGAGAGTCAATAAAACCGCCGCGGTCAAGACTAGTGAATTGGTCATTTTATTAAGCCGCCCCAGCTTCAGCGCCCAGAGCACCAGAAAGCCCATCAGTCCGGCGCGCAGAGCCGAAGCCGGCGCTCCGACTAAAACAATATAACCGGCTAAAAATATAACCGCCAGGTAAAAAGCCTGACGCCGCGAAAACCCCAGAGCAAGCAGCGCGGCCATGACGATAGCCGAGATGATGCTGATATTAAAACCGCTGACCGCCATAATATGAGTCAGCCCGGTTTTTTGAAAATTATCCCGCGTTGCCTGGTCCAGGCCTTTCTGCCCGCCGAAAACAATCGGCCGGGCCAGGCTGGATTCTGGTTCCGACAGTCCCGATTCAATCAAGCCAGCCATAATTTTTTTAAAGGCAAAAATTTTCTGGTAAATTAAATTGCCCCCTCCCTCTGACGATAACGTAATTTTCGGCCAGTAGCAGACCGAATAAATATCATAGCGCGCCAGGTAGCGGTCGTAGGCGAAATCATCAAACTGCTCCGGCGCTTTTAATTCGCAAACAATTTCCAGCCTGTCGCCATAATTATATTCCGGATACAAATCCGTGGTCGCCAAAAGTTTGCCGGAAATCTTCCGGTAGGGGCAGGGCTGGCCTCTGCCCGAATTTTCAGCGCAAATTCCTTGCGCCCGTATTTCCAGCTTCTGGCTGGTTTCTCTAATATCTGGTTCATTCGCCACCAAACCAAGCACAGTTACGGTCTGGCCGCCTGCCTGCGCAGGCAGATTATAATACCAAATTTTATCCGGCGCCCGAACTGGCAGACTAACCGCGTAACGCCAAAAAGAAAATAAAAAAATGGCAATAAACAAAAAAACCAACCGCAGGGACGGGTCGCGACCCGTCCCTGCGGTGCGGGTTTCCACGCCATTTCGCCAAAACAGGACCGTCAGAATTAAAAAAAATACCGTGGCAGTAAACCACCAAATCTTATACTGCAATAAGACAACCGGCCCGCCAGCCGGCGAGGCAGGCAGAAACGAAGCCAAACCTATGCCAAAAATAAAAGTGAGACAACCGATTAAAAATATTTTGGCTTTGGAAAATATAATCCCTCCTGAAAAAAGCATATAAGTAAATAACGGCCTGCTTGGGTTCTTGATTTTGAACGCATATAAAATTGTAACAATTTTTTATTAAAATTATTGCTCATGAAAATTAATATAAAAATAATTTTAATAAAAAATGCCCAAATGGTCGGGGAAACCAAATCCAGATTAAGCGCGCCCTGTCGCTCCAATTCAAGCATGATACCCGCCAATTCTTCACCGCTGAATTTTTTGCCCAGGCCGGTTTACGAAATCTGATAATTCTGGCAGTAAACACATCTTAAATTACAGCCGGTAAAAAATATCGTGCCTGCCCCGAATCCAGCCGAGGGGCCCGCGCCTTTATCCCCGACCAAGGGCGGCTCCTCGCCGAAATGTTTGCCAAACCAGGCGATTTTTACGAAGTTAGTCATCTATACTTTCTCCCGCTATGCCTGCTGCCAGTTTTTTTCGGGCGGATTTTTTATTCTTTATTCTTCCCGTTAATCACTATCAGGGCGTGAAAATCCTGATACAGACGGAAATCTTTTTTTAAATTTTTGGTAAAAAGCTGCTGTAAAAATTCGTAGGACAAATCATTGGCTAGATTCCGCGCTTTGACCAGCCGGCGCGTGTATTCGTCTATAACAAAAACCGGCTTACCCAAGCCGTAAAGCAAAATACTATCGGCGGTTTCCGGCCCGATACCTTTTAATTCCAAAAACCGGCTCCTTAATTCTTGAATCGGCCTGATTTCCATTTTTTCCAAACCGCCATATTTTTTTAAAACGAATTCAGCCAATAAATAAAGATAAAGAGCCTTGGTTTTAAAAAACCCGACCGGCCTGATTTGGGGCGCGAGTCTGGCCGGACCTAACCGGTAAATGCCGCCCAGTGAATCGGCTCGGGCGCGCCTTAAATTTTCCATGGCCAAGTTGACGTTCTTCCAATTTGTTCTTTGAGTTAATATCGCGCCCAAAAGCACCGCTTCTTTTTCTGGCGCAGTTTTCGGCCGCTTGCACCAAAGCGACCACTGCTCTCGCGGTTTGCCATATTTATCTTTCAACTCGCGGTATAATTTTTCTAAAGTGTTCATTTTAAGACAAAGCGCGCCGTAGCGCACCTTAAATAAAACGGGCCTCCCTTATCTAACCTCCACCACGGCCTCCTGGCTTGACCGCTCCTTGGCTTCTGGCGCTTCTTTGGCATAACCAATCGGCAGGATGACGATCGGGCGAAGATGTTTGGGCAGTTTTAAAATTTTTCTGACCTTGCCTTCATCCAACAAACCCACCCAGCAGGAGCCAAGACCCTGGTCGGCCGCCACCAGCATGGCGTTCTGGATGCTTAAAGAAACGTCATTAATCACGAATAAACTCTGACCGCACTCGCCGTATTTTTCTATTTTTTTCTCATCCGCGCAACCGACAATCACCAAAGGCGCTTCGGCCACAAACCAACGCGTGCCTTTATGATGGCAGGCCAGCCACTCTTTAGTTTCCTGATTAAAGACAAAATAAAATTTCCTGGACTGAAGGTTGCCGGCCGACGGCGCCCAGATCAGGGCCTGCTTTAGCTTTTCTATGATTGCCTCGGGGATGGCGTCGCGTTTAAACCGGCGAATGCTCCGGCGCTGTTTTATGATTTTTAATAAGTCAGACATATTTTGAATTTTACCCCTTATAAGGAGGGTTTACCTAAACATGCGGCGAAACCGATGAAACAGATAGCCGAAAACCACCAAACCCAGGAAGCTTAAGCCGAAATATTTTCCGACTTTACCTTGAAACGACTGCCAGAACGGCTTGTTAAAAAATTTGGTTTTAAGCTGGGGGATGGTAATCAGGGCTCGGGCGATTTCCTCGGCCGAAAAGGTCTCTTTCTCCCCGGCCACTAAAACATACTTGCCCGTGTTATCCGGACTGGATATTTTAACGATGTAATAGCCGGCTTCACCAGGCTTTTTGGCCGACGGACCGGCTAAATAGTTATCGCCGCCATATTCCTCGTGAAAACTCTGCCAATCGGCCGAAATTGGATCAAGCGTCAAAAAACTTTCCACTTTGGCGCCCAAGTCCGACAGATAGTCCACTGTCACGGTCTTATCTTTTCGTATACCCGGCAAATCCGGCGCTAAAATCTGAAAATACAATTCCTGGGCCGTTTTTAAATCAATTAAATAAAAAGCCGCCCGGCCCTTTAGCTCGCCGTAAAACGCCTGGGAGACTTCTGAATTTTTAATCAAAACTAATTGATCGTCTTTAACGAAGCGGGGTTGATGCGCTTGGACGCTAGTTGCCAAGGCGAAGCTTAAAACGATAAACGCCGCGCTAAGCAAAAAAGGGTGAAGTTTCACAATTAATATCAGATAATTGAATGTTTAATTTCTGCCTACATGGGCAGGTTAAATAATTTTAAATTGAAAATTTTTTGTTTTCTTGCTTTATTGTTTTTTTGTTTTTTGGTCCCGCAGATACGCTTCCATAAAGCCGTCCAGCTGACCGTCCAAAACGCTCTGGATATCAGAAGTTTCGTAGTTGGTGCGATGGTCTTTGACCAGTTGATAGGGCTGCATGACGTAGGAACGGATTTGCTTACCCCAGTCGGCCTTTTGCGCGGCGCCGCGCAGTTTCTTTGCCTCGCCCTGTTTTTCATCTTCAGCCATTTTAAATAGCTTAGCTTTTAATATCTTAATCGCGGTTTCCCGGTTTTGATGCTGCGATCTTTGCGTCTGGCAGGTTACCACCAAACCGGTCGGCTTATGCAGCAGGCGCACCGCGGTTTCAACTTTATTGACGTTTTGCCCGCCGGCGCCGGAGGAACGAAAAGTGTTCAACTCCAGATCGCTGTCTTTAATTTCAATCTCTTCGGTTTCTGGCAATTCGGGAATTACTTCCACCAGGGCGAACGAAGTATGGCGCATTTGCTCGGCATCAAAAGGCGAGATGCGCACCAGCCGGTGCACGCCGACTTCGCTTTTTAAATAACCGTAAGCCCAATTGCCCATGACGCGGTAACTTGAATTTTTAATGCCGGCTTCATTGCCGGCATTGCGATCAACCAATTCCACCGGCCAGCCTTTTTTCTCCGCGAACCTTAAAAACATGCGCTCTAAAATTTGCGCCCAGTCTTGCGCGTCCACGCCGCCCGTGCCCGCGTGCAGAGAAATAACGGCGCCCGAGCGGTCGTATTTTCCAGAAAATAAAACAAAGAACTCCAGCTCTTCGTATTGGCGCTTCAGCACCTGGTATTTTTTATTGGCCTCGTCCGCCAGAGACAGATCTTTTTCTTTTAAGCTCTCGGCCACCAATTGCTCCAATTCGGTAATCTCCTGTTTTAGCTTCTCCCATTTCTCTACTTCCGATTCCAGCAACTCGGCCCGCCGGGACAGTTCCACCGCCCGTTCACGATCTTGCCAAAAATCGGGCCGACTGGTTTCCAGTTTCAGGCCTCTGGCTTCCGCCGCCTGCCGATCTAAGTCAAAGCAACCTCCAGGTATCCAGGAGCCGTTCTCTTAAAATTTCCAAATATTTTAATAAATTTTCCATATTTACCCCACAAATCAACAAATCTTTTCACAAATATACAAATTTTATTGTGACAAATTATTCGGATTTAAAACTCTAAAAAATTTAACTCCCTTGGTTGTGAAATTAACCAAAATAGCCAATTTCATGCTAGTTGCTTTTAAATATCCCTTTACTTGGTTGATGTTTCTTCTTGAAAAATAATTGCCTTTTTTAACTTCGAGAATTATTTTATCTTCTATTAAAAAATCCAAAAAATATCTACCGATTACTGCGCCATGCGCGGCAATATTATATGGGACTTGAGCTTTAAATTTTATTTTATTAACAAGTAAATATTTTTCTATGGCTCTCTGATAATATTTTTCTTGATAGCCATAGCCTAAGTCATTGTAAACGTCAAATACAACTCCAATAACTCTATGAGATGGTTACAAAACTATTTCGTAGCGAAATAGTTTTGTAACCATCTCTATAACTCAAATCCTTGTAAATCACTTTATCCATGGTTTCATTATAACACCCTTTTTGTATATTTGTGAATTCGTGAATTGATTTGTTGATTTGTGAGTATCATTTCATTTCTTCCAGCCTGACCTTAACCGTTTTTTCTTTGGCCTGATGCATGACACGCAAAGTTATTTCATCGCCCGGCTTGAATTTGGCTATATGGCTAGCCAGCGGATTTTCCTGGGTGATTTTACTGCCATTAATCTCCAAAATAATGTCGTTCTCCACCAAACCGGCTTTATCCGCCGGACTGCCGGGGATGACGGCCAGCTCGGTCTGGTTTTGGTCGCGCACGATCAGGGCGCCGTAATCAACCGATAATTTATTAGCCTGGGCCATGGCCTGGTTGATAATCACATACCTAACTCCCAGCCAGGGCCTGATAATCCGGCCGTTTTTCTTAATGCTCTCAATCGTGTTTTTGACTTCGTTAATCGGAATGGCGAAGCCGATGTTCTGCGCGTTTTGCGCCATAGCCGAGTTAATACCGATTACTTGGCCGGCGATATTTAAGAGCGGTCCGCCGGAATTGCCCGGGTTGATGGAAGCGTCGGTTTGGATAAGATTAACCAATTGTTCCGCGGCTGCGCCAAAGGAGCCAGCCGTGACCGAACGGGCCAGACCGGAAACCACGCCGGTGGAAACCGTATTTCTGAATTCGCCCAAGGCATTGCCGATGGCAATCACGGTTTGACCGACTTTTAAGTTGGCGCTGTCCCCCAGCTCCACGGTCGGCAAATTGGCGGCGTTAATCTTTAAAACCGCCAGATCAATAATCGGATCCTGTCCGATCACTTTGGCCGCGTATTTTTTGCCGTCGTTCATTAAGACCGTGTAATCGGCCTCAGCGTCAATAATGACATGCTTATTGGTAACGATGAAGCCGTCGGGCGTTATGACAAAACCGCTGCCGCCGCCAATTTCCCGCTTAACCGTGCCGTCCCGGCCCGACCGGCTGTCGTTGGGCGATTGGTTGCCTTCAAAAAAGTCCGAAAAATCCGAGCCGAAAAATTGACGAAAAAATTCCGAGTAATAGCGATTGTTATAGGACTGAATGTTAGGCAGATTTCTCGTGATAATTATACTGACTACGGCCGGCGAAACTTTGTCCGCGGCGCTGATGACGGCTGATTCTTCATTCACGGTTTTAATCGTGCCCACACCGGCCCCGGGCAAGTTAAACAGCTTGTCAAAATTCAACCGTCCGCCTGACATGGCGCCGGCCCAAAAACCCATGACCGCCCCAAAAACCGAACTGACAATTATGGACACGACTAAAATAGCTAAAAATGCTCTTCTAAAATTATTTTCCATATTTTTAAAATTTATTAAAATTAGCCAAATTATTGGCCTATCTATTAATATTACGATTTAACGGGCAGTTTTGTTTCATTTTATGACTAACCAATTAAAATTTTATTAATTAATATTATAATATCCATCTAAAAATTTTTCAACAATAATACCCCCTTGATAAATTTACCCGCCTCTGCCCAAGGCAGACAGGCCTGGCGGGGGCTAGGGGGATTTAATAAAACAAAAAGCCATGCCCTTAACATCGCTTTTATTTAAATTTATACAATTTTTCTTTAAACTCGGCCACTTTGCCTAGTTTTACTTTTACCCCTTCTTTTTCCAGTAACTCAATCTTTTTCTTCACTCCCCCGGCATAGCCGCATAAACTACCGTCGCTCTTTATCACGCGGTGGCAGGGCGCAGCCGGCGCGTCAGGATTTTCACCGCAAGCCTGGCCCACGGCGCGAACGGCCTTGGACCGGCCTAAATATTTGGCGATTTCTTTATAAGTCGTAATGTGGCCGCGCGGAATCAGTTTTAACGCCAGCCAGACTTTATGATTAAAATCATGTTTAGACATGCTATTTATCTAATAATTTTCTGACAGACTCCGGCAGCTGATCAATGTTTAAGTCGTCCAGATTGACGTTACCCGCCGGACCTTTGAGCAAATCCTGGACGGAGGCGCCCTCACCCGTCCCTGCCCCAAAAATATCTTTATATTGGTCAAACACGCCTTTTAAAAGCGGCGGCAGATAAATCAGGCCTAGAATCAGCGGTACGACAATGAGTAAAAGATAAATCAGGCTTATGACCTTTTGAAAATTAACGTAATTCCTTATCTTTTTGGTCATGCGGTAGATTTCTTTGCTGTATTCCAGATTTTTTTCCAATAATTTTTTTATCTGCTCGACTTCATTTATCTTATTTTCTGCAGCCATATCCAAGCGAATCTACAAATCGACTACGAATATTACGAATAGCCATAGAAATTTGTAAATATTATTTAAAAAACTATTTGTGATATTTGTAGCTGATTCGTTGATTTGTAGGTGTTATCTAACTTCACAAACCTTAACATACTTCCGGCCCATGGCCGCCATCTGGTTCATCTGGCGCGCGTTATAGGGCACCCGGCCTTGCAGGCTCGCGTCCACTAGATCAACGCCGCTTTTAAAATTTTGTAAATACCATTTATCCGCCCCCTGGATCATCTTGCCCATGGCCGCGAAATCGCTTAGCGCCAGCAGTTCCGGCACCACCGTGGTCCTAAATTCATAAGGCAGATCGCTTACAATAATCATCTTAACACTTTTTTTGATTTTATTTAAATCCGCCTCCACGCCGGTAATCTCCGCGTATTTTTCCGGCGTGGCTTTTAAATCCATGGCGATATAATCAATCAGTTTTTCTTTAATGAGCCGCGCCAGCACCTCCGGCCGGCTGCCGTTGGTGTCCAGCTTAATCAGGAAGCCCAGGGTTTTAATTTTCCTAATAAACTCCATTAAATCCGGCTGCAGGCTGGGCTCGCCGCCGGTAATAACCACGGCATCCAGCTTGCCCGCCCTGGATTTTAAGAATACAAAAAAGTCATCCTCGGAAATTTGAGGATGAATTTTTTGTCGCCCAGGACTTTCTTCCCGAGCGTATTTTAACTTGCCCTCCCCTACCTGCGCGTCTGTAATTTCGGCGGGTTTGCCCGCTACAGCGTTAATAGAAGTAACGGGCTTGCCCGCCGACTCGTCCGCCATAGTTTTAACGGCGGCGGATGCCTTGGCGCAGGCGGGCCAAACAAGCATGGGGTTGTAGCAAAAGCGGCAGCGAAAATTACAACCTTGAGTAAAGACAATCGCGCTGATTTTACCCGGGTAATCCAATAAACTAAATTTTTGCAAGGCGCCGATAAGCATGAGATTATTGGGATTATTAGGATATTTAAGATTGTTGGGAAGTCACTTTATAAATCCCAAACATCTCAATAATCCCAAATATCTCAAACATCTTATTTATTTTTGATTGACCTGGTACGTCTTGCGGGTGGAAAATTCAGCCTGCTTGCCGTCGTTCCATTGCTGGACCGGCCTTAAATAGCCGACGACTCTTGAATAAACTTCACAGGCTGTTCTCTTGGTTTCGATGGGGCTCATACATTAATTTTCAATTACCAATTTTCAATTTTTCCGCCCAAGGCGGATCAGCCTCGGGCTGACAAATAATTTCCAATGATTTAATTTTCAATTGATAATTCAAAAATTGAAAATTCATTGATAATTGATAATTGTAAATTGATAATTTAATTTTATTTTTTATTTAAATGGTTGATTGTTCTATTTGATTAATCACTTCCTCTTTCGGCAAGTAGCCGATCTCCTGGTCGCACTTGGGGCAGAAAAAATACTCGCCGGCCAGATAACCGTGCTTGGGGCAGACCGAAAAAGTCGGCGTGATGGTAAAATAAGGCAGGCGGTAGCGGCTGACGACTTTTCTGACAAGACTCTTAACCGCCTCGGCCGAGGGCAGGGCCTCGCCGATAAAACCGTGCAAAACCGTGCCGCCGGTATACTTGGTCTGCATTTCATCCTGCAGATCCAGGGCTTCAAACATGTCGCTGGTGTAATTAACCGGTAAATGGGTGGAGTTGGTATAGAAAGGCGCGGCGTTTTGGCTCTGCACCGCCGCCTCGTTGGCCACGATGATGTCTTTATACTTATCTTTATCGATTCTGGACAAGCGCCTGGTCACGCCTTCTGCCGGCGTGGCTTCCAAATTATATAAATGGTTGGTTTTGCCCTGAAAATCCAAAACCGCGTTTCTCATGTAATCCAAAACCCGCAGAGCGAATTCCCGGCCTTCGGCCGAGACAATGCCTTTTCTTATGGGCTCAAAGTTAAGCAAAGATTCATTCATGCCAATAATGCCGATGGTGGAAAAATGATTGTTCCAAAATCCGCCAAAACGCTCTTTAATGCCGTTTAAATAATACTTAGCGTAAGGGTAAAGCCCTTTTTCCGTCAGATCTTCTAACACCAGGCGCTTGGTTTCCAGGCTTTCCGAGGCCACCTGCATCATCTTGCTTAAACGTTCGAAGAATTCTTCCTTGGTTTTGGATAAATAGCCGATGCGGGGCAAATTAATCGTCACCACTCCAATCGAGCCGGTCAGAGGATTGGCCGCGAACAAGCCGCCGCCCCGCTTCCTTAATTCTCGGTTGTCCAGCCGCAGCCGGCAGCACATGCTGCGGGCGTCTTCCGGATTCATGTCGCTATTAACAAAATTGGAAAAATAAGGAATGCCGTATTTGGCCGTCATTTCAAAAACCTTCGCGGCCACCGGACTGTCCCAATTAAAATCTTTGGTAATATTGTAGGTCGGGATGGGGAAAGTAAAGACCCGTCCCTTGGCGTCGCCCGCCATCATCAGCTCGGCAAAGGCCAAATTTATCATGTCCATTTCAGCCTGGAAGTCCTTATATTTTTCCGGCATAATTTTGCCGCCAATAATAACGTTTTCCTGGCTGGTGGTCGGTCCGGGCGTTAAATCCATGGTGATATTGGTGAAAGGCGTCTGAAAGCCCACTCGGGTGGGCACGTTGATATTAAAAAGAAATTCCTGTAAAGCTTGTTTAACGTCTTTGTAGCTCAAGTTGTCATAGCGGACAAAGGGCGCCAAATAAGTGTCAAAATTGGAAAAAGCCTCGGCTCCGGCCACTTCGCCCTGCAAAGTATAGAAAAAATTTATCATCTGGCCCAAAGCTGTCCTTAAATGCTTGGCCGGCCTGGCCTCAACTTTGCCGGCCACGCCGCCGAAACCGCGAATCAATAATTCTCTTAAATCCCAGCCGGCGCAGTAAGCGGCCAGGAGTTGCAAATCGTGCAAATGCAGGTCGCCGTCCTTATGGGCCTCCCGGATATTTCGGGAATAAACCTGATTTAACCAATAATTTGAAGAAATGGCCGAAGCCAAGTGGTTGTTTAAGCCCTGCAAGCTATAGCTCATGTTGGAATTCTCTTTTACCCGCCAATCGCTTTGTTTTAAATAGCCTTCCATCAGCTCGTCTGAATTGATCATGGACTTCATTTCCCTTAAGCGCGCCCGCTGATCGCGGTAAAGAATATAGGCTTTGGCGGTTTTAATCTGACGGTTCTTGATTAAAACTTCTTCCACCAGGTCTTGCACCTCTTCCACCGCCGGGATGCTCCGGGAGTGAAATTTTTCGTTTAAAGTCGCCACTACCTGGTCGCTGAATTTTTGCGCCAAAAACTTATCCGGCTTGCCCACGGCTTCGGTAGCCTTGTAAATCGCACTAGTTATCTTGGCCTGATCAAAAATCGCGATTTCTCCCGATCTTTTTAAAATTTGGGTGATGGTATTTTGCATGGGAAAAAATTAATTTACAATTTTCAATTAATTTTATTCTTGGTTTGAAAATTTAATCATTGAAAATTCATTGTCAGCCCGAGGCTGATCCGCCTTGGGCGGAAAAATTGAAAATTGTAAATTGAAAATTCACGCTATCTTCTTAGATTCTTTTTTTGTTTTGATATTTTTTAGTCTTCTAGTTTTAAGCAACTTATTCAATTCCCGCCTAAACTCATGGGCGTCTTTGAATGATTCATAAACGCTGGCGAAACGGATATAGGCCACCTGATCAAAGCGTTTAAGATTTTTCATGACAATTTGGCCAATCTGATCGGAGGTAACTTCGTTTTTCCTCAAAATCTGTAAATCCCGCTCAATCAAGTTGATTAACTTTTTAAAATTATCATCCGTTACCGGCCTTTTTTCCAAAGCCCGCTTTAAGCCTTTAACGATTTTTTCTCTAGAGTAGGATTCTTTACGGCCGTCGCGCTTAACCACCACTAAATCCAGAATTTCCACCTCTTCATAGGTAGAAAACCTAAAACCGCATTTTAAACACTCGCGCCGGCGCCTGATAGACAGGCCGTCTGAAGCCACTCTGGAGTCAATCACTTTGGAATCTTCGTAATAACAGGCCGGACATCTCATATAAAATACAAATTTACACAGATTAGAAACCAATTTACACAAATTAAATTTGTGTCCATTCGTCCATAATTTGTGTTAATCTGTGTTTACCCAAATAAAAAAGCACTTGTAAAATTACGAACTGTTCGAAAGTGCTTTGACTGGTTTACCTAGGGATTAACCATATCTTGTGATTGCTAATTTAATTATACCACTAGGTATAGTGTTGTCAAACTTAAGGGCTTTGGCTAATTTTAGTTCAGTTTTTTTAAAAAATTAAACAATTTTTAATTTATTATTCCCAGTTGTTCTTTTGAGGCTGTGGATATGTGGATAATCATTGTCATTCCGGCCTCCGCCAGCTGGCGGAGAGCCTGCCTCTCGGCAGGCGAAACCGGTATCCATCCTTTTACTCCAGAATCTCCCGTACCCGACCGACTTCCCCGCTATAAAGGCGCACCTTAATGCCGCGCGGATGAGTCGGCGAGCTGGTTAAAATATCCGCCACCACGCCTTCGGTTAATTTTCCGCTGGCTTGATGGTGTTTTTGCACGATCGCCACGCGCTGGCCCGGATGGATATCGTCTCGGTTTTGGACAGTCATAAATTTCCTTCCCTGACATTTATTAGTATTTTTTGATGTAGCGCCGGTAAATTTTTTTGCCTATAAAATAAATCAGCCAGATTATTAACCCGTAGATTATTAGCAGGGGTAAAACCACGATCAGGAAGGCTATCAGGCCGTCAATGAAATTCTGGCCGCTGGTGATAAGCCGTTTAACCGAAGTTTTGACCATCTGCCAGGGCCGCCAGTCTTGGCCGGCCGGCGAGATGGCCGCGTCTTCCGTTAAATTGGCCGTAATGGTTGACATGTCGGTTTGCGCGTTTAGATAGCGGAGCTGGCCTTCCAGCTGCTCAATCTCACCGCGGGTTCGGGCCAGTTCCCTGGTGACGGAAAGGATTTCCTCGATTTTACCCGACCGGCTTAACAGGGCGGCGAACGATGCCTCCTCGGCGCGCTTATTTTTAAGCCGCGCTTCCAGGTCAATGAACTGTTCGGTGATGTCCTGGGCGCTGGTGGATTCGGAGACGACCTGGGTTGAGACTTTTTTTATCTCGTTAAAAGCGGCCTCAAAATTTCGGTAAGGCACGCGCACGGTGATGGAGCCGGATTTAACGCCCCGGACGGATTCGTAGAAATTGGAACTGGCCACCTCGCCTTGGTTTAATTTGGCGATATTGGCGATGCTTTCAGCCGCGGTTTCCGCCTGTTCCACCTTCAGGCTTAAGTTTCCGGTTTTAATTATTTTTTTATCAATCGCGGCAGCAGTTGGACTAACCGCCGCATCCCGCCTAACGCCCATATCCGAATCCGGCGCGATGTCGCCGCTGAATCCGCCGCTCTGCTTAGCCGACGGAGCGCCGGGCCGGAATATGCCGCTAACACCGACGCCCGACCCGTCATAAATATTTAGCCCCTGCCTAGGCGGCAGCGGAGATTTTTTGCCCAAGCCGCTTAAGACGATCATCAGGCCCAAATAAAGGATAAAAAATGCCAGTAAAATAGCCCCAGCGATTTTTAAAGATTTTTTGATTGGCATAGGGGTGGGTTAAAAGTTAAAAATAAATCATTATCTTCACTGAAATTAAAACTTGCGACCTTAATAAGTTGCCTATCCATTCCGTTTTACGGCGCAAAAAATGATTGCTTTTATCATACAAACCAAATCTGAAATTACGGATAAGTTTCATTGAGATGGTTACAAAACTATAATTACTGGTAATGCCGCTCCTATCAACCAAATTAACCATTGTTTTTTTGAAGTTAAAATTAATGTAAACAGTGGTAGAAAAAAACATAGGAAAAAATAATACCTCCGACTATTAATTCTTCGCTTCTGCCAAAAAATAAATCATAACTCACTTTCGGTGGATTTAAAACCTTGTTATAAAAAAACTAAATAAAGGCAAAAAAATAAACGCAACAACAACCGATGATATATAAGAATAAACCGCTAATAAAAAACTGATTTTTTTTCTAGCATATTTTTAGCTTAATTATAAATTTTCTCTTAAATAATTAATATCACCTAAATAGTGGTAAATATCCGGGCGCGGAATACTGTATAACATCTCGGCCACGCCGCCGGAAGTCTCTAAACTGAAAGTATCGTCATTAAAACCCCCGCCTGGAAGCTCGGTTCCCATTCTAAAAATAAAGCTGTCGTCTCCGCCCCGGGCATTAACCTGGATGTTTAGATGCGCTTCTTCAATCATTATCCAGGCGCCGGCCGGCCTGGCCAAAATAAAAAACCATACCGCGGCTAAAATGGGCATGAGTAATAAATACAAACCCCTCCTTGGTATAAATTATTGTTTTAAGAATTAGAGCAATAAAATATTTGTGTTTTTTTACATCATCTTCTTCCTGATAAAGGCCGGGATGCCCAGCTCATCATCTTCGGCCGCGGCCGCGCCTTTCTTTTGCGCCGGTTCGGCCTGGGCCTGCTTTAAGGGAGAAATCTTGCTTTTCTTTTTCTGCTGATCTTTCTTGTCTTTTTCTTCTTCGGCCACGATATAGGGATTGGGCGTATAGGCACGTTCGGCGGCCATGGCGTCAGCCAAGCCCACCCGGCGGCCGTCAAAGCCCGTGGCCACCACGGTTATCTTAATCTCGTCTTTATATTTTTCATCAATCACGGCGCCAAATATAATTTTGGCGTCCTCATCGGCCGAAGAAGTTATGACCTTGGCCGCTTCATTGACTTCATGCATGGATAAGTTCGGCCCGCCCACAATGGTAAAAAGAATGCCGCGGGCGCCTTCAATCGACATCTCCAGCAGCGGCGAACTGATGGCCGCTTTGGCTGCCTCAATGGCTTTATTTTCTCCCGAGGCCTGACCGATGCCCATCAGGGCCGAGCCGGCGTTAGCCATGACCGCTTTTACATCCGCAAAGTCCACGTTGATCAAGGCCGGAATAGTGATAATTTCCGAAATGCCCTGAACGCCCTGCCTTAAGACTTCGTCCACTACAATAAAAGCGTCCAAGAGGGTGGTTTTCTTATCTATAACCTGTAATAATTTATCGTTAGGTATGGTAATAATCGCGTCCACCTTATCTGTTAATTCGGACAACCCGCGCTCCGCGATATTTTTTCTTTGCGCGCCTTCAAAAGCAAACGGCTTGGTTACCACGGCCACGGTTAAGGCGCCCAAGTCGCGGGCAATTTCCGCCACCACCGGCGCCGCGCCCGTGCCGGTGCCGCCACCCAAACCGCAGGTGATGAAAACCATGTCAACGTCTTTTAAAATATCCCTGATCTCATTCTGACCTTCTTCAGCCGAACGCTTGCCCAGCTCCGGGTTCATGCCGGCGCCCAGGCCGCGGGTAATGGTTTTGCCGATATGGATCTTCTTGGTCGCTTTATTGGAATGAAGGGCCTGGACATCGGTGTTAACCGCGATGAATTCCACGCCCCTGATGCCGCAATCAATCATACGGTCAATGGCGCTGCCCCCGCCGCCGCCCACGCCGATCACTTTAATTTTGGCAAAGGTTTCTACTGATGGTTTTACTTCAGCCATATATTCGATTTTCGATTTACTAATTTCGATTTTCGAATTAAATACTGTGTTCTTTATTTCATCCCAAAATTACCCATTTCTGCCTCTTAATTCCTGTTTAAATCTTAACCCATTCTTTAAAATATAGCAAGTGCAATTTTCCACAGGCAATTTTTAACACATTCAGGCGACTGTATAAATCTTTTATACACCTTGATTTGCCCACTCTAACAAGGGAGTTAGGGAATTTACCTCCCCCGCCCCTCCTCTATAGAGGGGCATTAAATCCCCCTTAATCCCCTTTTATTAAAGGTGGCTAAAATAATTCATGGGATCAAGGAACTGAACCAATCTTTGACTTTGCCCACGATTTTTCCGGCTGCGCCGCCCAGTTGCCAATTGATTTTGCCGCCCTTTTTGCGCCCGGCCAATTGATTGCCCCAGGCTACCAGGCCTAAAGCCGTCAAATAATTGATGTCGTTAACCTTGTCAATGGCCAAAGGCACATTTTTATTGGCGCCCAGGCAGGCGGGCAGGCGCAATTTCTTTTTGGCGGTTTCCACGATATCCAAAAGCTTGGCCCCGCCGCCGATTAAATATACGCCGGCCGGCAGCATGCCGGAGCGGTCGATTTTTTTCAGCTCATTGTCGATTTTATCAAAAATTTCTTCCACCCTGGCCTCAATTATTTCCGCCACGTATTTTTTGGAAATTACCATCCTTTCCTCGCCCATGTTTTCTTCCCGGACCAAGTCGCTTACATCCACCTCGTCCTTCTTAGTATATTTTTCTCCGCTGGACGAACCATATTCCAATTTTATCCTTTCCGCCAAATTAATCAGACAGCGGAGTCCGATGGCCACGTCGGAGGTGATATGCTCCGAGCCGATCGGAATAACCGCGGCATGCATAAGCTCGCCCTCTTCAAAGACCGCCAGGCTGGTAGTGGCGGCGCCAATATTGATTAAGGCCGCGCCCAATTCTTTTTGCTTGGCGCCGATAACCACTTCAGCCGCGGCCAAGGGCGACAGCACCAAATCGTTAATTTCCAAACCGGTGCGATACACCGCTTTGGTTAAATTTTTAATCTGGCTGGAAAATCCCTGGATAATTAAAGTCTCAACTTCCAGCCTAACGCCGGTCATGCCGATCGGATCTTTGATATCCTCCTGATTATCCACGCTGAATTTAATCGGGATGACATGGAGAATTTCATAATTAGGCGGCACGGACAAAGCCTGGGCGGCTTCAATCACCCGGTTGACGTCGTCTTCGGTTATTTCGTTGTCGCTCCGGCCGACTGCCACCACGCCATGGCTTTTTTCGCATTTTAAGTTCGGCCCATTGAGGCCTACCCAGACATTGTTTATGGGAACGCCGATCAGCCGCTCGGCTTTTTCCAGGCAGGCTGAAATTGCCGAAGTGGCGTCTTCGATACTATTGACCGCGCCGCGATTTATACCCTCGGCCTGCACGGTAACCGCGCCTAAAATTTGCAGTTGTTCCCCGGTTTCTTTCTCCATTTTCTGGCCGGCCACCAGTCTGATGGCGGTGGAGCCCATGTCCAGACCGGCGATGATGTTATCTTTCATAATAAATACAAATGGCTTTGTTGCACAAATATTATTTAAAGGCGCGAAGCGCCTGTGAACATTA
>MFFY01000046.1:0-4920 GCA_001778055.1 Candidatus Falkowbacteria bacterium RIFCSPLOWO2_12_FULL_45_13
CCGGTCAGGGCGTCCGTACCGATGACCGTGCCGGTGGTCGCTAAATGCTCCACCGACAGTTTGGCGTATGGCGAAGTCGTCCCGATGCCGACGTTGCCAGAGATGTAGGTGTTGTGGGCGATGATGCCATTACCCACGAAGTTATGCGTGCCTTCAACTTCAATGTCGTAGACCTGCTCGGCCGGCAGAGGCTCTATTTTGGCGATGCGGACGAATTTAATTTCACTGTTTTTTGTCTGATTAATTTCTTCCTGATATAATGAGAGGGCTGTGGGCGGCGTTTGGTACCGGTTCGGGTTTGCCAACCAGGAGCCGACGGGTTCAATTCCTGTGCCGTCCACAGCCTCTAAGGAATTTTCACTGGCCTCGCAATCGCTTGACAAACTTTTTCTATCTGATATAGTAGAACTACTAGGTTGGCAAGCCCGAACCACGGTATCAATCGCGGTTCCCAAATCATCCGCATTTTTTGCGGATTTTTTGTTTGCCAAAATATCTTCTCTGGCCACGGCAATCTCAATGCTTTCCTTAAAATTAGATATTTTTTTAATAATGTCGGCTACCTTAATCCAGCCTTGTTTTGTCAGATATGGATGATTGCCGGTCGTCCTGATCGTCCGGCCGTCCTCGGTGGTGATCTTGTAAATCGGCTTGACGCCCATGTCTAACAGTCCCTTGATTTTCGCCGGCACTAATTTGCCGGTTTTTTCGTTTAAGGACATGACATATTCTCCGCCCTTAATGTCTTTAATCTGTACTTTTTCAATTTGGTCATGGGATATTGGGAATTGGTCATTGGAAATTTCTTTCGGTTTTACAACCGAAAGCTCCGTGTCTCCGGTCACGCACTGGCCCGTGTTATTGACGGTTAACAGGCTCGTGCCCGTGGAGCTGGCCACGTCAAAAATATTGCTTCCGGCCGCGCCCTGGACGGCAAGTTTCGCCAGCGGGCTGGCCAGGCCAATGCCCACATTGCCGGAGAAATACGACTGGCCTTGAACATTAAAATCCAAAGTCGGACTGCCGGTGCCAACTCCCACCTTCCCGTTTGAATCAATCACGAAGGCGGTGGAGGTGGCGGAACCGGTGGTTGAGGCGACCAGGAATAAAGGAGCGGTTTGAGAATTAAAACCATAAAGGGCCAGCAGAGTTGTGCTGGTGGCCGTATTAGCAACCGCAAGTTTGGCAAAGGGCGATGAAGTTGAAATGCCCACATTTCCGCCAACGCGCCAGACATTGGTGCCGTCGGTTGTCCAGTTGCCGGTGCTGGCGCCGCCGATCAAACTGCCTGCCCAGTAGAGGTCGTTTAAGACATTATAGAGACGATCAGAGCTTACGGCAGGAGCGGAAATAGGAGCAAGGTAGATGGGGCCGTTCACCGCCAGAGTGTCGGCCGGAGAAGACGTGCCGATGCCGACGTTGCCGTTTTCCAGAACCGTCAACAGAGTGCTTGAAGCGCTATTAACAAAATTAATTAATTGATTGGCTCCGCTGCCCGAACCCCAGACGGTAAGTTTGGCGTACGGCGAAGAAGTGCCAATGCCCACATAGCCGCTGTTGGTTACTAAAAAATTGGCGGCCGTGGATGAAGCGATAACTAAGGCCGGACCGCTTCTGCCGTTTATATCAAGGGATAATAAACCCCAAGGACTAGTGGTGCCGATGCCGACCCGGCCGGCCGAACTTAAAATAATATTGCCCGAAGTCGTAGTTTCAAGCGTTAGATCGGCTGAAGCGTTAGAAAGCGAACTGATACCGCTGATCTGGGTAACATGGCTTAAAGTAGAATTCATGCTGATAATCGATCCGCTTACAGTCAGCCCGCTGCCAGCCGTATAAGTAACGCCGCCGCCGCCGCCGCCCAAAACAGTGGTTGAACTTTTTACGTTGGCCCAAACCGGCAAACCATTAACCACCGAGATAACCTGTCCCTCCTGCCCGATACCCAGCCTGGTCAAGGTTTTGCCGGAATCGTAATAAAGCATATCGCCCTTGGCGTAAGAGTTTAAGCCCGTACCGCCGGAACTGATATCAAACAGGCCGACCGCCAAAGTAGTGGTGGCCGCCTGTCCGGCCTGCCCGCCGGTGGGCGGAGTGGGCAGGCTGATGGCGCCGCCCGTGGCTTTATACAAAAAATCGGTAACTTCGGTCGGCATCAAAGAGTAGTCAAGCCGGCCGATATTTTTACCGGCTCTGTTAAGCACCACAATATTTCCGGCCCGGCTGCCCACGGTCCGGCCGCTTAATTGAGATGCGTTGATGGCGTTAAAAGCGTAAAACGGCGCCGGTATTTTTTTTCTCGGGATCATCTCGCTGTCGCCCGCTACGCGGATTCCCAGGTAATACTGATCGGCGGCTAAAAGAGTTAACAAAGGCAAATCCTTGGTTAATCCAAGGAAAGTTCTAAGCGCGCCGTTTTTTATCGCCACTCTCTGGGTTTCTTCCCAGACCTTGCTCGCCTGGTCAGTATTGGATGGATAGGCGTCAGCCGCGGCCCGGTCTTTATTGTAGAGAGCGAAGCGAACCTCATACTCCCCGTCAACGATTTTTCCATTCTTATCGGTCAGCAAAGCCAGTATCTCCATCTGCCTGCTGGTGCTGATTTTCACGCCGGCCCGGAGCGAAACCAAATCGCTGGCCGTGGCCGCGGTGGCGGCGGCCGGAGCTTGGCCGGAAATCAAGGACCCGGACAACGGCGTAGTCGTGTCCGCGGCTTGCTCGGCTTCGCCCAAGACTAAGCCGCTTGAATCAGGAGTTACATAATTTCCCCGGCCCGTGGCTGAAAAGCCGGCCAATCCCAGCGCCTTGTCTTTAAACCGATTGACCGACTCCAGCCCCCCCGGCAGAATGCTTGAGGCGATATGCCCGGCTTCCATAAAAGCGAATTGCCAGCCGTCGGACGCTTGATAGATAATTTTACTTAAGCCGGCCAGAGCCAGACTTGAACGCGACTCCAGCGCCCGCGCCGAGTTAGATTGAAATTCCTTGGCTGAATTAAATTTTAAGGCGCCGGCCAGACCGGACTTGGCGGCTTTGGTAGAATTAGCCAGTGATTTTTCAATTGAACCGAGTCGCGGCAATGGATTAAATCCGGCTGAATTAAATTTAACCGCGCCGATTAAACCGGACTTGATGGCGACGGTTGATTCAACGATTGATTCCCCGATTAAATTAAGTTTCGGCAACGGGTTAAATTTAAGCGGCAACCGCGCGCTAAACCGGGACAACCGCGCTAAGCCGCTCTCCAGCCTTTGGACCGGCTTAAAATTAAGCGCCTGGTGTGAACTGAACTTGAGCGCCCGCGCTAAACCGCGCTCAATCGTCCGCGACGGATTAAAATTAAATTCTTGAGGCGCATATTTGGTTAAAAATGATAAAGCTAAAAAAACCGCCAGTCCGACGGCTGAAGTTTTAAAAATTAACGGCAGGAATTTTTTTATTTTAAAACTTCCCGCCTTGACAAGGGGAGTTGTTCTCCTCCTTGCCATCCGCCCGCCTGAAGCGTTCGGGCGGGAGGGGGAGATCAAGTGGTGGTTTTGCCCCCCTTCCAAGGGGGGGTTGGGGGGGGTTTCTTCCGCCCCCGCGAGATGAGGGGTTGGAGGGATCGCGTTTTTCGCCTTCAGTTTAAATTCCGGCCCTAACTCCCTTTCGCCCTGGCCAAAACTATTTTTCCAAAGGCTCGCCAGCTTAATCTCCGGCTCCTCCAAATCGGCGATTAATTTTATCTCTCCGCCGGCCAGCGCCTCGGCGCCGGCGGATTTTATTTTGCTGTTTAAAACTTCGGCCAAGTCTTTTGTCTCGGTCTTAGGTTCGGCCTGTCCGCTGACCGAATTTTTTTTCGCTCCGTCTTGGCTGGATTTTTTCGCCACCCTGGCCGGCTTGGTTTTATCGCGCGCCATCTCCAGCGAAGCCGTAAAAAAATCTTTGCTTTTTTCTTCGGTCCGGGCCGGCTGTTCAAATGAAAAATCAGGCAGCAAATTTTCTTGGCGGACAAAATGGTCCGGCCGCCTGGCCGGCGCCTCCAGTTTTTCCTTGATGGCCCGTTCCACTAAACCGTCAATCTGATTTTTTAAATTGGCTTGAGCAATCGCCTGTGATGTCGCCCTAGCCGCCCACCTGAAATTTTGCCCCCCTTCCAAAGGGGGGTTGGGGGGGTTTTCTTCCGCCCCCGCGGATATCGGGGTGGGAGGAGTTGTATTTAATTCTTCCACCGCCTCCGGCGGCAATTTTTTTCCCTCTCTTCCATGATACTCTAAATACTGGGCAAACCATTCTTTGGTTGAATAATATTTATTGCCGATTTTTCTGGCTTTTAATTTCTTTCTTTGCACCAATATGGAAACATAGCCAAAGCTATAAGAACTGGCTTCGGCTATCTTTTTCAACGGCAACAATTTTTTGTAATCATCTTGAGGAATTCGACGCATGGGGATGTGTCTAAAATATGGGCTCAAAAAGTATTAATTTTTTTCAAAACAGAATCGTTTGAATATTACTTTAATTTTAGAAAAAATTAACTGTTCACCTTATCAAATGCTTATCAAATTTTCTATCTTTATTATAACATAAAATAGCTATAAATTATATCATAATTATTGATCATTTTTTTATTATTTTTTAAGCCAGGCTTGGTTTCATAATTAAACGATTCTGCCAGACGGGACTGATATAGACAGTCTGGTTTTTAGTCTTACATTAGGCTTAATTTTTGTGCGATTTTTTACCCGCATTTTCAAATTGAAATTGCAGCTCCGATTAAACCGGTTTTTTGATAAAATAAACCTCCCTTTACGGGAGGATAATTTAAACATACCAAGCCTGATTTATCCACAGCCTTAACGGTTTGAGAAAAGCGGATTTTCGGGAGACAATAAATCTGTTTTTTTATTTTTTAAGAATTTTTTTAAAAATTTTTGTCCC
>MFFY01000046.1:4950-5029 GCA_001778055.1 Candidatus Falkowbacteria bacterium RIFCSPLOWO2_12_FULL_45_13
GTTTCTCCGTTTCTCAATTTCCAGATTCTTAATATTCTAATTCTCTAATCTTTTAATTACTTCCCCATGGCCCAGCCGA
>MFFY01000047.1:0-1303 GCA_001778055.1 Candidatus Falkowbacteria bacterium RIFCSPLOWO2_12_FULL_45_13
CTCGTCCATGTCATACTTAACACCGAGGAGTGCAAAATATGTTTAATTCAGTTAATCTCTGTAGATTTGGCCATTTAAGCCAAAATAACTCTACAGATATTATGCAAACACAAGCTGAAGTTAAATTAAACCGTTTGCGGTATTACCTTTCGCCAGAGGCGAAGAAAAGATTAAAATGGATGTATACTGTTAGATACGAATGCGACAATAACCTCGCGCAAGCGGCTAAGCGAATAGGTATTTCCCGAACCTGGCTGTCGCAAGTCCGCGGTTGCTGGAAAAACAATCGCGAAGACCCGAGAAGCTTGGAGCCGGAATCAAGAGCGCCCCTAAACACCGCTAACAGAAAACGAATTGATAAAAAAGTAGAAAACAAAATTGTTGAAATCAGAAAAAGATACCGGCCCTGGGGCAAAGACAAGCTGTCGGTCATTTTAAAAAGAGATTATCAGCTGAAGGCTGGCGCTTCCACCGTCAATCGCTATCTGCATAAACATAATTTGATTGATCCAATATTATCCGAGAAAAATAAACTGGCCTGGCGGAGAAAAAAAGCCAAGACAAACCTAAAATTTAAAATGAGGCCGCCATCAATTATCAAAGACTACAAACCCGGGGCATTAATGGAAAAAGATATGAAATTGGTATTAAAAATGGGCATATTCACCAATTTGGATAAACGGAGAGCTAAGGAAAATTTTTGGTATCAGCATACCTTAATTGATTCTTTTACCCGCATCAGAGCTGTTGGTTTGGCCGAGGATTCTAACAGCCGGACAGCGGTAGCGATTCAGGAACAGGCGGCCGGCCGCCTGCCGTTCGCCATCGCGGCGATAAACAACGACAACGGCGGTGAGAATGAAAAAGACTTTTCTGCCTATCTGGAAAAAGAAAAGGTGGCGCAATTTTTTTCCCGCGCCGGTACGCCGACGGACAATCCGCGCGTTGAACGCTCCCACCTGACGGACGAGCTGGAATTCTACGCCCAAGGCAATTTGTATAAAAATTTTAATGATCAGACTAAGGTAATAGCGGAATGGGAGCATACTTACAATTTCATTCGCCCGCATCAGGCTCTCGGCTATCTTACGCCCATGGAATTTTACGAGCTGTGGCAGAGCAACCCCGAAAAGGCCTATTGGATAAAAAATAAATACAGCGCCTATCTTAAAAAACAAAGTCGTCGTTTAGCTAAATCCAGACAAATGAAAAACCAAGAACAAATCGAAAATCTTATGAAATTTATTGATAAAAAACTGTCAAAATCTAATTCTTAAAAGTGTTAATTATGTTCGTGGGCTTG
>MFFY01000047.1:1320-26900 GCA_001778055.1 Candidatus Falkowbacteria bacterium RIFCSPLOWO2_12_FULL_45_13
GTCAAAATCTAATTCTTAAAAGTGTTAATTATGTTCGTGGGCTTGAACAATAAATAAACTTTATTGAAGCAACATTAAAATAATATTAAAACCATGATAATTCCGGCCATGCCGCCTTTGCCGCTTAATCCCCTGCCTGTTTTAATGGATTCTCGGGATTTAATATTCTTTCATACAACTCCATAATTTTTTCATAATGGTTTCGCACGTTTAATTGGTCCAGGCTGGCTCTGGCTTTATGTTCCATTATTTTTATAAAATCGTTTCTAATCGTTGCCAGGTTAATCTTTTTGGCCAGTTCAGCGCTGTCTCCGCTTTTAAATAACCAGCCGTTCTCGGAATCTTTGATCACCTCGCCCAAGCCGCCGATGCGGCTGGCGATGACTATTTTCCCCAGAGCTAGCGATTCCAGCACAGTGTATGGCATATTTTCCGGCCAAACCGACGGCACCACTACTGCCAGCGCGCCTTTTATTAGGTTTGATAAATCGGGGCCATGTTTCACGCCGGTAAATTCCACCCTGGCCGACAGGTCTAATTTTTTAATTTTATTTTTAAGTTTTAAATAATCAGACCCGGCGCCGGCGATTTTTAAATTGATCCTGCCGTCAACTTTAGTCATGGCGTCTAAAAGGACTCCAATCCCCTTCTCCGGCGACAGCCGGCCGAACGACAAGATATAATTTGACAAATCGCCCGCTTTTAAATCATCTTTATTCGGCTCGATAAAATAACTTAAGTTTACAATTTTATTTTCCGGCCGGCCGAACTTAACCGAGACGTCTTTCATGAATTGGCTGGGAGCGATAAACAAATCTATTTGATCGTATAATTTTAGCCAGCCGACGTTAAAGTAGGCTTCCAGCATGGCTAAAAAACTTTGGCCCAAACGTCCGTGCGAACATTTATTTAAAAAACAGTTATAATATTTGCCTCCTAAACAACGCTGGCACGGTTTGCCCCTGGTGAAAAGCTTATAATTGGGGCAGATAATTTTATAATCATGCAGCGTCATAATTATGGGAATTTTATGCCGTTTTAACGCCCGGATAATCGCCGGACTAAGCTGATAAGCGATATTATGCAAATGGGCCAAATCCGGTTTTTCTTTTTTAATCAATTCCTCCAGGCGGCGCGCCACTTCCCAATTATAAAAAATTTTTAAAATATTTTTTAAATTAAAACGATGCAGGTCCATGGGCTGGCTGAAATAATCCCCGAAAGGCGACAGCCGATTTTTTTCATCCCGCATGGAAAAAGCAATCACCCGATGGCCGTTCGCTTCTAACAGCTTTGACAAATTAAACAGATAGCGCTCGGCGCCGCCTTTAAGATAATAAAATTTATTGATTTGCAAAATTTTTAATTTTTTTGGCATTTTATTAATTTTAGGACTTACGCGGTTGACAGGGCGGTTGGCGGCTGGCTGGAATTAGTAATTTTTGAAACGAGGACTGTTTGAGACGGCCGCAGGCAGGCGAGTTCCGCAGTGAAAAAATTACTAATTCCAGCCAGCCGCCTTAAAAATATTTCTTAAGCGTGTAAGTCGTTTAATAATGCATTTCTTTTTAAAAACTTATTCTTAAATATCCACCAAACGATTTTCAGCCAATGTTTTTTCATTTGCCCGCGAATTGTGCAAATTATCCAGCTTTCTTGGGTGTTTTTTCCTTTAATTGCCCGCCTCGTCTGGCCGGCTTCTTCCGAATTCCAGATTTGATCCAGCGGCGCCCACCCCAAATTACCCAGGCGTAAATTAATCAAATTGCTGGGGTAAATATCGCCTGACGGATCAACAAAAAAAGAATCAAAGCCAGCGCCGCTGGATAATAGCCGTTTATTGAATTTAAGGTAATGCCATAGGCCATAGTCGTAATAAGCCCTAAGCAGGCGCTTAGCCTTAAAACTTTTTAATTCTGCCGCGATAATATAGCTTAAATTTTCAGCCGCCGCCTCAATCTTTTTTATCTGATTGTCATTTTTTTTAAAATAGACCTCTGAATTTTGCACTAAAGCCAAAGCCAGTTCCAAGTTCATCTTTTTAGACAAATCATAGACCGCTTTCAGCTGGTCGGCGTTAAAATCCATGATGGTAAAACTAAACCCCAAATTTTTTACTCCCAATCTTTTTAGCGACTCAACTGTCTTAATCGCCTGGCCGTAAAACCCAACCAGGCCGCGGATCTGATTATGAACCGCGTCCAGCCCGTCCAGAGAAATTCTCAAACCGATATTTTTATCTATTTTTATAATGGCTTTAACCTGACGGGTAATCAAACCAGTGGCCCAGCCGTTGGAAGAAATTATAATCCGCGCTTTTGGGCTGACTTTTTTTACTATTTTAACGATCGCCGGCAAATCCGGCCTTAAAAACGGTTCGCCGCCGGTTAAATTTATGTATTTTAGATTAGGGCTTAAATTATAAAAAACTTCCAGCGGCAGATCGCCGGGATTTTTAATTTGCCAAATATTGCACATGCGGCAGCGTGAATTGCATTTATAGGTAATGGCGATGGTCGCGTCTAAGGCTTTAAGCTTTTTCATATAAACTTTTTCATGCCAATTATTATATTTTGGTTTGAGCTAAGCTTTTGAATTTATAAACGGGAATATGATTTTTAGCGCGAATGAATTCAAAAACCTAGCCCAAACCAATCGCATAATTTGATTGTTAATTATAACCCAATAAATTTAGAGCCAAAATTTTAAAATTATGCATTTGCCAAATTAATTGCCGTGAAATTATTTTTTTAGGATAATTTTTTTTAAAAAAATAATCAAAGCCGTCTCTCTCCATTTTTATGGCCTTGACCGCTCGCCGGCCGCCGGCAGAAAACTTATGATAATGAATAACCTCAACTAAAGGATAATAAATCACCTGCCAGCTTCGTTTTTTGGCGCGCAGGCAAAAATCCATGTCTTCGGCGCCAAAAAAATAATTTTCATCAAAACCGCCAAGCTGTCTTATAACTTCGCGTTTAATCAGCATACAGCCGCCGCTCACCCAGTCCAGCGACTTTATAGTTTTATAATTTTTATTAAAGGCGCTAAACGGCAAAATTCTATGAAGCGCCGACAAGCGAAAAAATTCACTCCAAAAACCGGGAAATTTCCCCGAGCTGACTTGATTTTTTCCGCCAGGGTAAACAAATTTTGGCCCGATTATTCCCGTTCGGGTATTATTTTTCAAATATTCCAGCATCTCTATAACCGTCCCCGCTTCAACAATGGCGTCAGAATTCAACAGCAAAATATAATCTCCGGTCGCCGCCCTTATCCCTTGATTAACTGCTTTGGCAAAACCCACGTTCTCGGCATTTTGAATGAATTTTATCGGCCAATCTTTTAAAGCCGCGCCGCTAATTTTTTCGCTGGAATTATTGTCTATTAAAATAATTTTGTAGTTAAGACCGCCGGCGCTATTTATAAATGAGCGGATGGCTTTTTCCGTCATGGCCGGCGTATTATAATTAATTATTATGACTGATACTAGCTCCATATTTTTCCAAATTATAAAAAACTCCTACTAAGCACCAAAAAATAATGGCGTAAGGCAAGGCAAAAAAAGTCACTTCAGCCAAGCCGTTTAGCAAACTCACGATCAGAGCGGCGATAAAACCGCAAACGATGGTCAACTCGGCCGGTTTTACGCTTTTGGAGAAATTAACAGCTCGGCGGTAAATATTGCCGAATATTAGAGCGGTTAAGCCCAAACCTAGCACCCCTAAATCAATCCAGGCCTGGAAAAAAAAGTTGTTCACCAGTTCGGCCTTATCAAAATTTAACATCTTTTTAAAATAATGCAATTGCTGGCCCGCGCCCGCGCCAAACCAAAAATTATCCTTAATGATTTTCCAGCCGGTTTGATATTCAAGAATTCTGAATTTGCTGTTGCTGTCAATAAAAACCCGGCTCAACCGTTCAAGCAGACCGCTGAAAAAAGCGAAGAAAAAAATAAAACTAAAAACGACGAAAACCAGGGCGGCCAGGGTAAAAATTATCCTTTTACCTTTAAGCTTAACGAAAAGATAGCCCAGACCCAGGCTTAAACTGAAAATAGCGGCTTTGCCTAAAGTTAAAAACAAAGCCAACGACCCGGTAATAAAACCGAAAAATAATAACGGCTTAATTTTATTTTGATTATTGAAATAAAAATAATGCGATAATACTACCGGTAAAATCAAAGCCAAGATGGCGGCCACGGTGGCGATCGCGCCCGAAGCGATGGTGATGGAACTGCGCTCAAAGAAGAATTTATCTGACCAGCCGATTTGGTAAAACTTAATTAAAATCTGGCTAGATAAGATGAGGGCGGTGGCGGCTAAACTAAAAATAAAAAGATCGATTTTTTGCTTATTATCCAGCAAATTTAAGCTTAAAAAATAGGCTAGGCAACTGAAAACAACTGCCTTCAGCCCGACGATATAGAGCCGAAAATCTATGATATTGACGAAGGAGATCAGCGAAATGATCAAATAAGCGGCTAATAAATAAAGCAGGCTGTTGGTTCTAATTATTTTTAATTCGCCGCCAATGAATTTATCAATAATAAATATTAAAAAAACCAAAATAATCAAAACTTCCGTTAAGCTGGCTTCATAAACCCAGTTGACGGTAATGGGAAAACTGATAAACTGCCCATAAGCTAGCGCCGGGATTGACAAAACTAAAAAAAAATGGAGCTTGTCCCTAAAAAATACCCAGCCCCAAAAAATAGCCAGGCTGGCAAAAATTATGTAAGCGCCTGCCAAGTTAAAAAAAACGGAAACAGCTAAAACCAAAATGACCAACAAAGATAATTTTATCAGCTTGCGGCCGCTACTTGTTTGAGCTGCTTGGACCATGGTTCTAGCAGGCATATTAATTAACCGTCTTGACGCTTAATTTAGGAATAGATTATTGATGCTTCCGCGCGGAGTAAAATCCTTGGTTTCACTATTAGCGCGGCTCGCCTCCCCGGTAGCCGCGGATTCAACCTCTTTGTCTTGATTTTCACGGTCAGGCGGTTGCCTGATATCGTCCCGGAACGGATAATCTATCTCTTGATTATTTTGTTTGGTGTTAAAATCTAATCCTCGATCTAAGCCAGTCGCCTGGTTTGTTTCCGGCGGTCTAAAATCAGTCAATTGAATGTTTGGCTTAACGAATTGGTTATTAAATACTTTTTTTTCTTTCGTCCGGCGGACATTAAACTCCGGCCACAATTTTAAATTAAAGGCTTTCTCCTGGAACAAATAAATATAATAAAAAGAAACTATCAGGCCGGCTATGGCGGCCAATAGCAAATTCAAAATAATATTGGGTTTTGTCGGCCAGATGGAAATAATCGGCTTGTCAATTATTTTAATGGCAACCTTGCTGCCCAGGCCATGATATTGCCCGTGCTTGCTTTGCAAAATAAAATTCACGGCCATGGCAACCTGATCCAGCTGTTGTTTGTCCGGGTGATAGATCTTAATATCAATAATGCCCGTGTCGCTGATGGCTCGGGCCTGAACGGTCTTTCTCCACTTATCCATTTCACGGTTGATATTGTTGATTTTAGAAAAATAATTCTTATTAATGTTAAAACCGGAGCTTATCACATCATTGTAAAATAAGTTTGAAGAAATCACTTTGGCTAAAATATTGCCGATATATTCATTTGATTTTGAGACGGCATACTGATCAGTCCCTGGGGCGAATCCTTGAACTACCAAGACGCTGGATTTCGAATTATATTTCAGCGGCTGGCTAAAGGTAAAAATCGCCGTGATGGCTAAAAATAAAATAACCACGGACGCGATGGTCTGCTTTTTTGTTCTTAAAAGGCCAAAAAATTCATTTAAGTTCATAAATTTTATATTTTAGATTGCTAGCAACCTGCCTGGATGACTATTAATAAATTAACATAAAACAATATCATTTTATTAAATTATTGTCCAGGTCAGAAACTAAACCTTATTGCTTAATCTTAGCTTTTAGCTATAGCCCCCGATTAATTTTTTAACAGCGTGCATTGATATTAGATCGCGCTCAAATTTTACAAAACTTTTTAATTATTATAATGCTGGCATATTCCTTATGTCTGAAAGCATTTTAAAATAGTTGAAATTAAAATAACGGAAATTGCTTTGCCGCAATTCCCGTTTGATCGGCGCGAAACGCCGAGGCCTTAAAGAAATCAAGGTTTTTTGCCATTGCTTTCTCCGACTAACAACTGATTAAGCGCGTCCAGGTAAGCGTCCACCGAGGCTATGACGATGTCAGTCCCGGTGCTACTGCCCTCGCAACAGCGGCCATCATGCATTAAACAGCAGACGACTTTGCCCAGCGAATCACCGCCTGAAGTTACATTGTCAATGCGGTATTTTTCGATTTTAGCCGGGATGCCCGTGATTTGCCTGATCGCTTCAAAGGCCGCGTCAACCGGCCCATCGCCCAGAGCCGCTCTGGTTATGGCTTCACCGTTGCGTCGAAGGCTTATGGTGGCTGTGGGATGATCGCCAGCCACAGCCCGCGTGAAAACCCGCTGCCAGATTTGCTGCCCGCGGTCGCGGGTAATATCGCCGACCAAAGCCGCGAGATCCTCGGAACCAACCTGCGTCTTAGAGATTTTTAACGCTTGATACTGTTCGTAAACCGCCACAACCTCTTCGGGCGTTAATTCACCTTTGCCTGACGCGACCTCTTTTAAGGCTGGCACCAATTCCCTGGCTTCCTGCTCGATGATAAGGTGCCCGGCTTCTTTTACGATCGCCAGTACGGCCGCATAACCGGACTGCGAGGTAAAACGCAGTTCTTCGTCTCCAGCGCGGCCGACTAGGGCTGGATCAAACGGCAAATAAGCTTTTTTGGCCCGCTCAAACGTTCTAACCGCGCCATGCTGATGGACGCCGCTCCGATGGTAAAAACTTTCCTGCCCGATGATTGGCGCGTTCTGCGAAATCGGCACTCCAATTAACTCCGACAGCCTTAAAGCCGTATCATAGATGCGGCTCAAGTCCAGGCCGACTGGTACTCCGGCTAGATGCAGCGCCACCGCCGTTTCATATAGGTTGGTATTTCCCGCGCGCTCTCCCAAGGAATTAAGTGTAACTTCCAGTTGTCTGGCCCCTTCAAAATAGGACTCAATCGTGGTAGCCGTGGCCATGCCCAAGTCATTGTGGCAATGGACCGCGATAATCGTGTTGCTGGGCAGAGCTTCCACCACCTTTCTGACCATGCCGGCAAAAATCGCCGGCCGGGTCCGTTCTACCGTATTAGGCAGATTAATGACGTCGGCGCCGGCGGCCACAATCTCCTTAAGCGCCGATATCACCCATTCCAAATTGACCAGGCAGTCGCCAAAGTGCTCGGGGCTAAATTGAATTTGCGCTTGCTTTCCGGTAGCCTCAAGCATCGTTTTTGCCCGTTTAATGCCGATGATAGCCATATCTTTTACTTCTTCAGGGGTTTTACCCAAGATATGGGCCATGTGGAACTGCGACATGCCGATAAAGGTGTGCAGCCTGGGAGTCGCCTGGCTGACATTAGCCAAAGCTCTGACGGCACAGTCAATATCTAATCGATGACATCTGGCCAAAACCGAGATGATCATGCCGCTCGGCGCTTGTTCGGCGATCGCCCGGCAAGCTTGAAAATCCATATCGGAAGCGTTCGGGTAGCCGACCTCGATGTGCTTTACGCCCAGAGCCACAAGCCAATTAAAAACCTCTAGCTTCTGCTTGACCGTCATGGGTCTGGCCAAGGCTTGGTTACCGTCACGCAAGGTGACATCGTAAAAAACCGGCGGTTTCATGGCGGTAATATTCAGTTGGGATGTATTCACGGTTATTCCTCCTGCTGATTGTTTTAGTTTGTTTTGTTTGTCAAAAAGCGCCCCCCCCATAACAAAAGCCAGCTATCCTTAAGTGGAAAGCTGGCTGGTATTTATCTAAAGCTAATCAGTTAAACACTAGTAAACTTTCCCCCGCAGAGCTGGCTCAAGAGCAAACCTAACAGCAAATTTTTAACGGAAAGTTTATTCATAATATAATCTTAAATCATTGGCGCGGACTTGTCAAGCGCGAACGATGTCAAAGGTTTATAAATTAACTGAAACTTAATCTGGCGTCGGTATAATGATTATTAATAATGATTAACTAAAAATATATGAACCGAGTAATACATTTTGAGATTCAGGCCGACAACGTTGAGCGCGCCATAAAATTTTATAAAAACGCGCTGGGCTGGAAAATTACCAAATGGCCCGGCGAGGCTGGCGGCATGGATTATTGGATGATTGAAACCGGAAATAAAACTCCGGGCATCAATGGCGGCCTATACCAGCGGTCAGAGGGCAAGGATAAATTTTACCTCTATGATTGCACTATCGGCGTGGCCGATCTTGATAAAGCCATGGCGGACGTGAAGGCTGGCGGCGGCATGATCATCCGGAATAAAATGGAAATCCCCAAAGTCGGCTGGTTCGCCCGCGCCGTGGATACTGAAGACAACCGCTTTGGTTTAATGCAGGCCACCGATATGCGGACGAAATAAAAATTATTCTTAATCGGCATGGACCAGGGATTGCTATCTATCATTACTTTCCCAACCGCGAAACAAAGAATTAAATTCCTCCGCGGCTTTTATATAGGATTCATTGCTCTCGTCGTGGGCATCATCGGTAAACTGCCAATTCCAGGATAAGGCGGCCGGCACTTTAAACCCAAAAAATTTCAATACCTGTTTTTCCGTGGCTAAAACATTTTGGCCGCGCCAATTGTGGCCCAAGAGTATAATGCCCGCCTCAATGTCTCCAACAACGTTGTCTTTGCCCAGGGTGGTATGGCGATTTTCTATCCAGTTCAACCTTTCAATCAGCTTCTGATAAAAAGCGTTGGCTTGGCCCCAGCGGACTGAAGCAAAAAATACCACCGCCCGGGCGTTAAACAAGGCCTGACTGATTTTCCATAACTCGTCGTCTTGATTATTGATGCTGGCCCAGCAGCGATGGTAGCCGCTGGAATTTTTAAATTTATCTTTTAGGACCGCGTCGGGCGTGCCACAGGTGTTGCCTCTGGCCGTGGACACGTTGCCTTCGCAGGGATAAATTTTAATTTTAGTTGCGTCCAAAATAGTGACACGGTCTTGGCCGATTTTTTCCTTGAGATATTCGGCCAGCCGGGTGCTTTTCGGCTTCTCCCCGCCCTCTTCGCCGCTCCAGCGATTGGATGTGGTAATAAACAAAATCCTATCTTTTTTCTTAAGATAACTGATGGTTATTTTAATGAGTTTTTTGGTTTTTTTCACCCGCATATTTAAAAATTTATTGACCATTGAACGCTCCGCTCGCGTTTGGCCTTTAGCTTTTTCATCCAGCTCTTGGACAAAGAAGTCCAGCCGAAAAGCCCGATAGCAGACTCAACCGCCGCCTTTTCCGCGGCGTTCTAGCGGATGCTTTTTTAAAAGACTCATTAAAATGGCGATGGCCTTTTTATCTTCAATAAATTTAGGTCTTGACTGCGCTTCAGTCTTTAAGAAAATTATATCTCGATTATAACCGAAATTGGCAGATGGTCAGAGCCGGCCGCGCCGTGAACCTTAAATGAATTAACTTTAATATCCCTGCTGGTAAATATATAATCCAGCCGCGTACCGGCTATAGTCCGCGAATCGCAACCAGAGCAATTAAACAGAGGCGCGTATAAAGTCGCGGTTAAAGAGGGGTCGCTGTCTGCCATGATCTTAGCCATTTCCTTTATGGCCGCGCTTTCAGGCGTGGCGTTAAAATCTCCCATCGCGACCGTTCTTTCATTGGATAGAACCTTCATTAAATTCTTGGCTTGAAGTTCTTGCGCTGCTGATGGTCGCTGATGGGTGTGCAAGAGATGAGTGCAGAATACATGCAATATGGTTTCTCCGATTTTTATATCCGCTCGCAAGGCATTGCGTCTGTCCGTATCCGATAACACGTAAGTTTCATGTCTAATTATGTGATATTTACTGAAAATCGCGTTACTCATGGTTCTGCCGTCATTTTCAATGGTATGAGCCGGAGCATACGCGTATTTATAACCCAATTTTTTAAGCAAACCAATAGTATCTCTCGTGGGATCGTCCGGCGTCATTTCCTGCAGACAGATTATATCGGCCTCGCCAGAAGTGAGGAAGCGGGAGATTTTATCAAACTGCCCGTCATACCAAATATTCCATGACAAAATTTTAAGTCGCATAATGGGTAAAAATTACTTGCTGGCATTTTATAAATTAGCTCGAACTGAATTCAAAAAAAGGTTTTAAACTATTTTTTAAAAGCGCCCGCCCCGCGCTTTTAAAAGCAATTCGGGCAAAAATTCATTAGCGGGCAAAGCCCGACTTTAGGCGATTTCAAGTTTTTCTTTGACGGCAAATTCTTACATTATCAATCAAAAATTTATATCATCAAATTACACAAAAAACAAAAAATATATATAAATAACTTATCGATTAAAAATTTTTCTTGTATCTTTAGGTGTTAATTTGTCTTTGCTTTTCGTTAGTCTTCTGATTACGATTTCTATATCACCATTAAAATTACTATCATCTAAATATGGTGTATCGCAACCAATCATTTCATAATGATCTCCAATCATTGCCAGCCTGTTGGCCAAAACAAAACCTGGCCTGGCCGTTAGAGTCGCTTTATATTCCATAACCCGATATTCCTTATCATCGCGCAAATTTTTCAACAGCATATTATACCCCATGTTGACTTCCAAAATTTTAAACAAGCTGTAAAAATTATCCTGTAAATACTCATAAATTTTAAGAGTATGCCTGGGCAGTTTGCGGGGATTATCATAATAATATTTCTCGGGCATTGCCTTGCCGTCCTTAAAAATAAAATCATAGCTAAACCATTCGTTAAACAGCACTCCGTCAAATTTTCCCATTTCTAACTTAGCTCCTGGTTTTAAATCCGGCCGGTCAAAAAAATCTTTCATTGCGATTAAAACTTCCTCCTTAAATCTGGGATGAGTATAATAATAATCCATCATCCTTGATATTGTCCCTGGTGGCAGCATATTTTTAAAATCACAGCCTCGATTAATCAAAAACTGACAAATTTTCTACTGTAAAAATTTTATTTTTTCTTAAATAATTTTTTCTTTTTTGTCAATAACAAATGACTTAGATTCTAACTTCTAACGCAACAGCGTTGGTTAATTAGTTGATTGAAAACTTCAAAAGGTTCAACGCTTAATGCTTCGGCTATTTTTCTTATATTAGAAAGCGTCGGGTTTCTTTTGCCGTTTTCCAAACTGCTTAAATACGCCCGATCCATTCCAGTTGAACGGTAAATATCGCCTTGCGACATGCCTTTTCTTGTTCTTAATTCTTTTTAAGTTTTTACCTAATTTTTTTGATATTTCCTGCATATATTATACCATAAGCATAATACCTATTGCCATTCTATTCAATATTAGTATATAATGCAATAGTAAGAACAATAATCTAAGTTACGGGAGTATTATGCAACAAAAAAAGAAAAGTTTGCTTTTGGCTTAAAATAAAGTTCGAGCCGATATTTTTTATAGGCTCTTTGGCAGTTTTTTAAAGTCGGGCTTTGCCCGTTAATGAATTTCTTGCTTTTAAAAGCGTGGGCGGGCGCTTTTAAAAAATAGTTTAAAACCTTTTTTTGAATTCAGTTCGAGCTAATTTATAAAATGCCAGCACATTGGGAGCTTTGTCCAAATGTGCTGCGGGACTTGGATTCGAACCAAGATACTCGCCTCCAGAGGGCGATGTCCTACCATTAAACGATCCCGCATCGGGATTTTCGATTGACGATTTACGAATTACGATTTATTTCTTAAATATTTTTTATCTTTAGCCCGCCTTGCCAGGCGCTTGTAGGTCGAAGTATCCTTTATACCCTATCTTTATTTTACTGGCTTCCCGCCCGCGCTACGCCGAAAGCTCCGGTGGCACGTCGCCAAGGCTCTGGCCAACGGCGCGCGAGGCAAGCCTTCGCGGTAATGACAGAAGCATTAGCTCACGATTTTCCCGCCAAAAGTTTTTAGGAGATTATCAATCATATTCCCCTGCTCCCCCCCTTGCTTGGGTTCGTCCTTCGCCGGCTGTTTTTTTAAGTCCAGCGGCTCATCCGAAACTAATTTAGTCGCTGCCACTTCCAAATTTTCATCCACCACCGCTTCAATAAAAACCGGCGCGCCGTAAACCTGATTTAAGACCTTTTCTATAATGCTTTTTATTGCGGCTTCGCTGACCCGGTCGCGGTGAAACTTATATTTAAAAGCCAGGCAAAGCTGGTTGCCGGCCAAATTCTTGGGCTGGCAGACGCGCAAGATAAAAGACAGAGAATGATTATATTGTTTAACCTTAGCTAAAACTTCATTCCATTTTTCCATAATCTGCTCGCTGGTAATATTTAACGGCGTTCCAGCCGCCACGACTTTATCCGGGAATGGTTTAGCCGCGTTAGACGCGCTCCGATAAGCCGTAAATTTTGGCGCGGCCAAGGACGCGGACCCGAGCGCCATGGCGCTTCTCGCCGGACTCGTCATGGTGCAGATTTCGGCGATAGCCATTTCCAAAGATAATTGCTTGATGAAATCCGCCCGTATCTCATTATGCACTTTAATTAATTTTTCCATGAAATTCAAAATCTGCTCAATCTTTAAATCCTGCGCCAGCTGACTGATTTTTAATTCCACGGCCTCGCCCATTTCTAAGGCTAATTTATCCGCCAAGCCGGGGCTTAATTTTATAATCATCAGTTTCCTTAAAATTTCAATCGTGTTTTTGACGAAAACCTTAAGATCAACGCCATCGTTAACCAGTTGATTAACTAGCCTGATGCCTCCGGCCGCGTCTTTTTTCAAAAGCAGGCCGAGCAAGTTGATGGCTTCGTTTAAATCGGAGCGCGGGATCACCAAGTCGGCATCCGCCTGGCTGATGGACGTTCCGCCCCCCGGGCTTTTCTCGGGGCTGGCGATGGCGACAATTTGTCCCAGCGTGCTTTCGGCGTCCCGCATATGCCCGTCAGCCTGCCGGGCGATGGCTTCCAAAATTTCCTTTTCAACCTTGACTTTCTCCGCCTGGGCAATATAAGCGAGTTTTTTAACCACATCATTGACGCTGATTCTTTTAAAATCAAAGCGCTGGCAGCGCGAAATGATGGTCAGCGGCACCTTATGGACTTCGGTGGTGCATAATATAAAGACTACGCGGGCCGGCGGCTCTTCAATTATTTTAAGCAGTGCGTTAAAGGCATGGGTGGTCAGCATGTGGACTTCGTCAATAATGAAAACTTTATATTTAGACCTGACCGGCGCCACTCTGGCGCTCGGAATGATATTTTCCCTGACATTTTCAACTTGAGTGTAGCTGGCCGCGTCAATTTCAATTATGTCCAAAGCCCGCCCCTGGGTTATCTCCTGGCAGCTTGGGCACGAATCGCAGGGTTCGGCCGAAGTGTCTTTCCGCTTTTCGCAATTTATTGATTTGGCCAGCACCCTGGCCAGAGTGGTTTTGCCCACGGCCCGGGGGCCGCAAAACAGATAAGCGTGCGCGGTTTTTCCGGATTTAATCTCCTGCTCTAAAGTCACCTTGATATGGTTTTGCCCGACCACTTCTTTAAAGTTCTGCGGGCGGTATTTTCGATATAGAGTGGACATAATTTCTTATATTTAATTGGTTTACTAATACATTTTAGCCACTTACAAGCAATAAAGCAAATATAATTAAAACTCAAAGCTCAAATGTCTCCGCCAAAGGCGCCGTGCCCGCCGGCAGGCAGGGATCTCCGCCCAAGGCGGACCAGCCTCTGGCTGGCGCGACAAACTTTGGCGGAAAATGTCAAAACTAATGTCAAGGTTTAAAATTTAAAAAGTTTTGACATTTTAGTTATAGTTTTGAGTTTTGAGATTTGAGATTTGCGTTTTGAGTTTTATAGAAGGAATTAATAAAATAGATAACCGATTGCTTAATAAACACACAATTTCAACCAGTTTTTCTCACGATATTCTCCACCGCCGCCCATTTGCTCTCGCTATTTTTCGGCACCAAAATAACCACTTCGTCGCCGATCTCGCCTTTATAATAAGTTACGCTGGCGGTTAGGAGGCGCCATTTTTTCCCGTCCGCTGCGGCCAAATAATCGCCGGCGGGCGAACGATCCAAAATGCCGACCACCCGGGCGCGCTCAATCGGACCGATTTGTTTATAAATAAAAGTGCCGCTTGAAGTGATAACCAGTTTTAAAATGTCGCCCTCCACTAATTTTGATTTTGAAGCGTAATTGGCCGGCACGCTGTATTGCTTGCCGTCCGGACCGATCATATTCTCGCCGTCAAACACTCCCTCGATGGTCCTGGATTCACCGACAGCTTCTTCCCCGGCCTCAAAACTGCCATCGCTTAATTGCCCGATGCTGATGGCGGTCTCGTCTTTAGCGCCCAACGAGGGCGACAAAAGCTGAAGCAGACGATCATTATTTTCTTTAATATTGTTCAGCAATTTTTTTATTAAAACCATTTTTGATTTCGCCAGGCTGACGGTTTCTTCCTGGTTTACCTGGTTTACCTGCCCCGCCTTCGTTCCGAGCTCAAGCCGAGGGGAACTTGCCGAAAGAGCCGGCGTATTATCTGCTTTGGCTCCTGAATAATCTTTATCTGACGGTCGGTTTAATTCGGACTCCATAGCCAGATCATCAGCCAAATTTTTATTTTGATTTGACATAAGTTTTGTTTTTAAGAATTAATATTTTAAATTTTAAGATTTTATTATCTTACCCAATATGCTTACTTTTGTCCAGCCTTTAAACCGCGTTGGCCCGCCTCATAATTTGCGCTTCAATAATATTCCGGTCTTGGCCGTATTTAAGCCGGCTTAAAGACTTTATTTTTTGAGCCGCGTCTTCCCTTTTTCTGCCCGGCAAAGGCCAGACGGTTGACATGGAAAACGGCCGGGCCGCCGTATTGTCAATCAATAATTTAACATAAGCGGTGTACTTTTCAATGTTAATCAAGTCATACTGGTTAAAAACCGGCGCGAACTCTTTGGCCATGACCTCGGCGTCTTCCGAGCCGATTTTAAACACCAGCCAGGTGCCGACATTGCCGAAAACCGCGCTTTTAATGGAAGCATCCTGATTTTTTACCAGCTGGCCTAAGTATTGGTGGGCCATGATTAAATTCAAATTATATTTTCTGGCTTCTGACAAAATAGAATTAACCGAATCGGTGGTAAAATTTTGAAATTCATCTATGTAAAGATAAAAGTCAACCCTTTTTTCGGCCGGCAAGTCGGTTCTGGACAAAGCGGACATTAAAATCTTGCCCACCAAAATCATGCCCAATAAATGAGCATTCATTTCTCCGATCAAACCTTTGGACAAATCCACCAGCAGTATTTTCTTGGTATCCATGATATCGCGCAGATTAAACGAACTTTTCTGCTGGCCGATGATCGGCCGCATGGTGTCGTTGGAAATAAACGACGTCAGCTTGGAGGTGATATAGGGCACGACATTGGCCAGAGCCGCTTCGCCGCCGGCTTTTTCCGCTTCTTTGCGCCAAAAATCCACCACCGTCGGGTCTTGGCATCTTTCCAATTTCATCTTTCTAAAATTCGGATCGGCCAAAACTTTGGGAATTTCCATCAAGGTTGAACCGCTCTCCGGATCGCTCATGGCCAGAAGCATGGCGTTCCTCATGTATTGTTCAAAAATTGGTCCGCCGGTTTGCTTCAAATCATAAAGCTTGTCAAAAATTTTTATCATTTCGTTGATGACAAAGGTTTTTTGCTCCGGGTATCTGGAGTCAAACTCCAGCAAATTCAAAGCCAGCGGCCGTTCGGTATCGGCCGGCGCGAATAAAATTACGTCATTCGCGCGCTCGAGCGGGATTCTTGAAATTACTTCTTTAATCAAATCGCCATGAGGATCAATTACGCAAACGCCTTCGCCGTTGGCGATATCCTGGATAGCCATGGAGGCGAGCAGCACCGATTTGCCCACGCCGGATTTGCCGATGACATAGGTATGGCGGCGGCGGTCGGCCCGCTTGACTTTTACTTCTTTGACCACCTCGCGATAAACGTTTTTCCCCAAAATTATGCCCTCATCGGGTAAGTTAGAGGGCGCGGACGCATACTTGGCGAACAGCCATAGAATATTCGGGGTTTCGGTTTCCGAGAGCGGCGGATGATACAGGCTAGCCAATTCTTCGGTATTTAGCAGAAAGCTAAGGTCGGGTTTAAAGCGGCGGAAAATAAAATCCCTGATTAAAAATTTCTGGATAAAATTATTGTAAAAAACCACTTTATTGGAAAAAACATTGCCGTATTGATAGTAGTTATACTGGCTAAAAGCGCTGATCAAATTATTTAAGTAGTTTCTGGCGCGAGCTTTATCGCCGGCGCTGGCCACGATTCTGATATTAACGTCCAGGCCGGCTCGGCTATTTTTTTCTTCAATTAATTTTAAAACTTCCGACTCCATGGCAGTCAGCCGATTTTCCTTGGCTACTTTGTCCTGGCTTGGAGTCGGCTTGGCGGCTTTGACCAAATCATTTAAAAACGCCAGTATCCGCGATAAAAAGCCCACGCCCAAGGCTTCAGATAGTTTCTTGCCCTGATTTACGCTAGAGACGACTCGGTTTGATTTTTGATGCCAGCCAGGCAAAGCGCTCCTGACAATATATTGGATGGCCAGGCTCTCGTTTTCTTTTAACTTTGACATGACATTAACCAGAGACTCCAGCGGATCAGCCTCCATTTTATTATAGGTCTTTAAGGGAAAAATAGGGCTTCTCTTGGTTCTTAAAAACGCGGCCACGATTTGCCCGCGCGGGCTGAAAATATTATAATCGGCCACCGCCTCCAGCGCCGCTTCCGGATAATAGGCCTGGATTTGCTGTTCCAGGTAGCGGCTTATGTCTTTGGGCGCCACCACGTAAAAAGAAATAAATTTTTTGTCAGCCACTATTTCAAACGAAAAATGATCGGTCCGGCCGATCAGCCAGGAAAAATTATGATGCCATCTCTGGGCCCTTAGGCCGCCGATGGCTTTAAAAATAGTTTCAGCGCGGGCAATCTGCTCGCGCAGATTTTGAACGTAATTGATATTACTCTGCTGTTCTTTTTCGTTGGGCTTTTCTTTCGGCACTCTTAAAAGGTAGACCGCGTGTTCATGGTATTTTGAATTTAAGGCTAAAATTAAAATAATTCTTCTGGTGATAAGTAGTAAAACCAGAACAGCCAAAACGCCAATTGAATACAAAAGCCAGCCGTCCAGATTGACGGCCAAACTGAAATTATTTAAAGTTTGAGTATTTTGCTCGGCTAAGCCGTAGTCCATAAATTTGTAATAACAAATTTCAATGACAAATGTCAAAAATAATTTCATTTGAAATTAGTCATTGGTCATTGATTTGACATTGGAAATTTGTTATTTGTCATTTGTTTTTATTTTCACGATCTCATCCGCTTTAATCTTGGCTTCTTGCTCCAAAAAAAATTTATTTATGCCCGGTATTAAAGACAGCCATTTTCTGATTAATCTGACAATGGCGCCCAGATTAACTTTAGCTTTACTCAAAAGCTGATTTATTTTACTGGCGGTTTCTTCCCCAACTTTCTTAAATTGTCTTTGTTTTTCCGGGGTCAGGCTTAAATAGATTTCTTCCAGGCCGGAAGCTAAAATTTTTTCAATTTGTTTCTGCTGCTTGACTTGCGGCGCAGCTATGCCGACCGACGGACCGATGGTCCCAGGCGCCGCATTTTCCGCCTGGACAATCTCATCAATTACCGTTTTTCTGGCTTCCTCTATTTTTTTTACTCTTTCTTTTTCCACGTCCGGCCCAATTCTTTCTTTTAGTCCTTCGGGATTATACAAAGGTTTTTCTAATTGTTTATCCGGCTTTATGTCAGCCATAAAATAAAAATTTACTTGTTATCGACTTTACCTAAGATTGCCGTTTCACTAACCTGCTTGGTGCACGGCCACAGCGACATCTAACCAATATTATAACATAAAATTAACAAATAATAAAACAACATAAATCCCCTTGATAAAGGGGGCTTAGGGGATTATTTTCGTTTTTACAAGGAAGGCACAAAATTATCTTAAAATTTTTTTTATGTCATTGAAATTTTCTACTTTCACCAGCTTCTCTCTCAAGGCGCGAGCTGTGGGCAGGCCGCTCACATACCAGCATAAATGCTTGCGCATTGCCACAATCCCCGAATCGCCTTTTAGTTTATTCACCAATCTGGCATGTTTTAAAATAATCTTAAATATCTCTTCCTTAGTTTTGACTTTTGATATTTGACTTTTGACATTTTCAAATATCCACGGCTTGCCCAAAGCGCCCTGGCCGATACCTATCCCGTCCGCACCAGTTTTTTTTAATAAATCTCGGGCGTCATCACGCGCCACGGACGCGCCGCCACGCGTCCCCACCCCGCCATTGGCCAGTAATACGCCTTCAACCAACGGCCGCGCCTGTTTGATGATTTTCCAGTCCACTGCCCCGCTGTTGCCTTGCGCCATGGTCCGGCCGTGAATCATCACGGCTTTGATGTCCAAGTCAGCTAAATTTTTTAAAAAATCCAAAGCCGAGATTGTTCCGACTCTGGCTCTTATTTTTATGGACACGGGCAAACTGGTATTTGCCAAAACCGCTTTAATTATTTCCCGCGCCAGTTTAAAATCATTCATTAGAACCGCGCCCGCGCCCTGACGCGCCACTTTTTTAACCGGGCAGCCGAAATTTATATCAATGCCATCGGGTCTGCCGCCGCTTTGTCGGGCGGTGATTTTCTGGTCCACCAGGCGCAAGGCTTGAACAAAATGCTCCGGCTTGGCGCCAAAGAGCTGTACCACATAAGGCCTTTCAATTTCGGCAAATTCCAGCAGGGCTAAAGTTTTTTTGGGATTATAAACCAAGCCAGCCGCGCTGGCCATTTCGCCGTAAACCACGTCCGCGCCAAACTGCTTCGCTATCTGCCTGAAAGCGCTGTCCGTTATTCCGGCCATGGGCGCCAAGGCGTAAATCGGCTTAGGCAGTTCTTGCCAAAAATTTTTCATAAATTAAAACTCAGCCATTACTTCTTACTTACCCTCTGCCCCTCACTAGTGTCTTCCACGTTCCAGCCTGATTTTTTAATTTCCGCGCGCAGACGGTCAGATTCCGGCCAATTTTTTTCTTGACGCGCTCTTTCTCTTTGATTGACTAATTCTTTTATTTCCGCCGGCGCTTCTTTATCGCACCCGCTTTCCGGTGAGGCCAAATTCAGCCCCAGCACTTTATCAAAATCCAAAACCGTGGCCAGCTTTTCCTGGCTGGCCAGGTCAGACTTAAATAATTCCTGCGCCGCGGCCAGCGCCCGCGGCATGTTCAAATCGTCATTAACAGCCTCTAAAAACTTTTTTTTAAAATTAACATTTATATCCTTGATCCTTAATTCGTGATTCGTAATTCGTAATTCCTTTACCTGATTATATAAATGTTTTAAACCCTCATCAGCCGCCTTAAGCGCCTCCCAAGTAAAATTCATGACTTTGCCATAACCGGTCTGCAGACACAAGAATCTATAAGCTAACGGGTTAATTCCCCTGGCCGCCAGATCTTTCAGGGTATAAAAATTATTGAACCGCTTGCCCATTCTTTGTCCGTCCACTAACAGATGCTCATTGTGCAGCCAGTAGTTTACCGGTTTTTTAACTTTATAACCGACCACGCTCTGATGGATTTCGTTTTCATGATGAGGAAATTTCAAATCCACCCCGCCCGTGTGGATATCAAAAGGCGTGCCAAGCTCGGCTTCGGCCATGGCCGAACACTCAATATGCCAGCCCGGGCGGCCGGGCAGTTTTTGTCCGTTGAGTTCAAAATCCCATGACGGCTCATTCTCTTTTCGCCCTTTCCAGAGGACGAAATCCTGCGCGTTATCTTTTCCATATTCATCGGCGTCAACTCTGACGCCTGGTTTTAACTTTGAAACGTCAACCTCCGCTAGTTGCCCGTATTTATATTTTTGGCCATATTTTATCACGTCAAAATAAACCGAACCGTCTTTTACGTAAGCATAGCCTGAAGTAAAAATATTCTTTATCAAATTCTTCATTTTGTTGATGTATTTTTCATCCGCGGCATGAGTAACGTAATCGGGCTTGGAAATATTCAAAGCCGCCAAGTCCTGCCAAAAATACTTTTCAAATTCAGCGGTAAATTTTTTTAATGACGCTCTGGGCTCTAAATCAGGATATTTCATTTTTGCGTTTCTAATAGTCTTATCGTCAACATCAGTGATATTCATTACCCATTTAACGTTAGTTAAGCCCAGATTATAACGCAAGATCCTGGTCAAAAGATCGGCAAAAACATAACTGCGCAAATTACCCAAATGCGCGAAATTATATACCGTAGGGCCGCAGGTGTAGAGCCCAGCCCGAGCCTTTTTAATCGGCCTAAATTCCTCTTTCTTTCGCCTTAAAGTATTGTATAAAAATAGTTTTACCATGCCTTAATCTTACCTTAACTTAGATTTCCAAGCAAGCTGATTTGTCAAAAAACCGCCCAACGAAGCCAGCAGACGGTTTTTGAATAATCAATATTGTAATTTTTCCGCTTAAGCAGGGCCGCAAGCCAGCTATTAAATTTAGTCTGCTCTTTCAATCATGTTCAAATCAGCATTAGTTATGCCCAAGCTTAAATATTTCATTATTTTAAAAGCCGCCTCGCCGTCTTTCAGATAATATCTTTTCTTATCAATCGGCGAGACATACCAGGCTTCGCCGTTGGCTTCAACTTGCAAAAGTATTCTTCCGCTTAGCTTAACCGCCAGCTTCTCGTCAATTTTTATTTTCCCCGGACAGCGCGGACTGTAATTATGAAAAACTTCGGTGCTGTCAAGATAGCCGTCGCCGTCGGTATCTTGATTGCAGGCTTGCGTGCCGATCGCTTTTTCCAGCGCGTCAGGCAAGCCGTCATGATCGCAATCCGCTTCTCCGCCGGCCGGTAAAATACCAACCGGTATTTTGTTCAAATCGCTGTTTTTTATTCCCCACCCCGATCTTTTCATTATGGCGTAAGCGGCCGCGCCGTCTGGCACGTAATATCTTTTTTTATCCCGCGGATTCAAATACCAGGCTTGGCCGTTTGATTCGGTTTGCAATAAAATCCGCCCGTTTAATTTATCAGCTAACCAGGAAGCGCTTGAAGATGAGATGGCTGAAGCCGAAAAAGTTATGGTTTGGCTGTTGACCGACTCAGCCGCTATTTTAATATCCCAAATCGTCGCCTCTCGGCCATTCTTATCCTTTAAGTTTAGGGCGTAAGTGCCGGCAGGCAAAGCCGCGGCGCCTCGGCCGCGGCTATCAAACGCAAGTCTTAAGACATTCTTTCCCAAAATTTTATTTTTCTTCGCGTCTTGGCTTTGCTCATAGATATAAACAGCCGTGCCTTGATTAAAATTATTGCCGGTCGCGTCAATGGCGGTTAAGCTTAAACCGCTTATAGCCAAATTAACTCGGGTATCGGCCCCAGCCGTGACGTTGATGTCGGATTTATCAAAAACCATCTCGTTATATTTTATTGAAATCAGATATCTGGCGATGTCTTGATATTGCACCGGGTCTCCGCCGCTGACATAAATAACGGCTTGTCCGTAAGCATTGGTTTTCATGTCCGCCACCAGGTTATCGCCGATTTTTAACACATTATTATCAATATCCTTTTTTACAAGATAGAGAGAAAAATTGTAATCCTTAAGTAAACTGCCGTTTAAGTCGCGGGCGGTCAGGCTAAGGCCGGACAAATTCTTGACTAGAATCTTATTTTCTCCGCAATTGAATTTGATATCGTCATAAAACCAGAAAGCGCCGACATTGGCATTTTTATCGTAAAGCTTTAAAATATACGACTTGCTTGAATCTGGTCTAAAAGTAACCGTACCATGGCCTAAATCATCGGTAACGCCACTGACGATAAGCGCGCCGGGCGCGGGCACGTTATTGGCGTTTACTTTTTTTTCATATAATTTCAGTTTTATTCCGGCAATATAATCGCCGGCAGCTTTTCTGGCCACCACGTTCAAGGTTGAATTGGCAGCGCAAGCCAGCTCGGCGGTGGCGCTATCCGAGATATCAAAAACCTTAATGGTTCTGGTCAAGTCATTAATGGTAATATCGGGAAAATTATGATAATCGCCGCCGCTTTTCTTTATCCTGGCCCAGTAAACTCCGGCCGGATATTCAAATAAAACATAACCATAGCGATCAACGCTTAGTTGTTTGATAAACTTACCGACCGCTTTTCTGCCGGAGGCGTCAATTTCTTGCTCAAAAAATTCAACCATGGTCCCAGCCGGCAGATTATTGGTATTTTTATCTCTGAACTTTATCATGAGATCGCTGAAAACATAATTTAAGACTTTGGTTTTTTTGTCCTCCAAATTTATATTGTAAAGAATAAATTCGCTGCCGCCGTATCCGGCCGAGGAAAAGACATAGCTAGCCGGCGCTTGACCAATCGTATGGCTGGCATCCGCCAGGTAAATTGTGTTCCGGCCGGTAACGCCAGAATTTAGATAAGCGATAACCGCGCCTTGTTGTCTGACTGGCCCGCCATTAGCGTCATAAGTTTGCGGACTGATAACGAAAGGGATATTTTTCTTAACCGCTCCTTCGGCGTCTCTTAGCTCCAGCCGCAGACCGCTTAAAACAGCGGTAAAAGTTTTTTCTTCTCCGCAAGCCACGGTTAGCTCGTTATAAAAATAAAATGCGCCGTAAGTAGCATTCTGATCATACATCTTCACCACATAGCTCAAGCCGACGGGGCTAAAGGCGGACTTACCCTCGCCCAGGACAGGATTAATTTTACCGGAAGCTACAAATTTCCCTGGCCTGATTTTACCGTCAGAATTAATGGCAGTTTCTGAAATTTCATAAGTTATCCCCGGGATAACCACGCCGGCTTGATCTCTGGCCACTACGTGCACTGTGGCGCTGGCGCAAGCGGTCGAGGCCCGGGCTTTTTCGGCCAAGATAAAAAATTGGCTGACGGCCAACGCGAGTATAAAAATCTTTAGAAAAATAGCAAACGGGGTTTTATTGGTCATAAATTTAAATTACGAATAATCCGCAGGCAGCTAGGGCCTATATAAACAATTAACAAACATTGATAAAACTATTTAATATTAGCTATTTACCAAAAATAGTATACAAAAATATAACTAATTAATATAGCATATACATAAATAATTGTCAAGGAGCTAGTGGTTTTTTAACATCTTTGGGTAATCTTGATTTATTAATTTTGGCTAAAGCTTTATGAGCGACTATGATTTTTAGGGCTATGGAAATATCGCTGAAAGTGCTATAATAAATTCAACCATCAACAGGACTTACGCGGTTGACCGGACGGAGGTTTTTCAAAGGCGTAAGTCCTAAGAATACTAACAGGCGGCATATTATTACCAAGCCGTTAACCTGGGAAAAAACTATAAAGATGATAAAAGCCATCGGAAAAGGCCAATCCGCCTCGTATATAGCCAATTCGTAATAAGGGGTTTTAGACTAAAAATTCATGCCGAATAATAATTACATTGCCTCCACTTATGGTAAACTCAAAACAAGATTTAAATAAAACAACTTATGAATCGCTCGCCAGCGTTGATACTTTTGACGCCGCGGATCTAAAACAAACAGAGAAGTATATTTTTGATAAATATTTTAAACCGCCGGGAATTATTTTAGACCTGGGGTGCGGCGCGGGAAGAACCACTTATGCCTTGGCTGAGCGTGGTTTTATTGTTGAAGCTATTGATTATTCGGAGGCAATGATAGAAAGGGCGAAAAAAAAGCATGCCAATTTATCAGCCGATATCCATTTTAAAGTAATGAATGCCAAACATTTAGAATACGGGGATAATTATTTTAATTACGTCTTTTTTTCATTTAACGGCATAGATTATTTGAGCGCTGAACCAGAACGCCGGCAAGCCTTATTAGAAATTTATCGTGTCTTAAAGCCAGGCGGTATCTTCGCTTTCAGTTCTCATAATTCTCTTTTTATACCGAATAATATGAGAAGAATTTTAAATTTTTTCAAAACAGCTCTTTATGGCAAGATAAGTCCTTATCGCTTGGAATTTCTTAAATTTGGCCGTCTGCTAACCCACCATATTTCAGTAAAAAATCAAATCGCTGAACTTAAGGCAATTGGGTTTGAGTTTTTGAAAGTCGTCAGTAAATACAGCGAAAATGAAAAAAAAATTTCCAGAATAGATCCGTATCCTAGCTATGTTTGCCGTAAAAATTATTAAATCGTGCCCGACAAAAACGTCTCGCCGGGCGGCCATTTGCATTAAAATTAACCCGGGTAGAAAAAGCCTAAGATCAGGTTTTGGTTCGGCTTTTTACCCTGATTCTTTCCCCCAGCCAGGCGATTAGCAGGCCGGCCGGCCAAGCCAATCTTAGAATCCAATATTCCAATGGCGAATGCCATTTTTTAAAATATTTTAGCATTGAGTCACGAAAATATCTTTGTTTAACGACTAAATCTAACTGTTTAAAACTCTGGCCCACCAAATCAATGCACTCGGCCGCATTCGCGTACCAAACTTCACTGCCGGCCAGTTTAACGCGGCGGCAATAATCAACTTCTTCAAACCATAAAAAGTATCTTTCATCCAATAAACCGATTTTTTCAACCGCCTCTCTTCTAATCATAAAAAACCCGCCCCGGATGGTGTCTACCCGGTTGGATTTAGAGTAATCAAAATCATTTCTTAAATATTTATTTAAAATTTTCGGAAACAGGTGCGGCAGTTTTAAAATTATCGCCAACTGATCCAATATCCCGGGAAAACGGCGCACCTGCTTGATGATAGCTCCGTTTTCATCCACTAATTTACAGCCGGCCACGGCCGCTTGCTCGTGGCAATTCATCCAGGAAATCACATTTGATAAAGTATCGTCAAAAACTCTCATGTCCGGATTTAAGAGCAGAATATATCTGCCACCGGCTTGTTTAATGGCCTGGTTGTTGGCGCGGGCAAAGCCCAAATTTTCTTGGTTGGCGATTAACTTAACCTGAGGAAATTCTTTTTTAATCATCCGAACCGTGCCGTCACTTGAGTTATTGTCAATCACCCAGACTTCAAAACTGGCATATTGGCTGGAAAACAAGGCCCGCAGGTTATCGCTTAACTTTTCCTTGACGTTCCAGGAAACGATAATAATTGATAGATCTATCATATTATTTTAAGCACTTTAATTCAAAATAGATTCCATCGTAAATATTAAACAGCCAATAATTTAAAAATTTCTTACCGGGTAGGAGATTTCTTATTTTGTGCCGCCGGTCATTATAATTCTCCGCCAGCAATTGCGTTTTTAAGATCTTAAACTTGGCTTTAGTGTAATAATGGTATTTATGCTCCGGCGTGAAATACTGGAAACTGTTTTCCGTGAAAAAATGCTGGTGCGTCGGATCGGTAAAGGCACCGCTGGATTTATAATAGGGCAAACTTATTTTAATAATGGCGCCATGGCGACAAAGCCGATGCCACTCTTCCATGACCGCGATCACGTCGTCTAAGTGCTC
>MFFY01000048.1 GCA_001778055.1 Candidatus Falkowbacteria bacterium RIFCSPLOWO2_12_FULL_45_13
GTGGTTAGGACAGGTGGTTCTCAGCCATCAAACACGGGTTCGATTCCCGTATTCGGTACTAAAAAATAACTCTAATCTTAGGTCTTTTTTAAAAGATTTGGCAGCCAATTTTAAATTTTAGCTTGACGATATTATTGTTTTAATCTATGATATAAACATGAACAACCCAGCAGGAAAAACCATAATAATGAATCCAGCCGTAATGATGGCTATGATGATGAGCATGGAGATGCCCCAACGCCAGGGTTGTTTTTAAATTATTCGTAAATAAATTTAAAACAGCCCTGACATCAGGGCTGTTTTTTTATGTTCCGGCTCATAAATTTTATTTTTAAATGTCGCTCGTAATTTTCCTGCTCAAGTAGGCAGACAAACAAAAAATTGCGAGCGGCACCAAAAAATCAAACTAGTGGAGGTAACGTGAATCCATGTTTAGCGTCTGTTTTGTCCGAATTCGCCAGACAGCACCTGTCATGCGCCGTCAAAATTGAGGACCAACCCGAAAAATTTCATCTGCAAGGTATCGGAAGGCTATATCTTCAGGACGTACATACCGATCCAGACCACAATACTAGAGTAGCAATCATAGGACCGCGGCCAAATCGAGGCGGGGCAGCCAAGAAACTTGACCTTGGCTGGAATTCCTTCTTCCTCGTGCGCGACGACGTGCGAAGAAGAGACCAGGAGAAAAAAATTCTTGCGGAGCTACTACTTGCGCTGAAGTCAACGCCTGGGGGCAACCTCACTTTCCGTTGTTCCGGTTACGAGATCACCGTCGGCAAGAATGGCCATCCAGCTAAAACCGCGACGGCCAGTGCCCATAATCCGTATCCGTCGAAAAAAGCCGTTTCGCCAAAACCGATAGGCCGAAATCTTAATCTTCGCGTTCCGCGCGACGACAAAAAACCTGTGGCCATGGCCATGTGGCCTGGTCTACCACGAAACGGATAGAGCTTCTGGGGCGGAAATGGGGGTGGAAACGAAAAAACGTTTTCACTCCCTCTTTTTTATATAAAGCCAAAAAGTTAAACCATTGTTAAAATAAATAATTATCTGTCATTGCGAGAAGCTCCCACCAAATTTTGGTGGGGGGGGCGATGAAGTAATCTCTTACCTGCCTGCTCGCCTCGCCGAAGCTATGGCGAAGCGGGCCGGCAAGCAGGTAAGAAAAAAAACAAACAAAAAGAAATAGCCTTGATTGAAAAATTAAATTTTATCTGGCGAAATTTAGCAATCAAAAGCCGGTAAAGCGTTCTAACCAGAGATTGCCGACTCGCCTGATTACAAGCTCCTCGCAATGACAATCCTTTTTCTGGCGGTCGCCCGTCCGCAACAATAAATTTATAGCTGGCTGAATTAAATCTAAAATCGAAAATTATTTCGCCGTCCAGCCGCCGTCAACCGTTAAAACCTGGCCGGTAACGAAATCGGATTCATCCGAAGCCAGATATACCGCCGCCATAGCAATATCCTCGCCCTGCCCGAGCCGCGGATAAGGCGTGTTGGCGGCAAAGCCTTGCGCCACGGCTGGATCGTTTAGCATATCCTTGGTCATGGCGGTTTTAATCACCCCGGGAGCGATGCAATTGACATTGATTTTGTTTAGGCCGTATTCCACGGCCATTTCCCTGGTTAAGGCGATTATGCCACCCTTGGAAGCGCAATAAGGCCCGACTTTATCAAAACCCACTAAACCGGCAATGGACGCCGTATTAATGATTTTACCCTGTCCCTGCTTTAGCATCTGCGGTAAGACGGCTTTAGAGCAGAGAAACACGCCTTTTAAATTTACGTCCATCACCTGATCCCAATCCGCTTCCGCGGTTTCATGTAAAGCCCCCATTTTAACAATACCGGCATTGCTAAATAAAATATCCACTTGTTCATATTCAGCCAGACAGCGGCTGACCATCCGTTCAACCTGGCTTGAATTACTGACGTCGACCTTGACGAAAAACGCCCGGCCATTTTGTTTGTTTATCAGTTTGACGGTTTCCTGACCCCCGGCTTCGGCCCAGTCAGCCGCCACCACTTTAGCGCCTTCGCGGGCAAAGGCCAAAGCGGCCGCCCGGCCGATACCGGACCCGGCGCCGGTAATAATCGCTACTTTGTTTTTTAGTCGCATAAATTCATCGTGATTACACTAGTTTATTTGTCGGGCAGGATACTCGCTTTGAGCGCATACGAAATTGTAGCATTTTTTCTTAAAATTATTCAATCTTAAATTTAATATTATAATTTTAAGAAAAAATACCCAAATTTCGTCTTAAGTGAAAAGCGAGTATCCTGCCCGACAAATTTTTTGCAAACAAAACCAGAATAATCCACTTCGTAAATTAATTATCTTACTTATCACTTTTCCCACTCCCTTCCCTGCCTGACCAATAATTCGGAAGCGCGCAAGGGCTCGGCCATGATTTCCTTGACGATTTTTTCCAGGCGCATCGCTTGCGACCCTTTAACTAAAACTATATCGCCGGTTTTTATTCTTTCCTTGACGAATTTACCGGCTTCTTCCGGCGCGGCAAAATGAAAAATATTATCAGGCTTCATACCGGCCGCTTTGGCGCCGCGGGCGATATCGCGCGATCTTTCACCCACTACGATCAATATATTAACCTTATTTTTAACCACCGCGCGGCCAACCGCTTCATGGCCGGCCACGCTGGCCGCGCCCAATTCCTGCATATCGCCCAAAATCGCGTATTTATACGTCTGATCGCTGACGGTCAGGCCGCCCAAAGCGGCTAAAGCCGAAACCGATGACAGAGGAGAAGAATTATAGGTATCATCAATGATAAAAGTATTTTTTATGCCGGCTAAAACTTTCATCCGGCCTTTTGGCGAACTTAATTTTTTCAATGCCCGGCTGATGTCAACTAAATTCAGGCCTTTAATAATGCCAACGGCGGCTCCGGCTAAAGCGGCGTAGACACCGGAATGGCTAATGATATCAGGCAAAAATACCGGGGCGAACGAACCGCCGCGAATTAATTTAAAAGTCAGGCCAAAACCGTCTTTTTCCTTTTCGGCCGAAGAAAATTTTATTCTAATTTCTCTGCCGCCCAAATCAACTTCATTGTTGATTCCGTAAGTAAAAACCCTGGCTTCGGTTTCTTTTATCGTAGCTTTAACGTTATCATCGTCAATATTTAATACCGCCCAGCCGGACTTGCTCAATTTTCTAATTAAAGTGGCTTTTTCTATTTTAAGATTATCCAAAGTTTTAAAAAATTCCAGGTGAGAATTGCCGATGCTGGTTATTACGGCGATATCGCAGTGCGCAATATCAGTCAAATAATTCAAATCGCCTGGTTTATCGGCGGCCATTTCCAAAACTAAAATTTTTGGATAAGTTCGATCATTTTTTAACAATAAATTAACCGCCAAAAAAAGTACCTTTAACCAGCCCAACGGCGAATTAAGCGGCGATGCCGCGCCGATGATAGTCAGCGGCAAACCGATTTCATTGTTATAGTTGTTAATATTCTGCCGTACTTTGAATTTGGCCGAGGCCAGGACGCGGTAAATGGCTTCTTTAGCGCTGGTTTTGCCCACGCTGCCGGTAATGCCGATTATTTCGGGCCGATATTTTGCCAAAATTGCCTTAGCCAATATTTTTAGAATTTTTTGCAACAATGTTTTCATAATTTTCAATTTACAATTTTTAATTTCTAATAAATTTTCAATGCTCCAATTTTTAATGAATCAAACAGGATTTTGTTTGAAAATTAGTAAATTGAAAATTGAAAATTTTAACCTATTTCTCCTTCGGCACCTGCCAATAATTTAGCATATATTCAGCCAATTCGCCAAATAACGGAGCGGCCGAACTTTCCGCCCACTCCGTATCGCGCGGCTGATCAATCCTGACCAGCATGACAAATCTTGGGTCATCCACCGGCGCGAATCCGCCGAATGAACCAATATGCGCGTCAGCTTCATAGCCTCGGCCGTCTTTTTTCGGCACTTGCGCCGTGCCGGTTTTACCGCCGACATAATAGCCTTTGACCGCGGCTTTCTTGCCATGGCCGTTTTCCACCACCTTGGCCATCATGCCGCCCAGCAATACGGCGGCCTTTTCCGAAATGATCCGCCTGATCGTTTCCGGCTGCGTTACTATTTTAGCGCCATCTGATTTTATCATTTCTTTCACTAAATACGGTTTCATCAGCACGCCGTTGTTGGCGATGGCGGAAATTGCCGAAACCATCTGCAGCGGCGTAACCGCCAAGCCCTGGCCGAATGAAGCCGTAGCGGCATAAATTTCACTGACCGGCTTTTTGATTAAATTTTTAATATCGCCACGGTTCTCGCCTTCCGACTCAAAACCAGTTTTTTCGCCAAAACCGAATTTTTTCACGTAATCGGAAAATAAATCAAAACCGATTTTTCGCATGGCAAAAATTGCTCCGGTATTTAATGATTTCTCCAAAGCTTCGGTCATGGTCTGCTCGCCGTTAGCCTGATGATCGGAGTTCTCAATTTTTTTACCGGCGATGGTAACGCTGCCCGTATCTTCATAACTGGTCTGCGGGGTTATTTTTTCCTGGTCCAGGGCCATGGCCATGGTTATGACTTTAAAAATAGAACCAGGCTCATATTGGGAAAAAATCGCCGGATTGGTAAAAACACTGATGTCTGACGCGGCCTGATATTCGTTAGCGTCATAATCGGGGTTAGAACACATGGCTAAAATAGCACCGGTTTTCGGTTCCATGACAATAACGCTGCCGCCATCGGCGCCATGCCTGGCCACGGCTTCGTTCAACTTTTTGCAAGCCATAAACTGAACCGAACGGTTGATGGTTAAAATTAAATCAACGCCATTTTCAGCTTTAAAATATTCGCGGTCCTTTATAATAATCGCCTGGCCCCTGGCATCGCGTTCAATCTTAATCGAGCCGGGACGGCCGGAGAGTTCTTGGTCAAAGTATCCCTCCAGGCCATATCTGCCTTTTTGCTTGTTGCCGACAAACCCGACAAAACCAATTAGATTTGAGCCGAGATTGCCTTCGGGGTAATAACGATAAGATTTCTCGGAAAAATTAATTCCCGGAATTATCAAGGTTTCTTTTTTCCCATGATTGATAAAATATAAAGCATTATTTTCAATTTCCAAATCTTCTAATTTTATATTTTCAACCGGCCGGCTCAAGGCCAAATAAAATTTTTTTAAAATTGTTTCATCGACTTTTTGCTCTAACGGTTCATAAACATCGCCCGCTTTCTTCAATTTTTTTAAAAAGGCCTCAACTATCGCCGCTTTACGCGAATTTATTTCCGCCTCGCGCCTGACTTTTTTCATTTCTAAAAACTGCTTATCGGCTAAGAGTTTTTGCTGGTTGGCCATGATCTCCGCCAATTTAATCTTCTTGTTTTCGCTGTCCAGATTTCCCAGGGCGTCGATTTGGGCTTTTAACCTGGCCCGTTCTTCGCTCTTAAGCAATTCATCAACTTCTTTTTCGATTTTTTCCGATTTAAAAGTTAGATAAAGCTGCTGGCTGATTAACTCCGCCTCTTTGATATCTTTAGGCACGGCGAAAAGGAGATAAAAATTTTTATTGGTGGCCATGGGGTAAAGCTGATTGGCCGCGCTCTGGTCGTCATTTTGAATAAAAATCCGGCCGCGCTCTGGTTCCAGCAGATTATATATTTGGTGCTGGTTTGAGGCTAAATTATAATATAATTCGTAATTTAAAACTTGAAGATTGAATAATTTATAAATAATATAACCGACTAATAAAAAAATAATCGCGATTATCAAATTAATGCGACTATTGTTTATCTTATCGAAGTTTCTCTGCCCCTTTTTCCAGAACGACATAAATTATTTATTTTTTAGCCACGCTCCCGTCCCCGCCATCAATGTAATCAATATTGCCGACAGCCACCATTTTTAAACTGCCGATTCTTTCGCTTAAGACATTGTAAGAGCTTAAGGACATGGCTTTAAGCTCCAGTTTTTTGTTTTCAGCCGCTACTTTGCTCTGCTGCTTTCTCAAATCGCTTAAAGCATAGCCCTTGATGGCTAAATCATTGGTTCCGGCGATATAGGATATGCCCAAGACAATTATTAAAATAAACAAAATTTTATTAAAAAATTTCAAATTTAAAAACTTTTTTTTAAACCATAAGGCCGACTGGCTTTGAGGAATTTCTTTTTCGCTGTTTAGGTATCGCATAATTTTTATTTTTTGTTTCGTCTAACTTAGGACTTGCGCATTTGAAAAACCTCTTTAAAAAATATTTTTTGGTGCGTAGTCCTATAATTATAACTTTTCCGCGACTCTTAGTTTCGCGCTTCTGGCTCTGGGGTTATTTAAGATCTCACGGCTGCTTGGCTTGATAATCTTAGCCGTTAATACTTTTAATTTGGCCCTGTGGCCGCATTGACAAATCGGATATGACGGCGGGCAGAGGCAATCCCTGGATTCTTGTTTGAAATATCGCTTAACGATTCTATCTTCTAAACTATGATAAGAAACAACCGCCAATTTTCCGCCCGGTTTCAATAAACCAATCGCTTGAGGCAAGACACTCCGTAAATTCTCAAGCTCCTGATTGACGGTGATGCGCAAAGCTTGAAATATCTTCGTGGCTGGATGTATTTTTGCTGAAAGCAGCCTAATCGGCAAAGCATCGGTGATGATTTTAACTAATTGACCGCCGGCGGTAATTCGCTTTAGCTGACGCTTGGCCGCGATAGCCGAAGCGATTTTATGAGCGAATTTTTCTTCACCGTAATCTTTAAAAATTTTAGCCAGATCTTTCGCCCCCCAGCTGTTAATAATATTTTCCGCGGTCTCATTTATCGGCTCACCGAAATTCATTCTTAATGGCGCATCAGCCAAATTAAAAGAAAATCCTCTGGACCGGTCTTCGAGTTGAGCCGATGATAGCCCAAGATCAAAAATAATACCATCAAACTCGGTAAAATCTCTAAAATATTTTTTTACAATTTCTAGTAAATTTTTAAAATTCCCTTGAGAAATTATTACATTGTTAAATCGTAAATCGGCATTTAAAATTCGAAAATTTTCTACGGCCATTTCATCCAGGTCAATGGCTAAAATTTTTCCCTCGGGCGAAATCTTCTTAGCCAGCTCTTTGGTGTATCCGCCGCCGCCTAAGGTGCAGTCTATATAATAGCCGCCCGGCTTGGGCGCCAAATATTCTATCACCTCCTTAAGCATGACTGAAGCATGTTTATATGCCATCCGAGTTACAAGTTACGAGTTACGAGTTACGAGTTACGAGTTACGAGATTTACAGCACCAACGCCCGCTGCCTCTCGGCCAAAACTTCTTTAAGGATATTACTGTCAACCAGCGGCGCCCTGATAACTCTGACCTTTAAGCTAAAATGTTGCTTTTTTAATTTTTGTTGAGGAATCAATTTTGTCATAGTTTTGTTTTATTTTTATTTATAATTTTTCCCCCCTAATTCGTAATTTCCTAGACTCCCAATTCGCCCAAGGCTTCGGCTATATCTACCGTCTTTTTTTCGGTCCCATTTTTATATTTATCCCAGGCGGTTTCATCCCAAATTTCCAATCTATCATACAGACCGGCAATTACCACTTTCTTTTTTAAACCGGCAAATTTTCTTAAATATTCCGGCAGCATAATCCTGCCCTGGTTGTCAAAGTCAACATCCATGGCTCCGGCCAGCATCAAACGCGCGAAAGCGCGAGAATTGGCTTTGCCGATCGGCAAGCGTGACAGTTTGACAGCCAGACCCCGCCATTCGTCTTTTGCATATAAAAAAAGGCAGTTATCCAATCCCTTGGTAACAACCGCTCCCCTTTTTAAGAACGAGCGAAACTTTACCGGCACCGCTACCCTGCCCTTATCGTCTAAATTATGGTTATATTCTCCGATGAACATTCTATATATTTAAACACAGTGTTGCTGGCACTGCTCTATTAAATTAGGTTTTTATTTTTGTTTTTATTTTTTTGGCCATAGCTTTATGCTCCGGCCGAAGTTTTTCGATATTTTTAAGGCTCCTAAGGAGGCTGACCCGCCGCCAGGCTGATCAAACCCCTTCTTTGCCTTAATTAAATTTGGGCCAGATTCCTTGACCCAGGGTTGCGACCTGGCCAGGCTATAGCATTTTTTAGTCAGCTTAATTATCTGGGCTGACTAATCTGGCTTTAGCCTAGCGAGACGGACCCTCTTTTTATTTTTATTTTAAAAAGCCGAAAGATGGGAGTTAAACTTTTCACCACTTTTTACCACTATTCACCAATATACTATAATTATATACCACAAAATGCCATTTGTCAATGATCCAAAACCACTAATATTTTACCTAAGGTTAAATAAAATAAATAAAAAAACCGCCGCCTGTTTATGGGCGGGTATTTTCCGGCTAATTATTTATTTTTAGAGCGCCAGTTCTTAACATCTTTTCCACATCCCGAACTGCCTTACTTCAAAAAATCGGTTTTTTTGTTCCTGTCCATGAGTTTATGAGCGTATTTCATTTCTACCGGAGTATAGATATGCATCACCTTAAATTTTCCAGAAGCCGTTTATTTTAAATCGTTTGTTTTTGGTTTAATACTTAAAAATGGTTGGTAATTTTTTGGCCAAATCAAAAATTTATCTTACGGACAGCTTATTTGTTGCTATTTAGGCGCGTAAATACTAAATTAGTATATTGATACACACACTAATTCAAATCGATTTAAATTTGTTGTTAATCTACGCCTAATCTTACAACGAAAACAAAGTTTTCACCAACCAATTTTAAGTATTAAACCTTGTTTTTTCTTAATTATATCCGGCGCGCCGCTATATAACGGCTCAATCAGGTTAAACCGGCGCTGGCCTCGATTGACTCTTCTGATCCGGTCTCGCTCCCCTGCCGCCGGAACGCCCAAACCGTAACCTAGGGCATTAGCCGTAACCACGCCAATGCGCAGAGAAGTAAAACTGCCCGCCCGATTCGCCACCTCAATCTTTTTTAAATCGCTTAATTTCAATTTATTGGCTTCAAGCAGTTTGGCGATGCCGGGCAAGAGCCTCTCGGCCTGGGTATGATCTGATTTAAACTTTCGCTTGGCAATAAATTTTTTTTTATCTTTGAGGCCGATTTCAACTAAATTATTTTGCGTGGTGTCAATATACAGAGTCATAGTACTTTTTTAAATGGCTGGTTTTGAGCCCACGGTCGGGATTGAAGCTCCTCTGTGCCGACCTCGGCGCAGAAAAGGAGAATAGGGGCTCGGCGCTGAAATTTCAAAACCGGGGCAACTCATGGTTTACCCGCCTTACCGAAGCAATGTTGGAGCCGAGAAGAGGATTTGAACCTCCAGCCTATGGTTTACAAAACCATTGCTCTACCATTGAGCTATCTCGGCAGTTGGCGAGGCAGACAAAACCGTTGCTCGACCATTTAAGCTACATGGGCCAAGGCGAAGGCGGTCAGGCCTATTGCTGAAGCCAAAACGGCGGAGTTACTAAAATCTAAAATCGAAAATATCTTGGTGCGTCGTGCTGGAATCGAACCAGCGACCATCAGCTTAAAAGGCTGTTGCTCTACCAACTGAGCTAACGACGCGTGATAAAAATCGCCAAAATAAAAATCCATTATCGCCAATGAATTAGTTAATAATAAAATAACACATCCGCATATAAAAGGCAAGGTCAAGGGGAAAAATGGTGCATGGGAAGTTAAAAAATCAGCAATTTTTGCTCTTGATAAAACCGGCTGGCCAGTGTAACATGGGATTAGACGCTCGCGATATAAAAATTGGAGCGCATTCACAAGCTATGTCTGACGATAAAAATTACACCTCAAAACTGCCGCCGCAAAATCTTGAAGCCGAAAGCTCGCTCTTGGGCTGCCTGATGATTGATAAAGACGCGATTTTTAAAGTGGCCGACACCTTGCGCCCCGAAGATTTTTATAAAGACAGCCATCGCCTTATTTATACGGCCATGCGGGATCTGTACGTCCATCACGACCCCATCGATATCTTGACCTTGACAGCGAAACTGGAAGAAAAAAATTTGCTGGAGGCGGTTGGCGGCCGAACCCACCTGGCTGAATTGGGCAACACCGTAGCCACTTCGGCCCATGTGGTTTTTTATTCCAGCATCATCCAGCGCAAAGCCACTTTAAGGCGCCTCTTAAGCGCCGCGGCTGAAATCTCCGAACTGGGATTTAAAGAGGATGAAGAAATTGAAAAAATACTGGATCAAGCCGAACAAAAATTATTCGGCGTCTCGCAAAAATATTTAAATAATGTCTTTCTGCCGATTGATAACCTGCTGACTGAAGCTTTTGACAGAATCGATGAATTACACAAACAAAGCGGGAAATTGCGAGGCTTGCCCACCGGTTTTCCCGATCTGGACAATCTTTTGGCCGGACTGCAAAAATCGGATTTAATCATACTCGCCGCCAGGCCAAGCGTGGGGAAAACTTCCTTAGCCTTAGACATCGCCCGCCTGTCAGCCATTAAAAGTAAAGTTCCGGTCGGCGTTTTCTCTTTAGAAATGAGCAAAGAACAGCTGGTCGACCGCATGCTTTGCGCCCAAGCCAATGTCAGCTTATGGCGCATGCGCACCGGCAAATTGTCCGACAAAGAAGAAGATAATGATTTTTCCCGCATCGGCAACGCCATGGGGCAGTTATCCGAAGCGCCAATTTATATTGATGATTACGCCAGTTCCAACATCATGGAAATAAGGACTAAAGCCCGCCGGCTTCAGGTGGAAAAAGGACTGGGACTCTTAATTATTGATTATCTCCAACTAATGGAAGGACGGGGTAAGTATGGAGATAATCGCGTCCAGGAAGTGGCGGAAATCACCCGTGGTCTTAAGGCCATCGCCAGGGAACTGAATATCCCGGTACTGGCCCTGTCCCAGCTGTCGCGCGCCGTAGAAATGACCCGTCCGGCCATACCGAGACTGGCTCACCTGCGGGAATCGGGCTCAATTGAACAAGACGCCGACGTAGTCATGTTTATTTACCGCAAAGCCGCCGACCGCGGCTATAACTATGATGAATTATCCGAAACCGACCAGCACCAGGCCGAAATCCATGTAGCCAAACACCGCAACGGGCCAACCGGAAAAATTAACTTATTCTTTGATGAAAACACGGTCAGCTTTAAATCAGCGGCCAAACCCAATTTAGAAGCGCCGCCGGAATATTAATAGTAATTTTCAATTTACAATTTACAAATTTTCAATCAATGACTAATGAATTAATGACTTAATTTTCAAATAGAAATATAATTAATTGAAAATTTAGTCATTGAAAATTCATTGAAAATTGTAAATTGAAAATTACTCTCTATATGTTCAACAAACTAAAACAATTCAGAGATTTAAAAAATCAAGCCAAAACTTTGCAAAACGCCTTGGCCCAAGAATCAGTTGAATATGAAAAAGGCGGAGTTAAAGTAGTGATGAACGGCAACATGGAAATAACCGAGCTGATCATCAGCCCCAAGACTGCCAAAGAGGCTCTACCACGTCTTTTGACTGAAGTCATTAACGAAACCATCAAACGGGCGCAAAAGACCATGGCCAAAAAAGTGCAGGAAATGGGTGGACTGGGTAAAATGTCAAATTTCCAATGACAAATGCCAAATCAATACCAAATGACAAATGACTAAATTACAAATAATTATTTGGCATTAGGATTTTGTCATTGATTTGTCATTAGACATTATCATTTGTGATTTCTATGAGATATCTTGCTTCCATCCAAAACTTAATTGACCATTTCACTAAGCTCCCCGCGGTTGGGCCTAAAACCGCCGAACGTTATGTTTTTTATTTACTTAAAGCGCATCCGGAGAGCCTGCAGCAATTCGCCCAGGCCATCGCTGAATTAAAAGAAAAAACCGCGGTTTGTCGGACCTGCTTAAGCCTGGCCGAAACCAACCCCTGCTCTATCTGCTCGGACCCGAAAAGAAATCGCTCATGTCTCTGCCTGGTGGCTGATACGCGCGACTTGCTGGCGATTGAGTCAACTAAACAATACCATGGTTTATACTACTGTCTAGGCGGAGTGATTAACGCTATCGAAGGTATAAAACCAGAAAATCTCAATTTAAAAGAACTCTTAAGCAGATTAAAACCGCCTTTGGTGAAAGAAATTATTTTAGCTTTTAACCCAGACCTGGAAGGCGAAACCACCTCTTTATATTTAAACAAATTATTAAAGCCTTACAAAATTAAAATCACCCGGCTGGCCAAGGGTCTGCCCATGGGCGCGGACCTGGAGTACGCCGATGAAATAACCCTATCGAACGCTTTGAAATATAGAAATGAAATGTAGGGAAGCGCCTCCTTTATCAAGGGCGTATAAAAACACAAGGCTGGCATGCCTCGTGTTTTTAAATTTGCCTTTTATATAGGACTTATACGTTTGAAAAACCTTCGTTTTAGGCTGTTAACCGCGTAAGTCTCATTATATTTTAACGATTTCCACTTTGGTAAACAACTGGTGATGCCCGACGTTTCTCTTGTACCTGATTTTATTTTTAAATTTTATCACGCTGACTTTCTTATATCTGCCCTGCTCAATTACTCTGCCTTCCACCAAGTCGCCCAAAGTCGGCCGGCCCAAACCCAGCTTGGCTTCATCGGCCACCATCAAGGTTGGGAATTTTAAAACTTCGCCGGGTTTTGCCTCTATTTTTTCAATTTTTAAATTTTGCCCTTGGCTAACTTTATATTGTTTGCCGCCGGTTTTTATGACTGCGATTTTCATATGACTAAGTATCAGCAAATCTATTCACGAATAACACGAATAATAAGATTTGCGATATTCGTGAGCTAATTCGTTGATTGGTGAATTTATAATAAGTCTTCCTTAATTCAATAAGTAGTGTAATTATATTAAACGCTTTTTTTATTTCTGTCAAGGTAGGCAAAAAATATAAACACCAATAACATAATGCCGAAAAGCGCGGTTAAGGTCAGAACCTTGCCCAGGCTTTGCAAAAATAAAGCGCTTAAGCCGAAAATTATGGAGATGGCGTAAAATATTAAAACCGATTTTCTGACGGTTAAGCCGGTTTCCAGCAAGCGAAAATGCAGATGCTGCCTGTCCGCTGATTTAAACGGATTTCGGCCGGCGGCCAGACGCCGCAGGATTGTCCAGGCTACATCCAGCGCCGGTATGCCCATAACTAATAAGGCAATGGCGATTTTGGCGCCGGAAATAATGGCCAAAACTCCCAGGGCATAGCCTAAAAATAAAGAGCCGCCTTCGCCTAAAAAAATACGGGCCGGATGCCAATTAAAAAATAAAAAACCCAGACAGGCGGCCGACAGTATTAAAGAGGCGAACCCTACGTCCGGCTGATAATATTTTTCCGTCAAAGTAAAGAGAAAGATCGTGAACGAGCCAATGGCGGTCAGGCCAGCCACCAGCCCGTCCAGGCCATCCAATAGTTTGGTCGTATACATCATGCCCAAAAGCCAAAAAGAGATTAAAACAGCCGAGGCCGAGCCTAAATAAATATAACCGCCCAGCGGATTGGTAATTTTTTCAATTTGCACGCCGCCGGCAATGACGCTGGCGATGGCCAGCGCCGGAAAAATAAATTGCCAGGTCGGTTTTAAATCATACTTATCGTCGAGAAATCCACCGATCATCAGCCAGCAGGCGCCGATAAAAAAGCCGAGCCAGTGGCTAAGACGCAAATTTCCAGTCAATAAAAAGTTATGATGATAAAAAAGAACCAGAAAGAAGCTAAAAAAAATCGCCAATCCGCCCATGAGCGGCACGTTGCCGGAATGAAATTTTCTTACGCTATCCGGCTTATCCAAAATGTTAAATTTAGCGGCCAAGCGCAAAATAAAAAAAGTCAGCGCCACGGCCAACAACAGAGTTATAATAAATATTTCTAGGTAAAAAGACATAATTAATATTGCTAGAGCTCTTTTCTTTTTCTCACGCTGATCTTGGCTTCGCCGTCTATAACCACCGTGTCCCTTCTCTTTATACCGTCTTTCAATACAATATTGGCGATCTCGTTTTCTATTTTTTCCTGGATCAAGCGCCGAAGCGGCCGAGCGCCAAATTTGGGATCAAAGCCCAGGCTGGCAAGTTTTTTAATGCCGGCAGTTTCATATTCCAGGCCTATACCCTTGGCTTCCAGCAAGCGCGTTACTTTTATAAGCATCAGCCTGGTGATACTTTCCACATCCTCCAGGCTTAAAGGTTTGAACACCACCAGGCCGTCAAAACGGTTGATAAACTCCGGCCTTAACACTTTATTTAACTGGTTATTAACCAAAGACTCTTTAATTTGCTCAAGCGAGGCGCCGGCCTTAATTTGATCCTGAACATAAACCGCGCCGATGTTGGAAGTGGCGATAATAATGCAATTGGTAAAATCTATGGTTCGGCCTTGGCCATCGGTTAAGCGGCCATCGTCCATCACCTGCAAAAATAAATTTAATATATCCGGATGCGCTTTTTCCAGCTCGTCTAATAAAATCAGGCAAAAAGGCGCTTTGCGCACGGCCTCAGTCAAATAGCCTAACACTCCGTCAGGCGAACCAATCATTTTTTCGAGCGTACCGGCAAGCTGGTATTCGCTCATATCCAGCCTGACCATATAATTTTCATCGCCGAAATAAACTTCCGCCACGGTTTTGGCTAGTTCGGTTTTACCCACTCCGGTCGGACCCAAAAAAAGAAAATTAGCGATCGGCCTTTTCTCTTCCCTAAGCTCGGTTCTGGCGCGCCTCAGGCTCGCCGCCACCATATTGACGGCTTCGACCTGGTCAATCATGCGGCTATGCATTTTCTCTTCTAAATTAAGTAAAATTTCACTTTCTTTCTCTGTAATTTTGGTTAAAGGAATTTTGGTTATTTTACTTATCACGCTGGCCACGTCTTCAGCGTCAACCAAACTGTTTATGCCCTTGTCTTCTGATACCTGAACCGCGATAGCTTCTAAAGTATCCACCGCCTTGGCCGGTAGAAACTTATCATGAATATACTTGGCGGTCAATTCCACGGCCTTGGCTATGCTGCCATAGGTAAAATAAATTTTATATTTCACTTCATAATAACCAATCTTGCTTTCAATCATCTGGATAGCCAAGTTATTATCAGGTTCTTTGATTTCAATTTTAGCCATGGCATTGCCCAACGGCTTATTCTCAATATACCTGGTATAATTATCTTCATTCACGCAGGCCAAGCAAATCAAATTGCGCCGTTTTAAAGCGCTGGATAAAACCTCCGATAGTTCCAAGCTTTCCTCTTCACCCGCCGTTATGCCCATTAAATTTTCAATATTGTTGATATAGAGAATAATATTTCCCGCCCTGGCGATTTCATCAATTATCACCAACAGTCTTTCTTCGGCCTTGGCCGCGGTGGTACTGCTTAATAGGCGCGAAATATCCAATTCCAATAACCTTTTATCTTTTAATATTTTAGGCACATCTTCTTCTACCATCTGCCGCGCCACTTGGCCGATAATCATATTTTTTCCCACGCCGTTCGGGCCAGTGAGCAAGACTCCGGCCCGGCCGCTTTCTAAATTTTGAAAAATCGCTTTAATCTCGCTGGTCCGGCCAACGCATAACTCCAGCCTGCCCCACTTAGCCGCCAGCGTCAGGTCATAAGAAAAATGATTTAATATCGGCGTGGCCACGGCCGTATAAGAGCGATTCATGGCGCCTGACGGCTTAAGGCGGGAAGCCTGGCGGTATAAACGGTAATTTTCCATCAGCCGCTCGCTGATGACAAACCAATGTATCACATTATTAATCTTGTCGCGGTTGATATCCAGATCGTAAAGTATTTCAGTTAAATTTTTATCGCGCTTTAGGCAGGGCAAGATAAAATTAATCGGCTCGACTTTTTTTTGCCCGAGAATTTCGGCCTCGATGTAGGCTTCAAGGAAAATTTCTTCAATTTCCAGCGATAGCTCGGTAGATTTTAGACCGGTTTCCGCGGCCAATAATTGATTTTTTAATTTGCCGATTAACTTGCCCGGATTGATATTGAGCCTGGAAAATAAAGCGGCGGCGGCGTTGTCTTTTAGCAGGCAAAAAAATAAATGAACCGGCATGACTTTTTTATGCTTGGCCATACTGGCCAATAAAAAAGCCTGTTCCGCCGTTTTAAAAGCCTTAAGGCTGAAGCCTTTAGAGACTTCGATTTTATATTTCCCCCGACTATTCTTAAATTCAGACCAACTATTAGGCGACGACTTTTCAACTGCTTCGCCGTATTTGACTTTTTTAATTTTTTGCTTAGCCGCTTCTTCCTGGCTTAAACGATAAACCACGAACATATCGGCGATCAAGCTCAACCAAAAAATCAAGATATAAGGGCTTTTAACCTGCCAAAAGGCGAAAACTGCAAAATTTTCTGTATTTAAGCTGGTTAAATAAACCCAATAACTTAAAGCCAGCAGCCCGATTAAGCCGATGGCATAAGCCAGCGAATTCAAAGTCAGATAAATGCTGTTTTTTAATTGCCTTAATTTAATTACCGGCCGGCTTAGCTCCAGATCGCCATAATAAAAACGGCCCCGGCAATAGGCTATCCGCCCGCTGCCTGAACAATTCCGACAGCTGGAATCATCGTTTAGCCGGCCGATACCGCCGCAGGCGGAGCAGGTGATAAACTGAATATCGGTTTTTTTACTAGATTCTTGAGACATGAAATATTCCCTAACGAATCAACGAATTACACAACGAATGCAACGAATACAAATTTCTTATATTGTTTGCTATTCGTTGTTATATTCGTAAATTCGCTAGAATTATATAAACTGAAAAGTTATTTCATATAAAATCAGGGCGGGCAACGTAGTCCAAAAAATAATTGCCGCCAAAGACAAAACCAGCCAGACAAGCATTGTCATGCTTCTGAAAATTATCTGGATAACGCGCATAAAAAAACTTATTAACATGCCTTGCCAATCATATTGCGCGTACATGGGTTTAAAGATATTTTTAATCCAGACTAAAAGCGCTAAACTTTTTTGTTTGTTCACTAAAAAATCTTTAACCCCGACGATTATGTTTACCAAGCCGCGCGAATACCACCAAAGGGGAAAATACAAAACATCAAAAATTAATTCTCCTGCAATTTTTACGCTGTAAAATATAAAACTGTTGGTTGCCATAATAAAATTTTAATTATCCCGCCCAAGGCGGATCCGCCTCCGGCGGACAATGAATTTTCAATGCATTAATTTTTAATTAGTCGGCAATCATTTTTCTCTTCATTAAAAATTTAAACATTAAGTCATTGATTGAAAATTGAAAATTTGTAAATTGCTACTATATTATACCACATTCCCTTTATTTCCACCAAGCGCTTGACAGTCGCCTGTCTATTGTGTAAGATATAAACATCAGTTAATAACACCCGCCAGGGCTGTTTTTTTACACCAACAAATCAACGAATTGACTACAAATATTACGAATGAATTTAACGCGAATATGCAAATTAGATGCTGGATATTGCGAATAATATTCGCAATATTCGAAGTTAACTTGTAGATTCGTAGGAATATATGAACAAAATCATTGACTATTTAAAGGCCTCGATTGAAGAGATGAAAAAAGTTACCTGGCCGACAAAAAAAGAAACTTATAACTACACCCTGCTGGTGATCTTTATCAGCGTGGGCGTAGCCTTGTTTTTAGGCTTATTAGATATTATCCTGACCAAGGGCCTGGAGTATCTGATTACCAACAAATAATTTTTAATTTTATATGGCAAAACAAATATTAAATCAAGGCCGGCGCTGGTACGTGCTCCATACTTATTCCGGCTACGAAGAAAACGTTTCGCAAAATTTAAAGCAAAGAATTGAATCCATGGACATGGAAGATAAAATTTTTAATATTCTGATCCCGACGGAAAAAAAGATTAAAATCAAAAACGGCAAACGGAAAATCGTTGAAGAAAAAATTTTTCCCGGTTATGTCCTGGTGGAAATGATCGTCACCGACGATTCCTGGTACGTGGTTAGAAACACGCCCAATGTTACCGGCTTTATCGGCACGGGCACGGTGCCGACCCCGATTACCGAAGCTGAAATCAAAGATCTGCAAAAACGGATGGGTGTGGAAGAGCCGAAATTTAAAATTGACGTTTCCGCCAATTCGCCGGTGCGCATTATCGACGGCCCGTTTAAAAATTTGGAGGGCCGGGTGACGGACATTGACGAAGCCAAAGGTAAAATTAAAGTGTCGGTTTCCATGTTCAGCCGCGAAACCCCGATTGAACTGGATTTCTTGCAGATTAAAAAGATTTGATATAACCCTAATGACACGAATGATATGCAAATGACGCTGAGATGGTTACAAAACTATTTCGCTAATATAAATTCGCGGCATTCGCATTATTCGCATAAATTAGCATTATGTTATGAAAAAAATATTGACCAAAGTTAAATTGCAGATACCGGCCGGCCAGGCCAACCCGGCGCCGCCGGTGGGTCCGGCTCTGGGCCAGCATGGCTTAAATATCGGGCAATTCTGCCAGGCTTTTAATGAAAAAACCAAGGATAAAATGGGCGATATCACGCCGGTAGAAATAACTATTTATGAGGATCGCACCTACACCTTTATTTTAAAGACTCCTCCGGCAGCCGAGCTGATTAAAAAATACGCCAAAATCCCCAAAGGTTCGGGCAAACCCTTGGCCGAAAAGGTGGGTAGCATCACTCGCGCCCAGCTTAAGGAAATCGCGGAAATAAAAATGCCCGACCTGAACGCGCATGACATTGAGGCGGCCATGAGAATCGTGGCCGGCACGGCCAGACAGATGGGCGTAGAAATAAAATAATACAGTTTTCGCTCCTCGTTGTCTGGATTTAATAAAACATTTTAATTGTGGGAGATGGTCTATTTTCGATTTACGATTTTAGATTTTGGATTTAAAATGCAAAGCCTAAATCGAAAATCCAAATTCCTTCGCTCGCACCACGAAAATTATGCCAGACAACAAACAAAAAACGGCCGTAGCCGCGGCTAAAACCGCATCCAATAAAAAATCAGCGGCAATGCAGCGACCATCAGCGGTTTTATGCGACAAAACCAAAGCTTACCCGATTGCCGAAGCCATGGAACTTGCTAAAAAACTTTCAAAAACCAAGTTTGACGCTTCAATTGAAGTTCATTTTCGACTGGGAATTGACATTAAAAAAGGCGAGCAGCAGGTTAGAATCGCCGTCAACTTGCCCCACGGCACGGGCAAAACCGTAAAAGTCGCGGCCTTCGTCAGCCCGGCCAAGGAAAAAGAAGCGCGCGAAGCCGGCGCTGATTACGTCGGCAGCGAAGAACTGATCGCGCAAATTAAAAAAACCGAAAAGACCGACTTTAAGGTCGCCGTGGCCGAACCGGTTTTAATGAAAAACTTAGGCCAAATTGCCAAAATATTAGGTACGCGCGGCCTGATGCCCTCGCCGAAAAACGATACCGTTACCCCTGATCCGGCCAAAGCCATCAGGGAACTGAAAAAAGGAAAAGTCAACTTAAAAAATGACGATACCGGCAATGTTCATGTGGCCATCGGCAAGGCGTCTTTCCCGGCTGGGCAATTGATAGAAAATTTCCAGATTTTGCTGGAGGCCATCAGAAAAGCCAAGCCATCAAGCTCCAAGGGCATTTATCTGAAAAATGTTACTATTTGCTCAACCATGGGGCCGGGCATAAGAATAGCGGTCTAAATCTCTTAACGCATAACGCATAGCTCATAACGCATAACGAACGAGTAATTAAAAACACCAGCTTCGCGAAGCTGGTGTTTTTGTATTGACATTATAAAAATTAATAGATAATATTTTATTAACAACGTAGTCAATTCTTGAGTATTAGTTCCGCCTGACCACCCTGCGCTCCAAAGCTAAAGCGCGCGGGGATTTTTTTATCTGGCGTATTTAAAATAACCAAACTAAAATCTTACCGGCAGGGTTGAACTGGCGTTTTCCGGCCGCGGCGGCCTAAGCTGAATCATCTGCGCCGTTAAACTGCCGTCGGAATTAGCCGTGCCGCTGACCATGACCGACTGGCCGACTGACAAGTCAGACGGCTGGCCGGCAATAAACTTAGAAACTTGCGTACTGCCTGATAAAAAAATTATTTTTGAACCGCCCCCGGGATCTTTAACCGTGATGCTTAAATTATCTTTGGCGATAATCTCGCCGTTCACGAAATTGCCGTTTCTCCCCAAAGCGCCCGGCCCAGCCTGTCGGTTAAACTGGCCGTTTTGCCCTAATCCAATGCCTTGTCCGAATCTTTGCTGTCTTGGCGCGGCAGACAAATTTTGCGCACTACTTGCTTGGCTCTTGCCATAAACCAGGCCGCCGTAGAAAGCGCCGCCGCCGATAACGAACAGCCCGATGACAAAACTGATTAACATTTTGTTTTTCATAAAATATTTTATTATAAATTATTTAATTGTTTTGTCAGTAACAGTTCCCGCAAATCTACAAATTAGCTATAAATACTACAAATTCTATTCGTAATATTCGTAGTGGATTCGTGGATTTGTGGGGTTACTCAAATCTCAAGGCTTCAATGAGATTTAAATTGGCGGCGCGGCGCGCCGGATAATAGCCGAAAACCAGGCCGATGGCCGCGGCAACGCCAAAGGCTAAGATAATGGAAAATAAAGAAACCGTCGTGGCCAAACCGGCAAGTCGGCTGATGGTTAATGAGGCTAGCCAGCCTACCAATATGCCCAAGCCGCCGCCGACTAAAGTCAGCATGACCGCTTCGGTTAAAAATTGGCCGCTAATATCCTGCTTGGCGGCGCCGATGGCTTTGCGCAAGCCGATTTCACGGGTCCGCTCGGTAACCGTAGTGAGCATCATATTCATAATGCCGATGCCGCCGACGATCAGCGAAATGCCGGCGATGGCAGCCAGCAGCATGGTGAAAGTATTGGTTACGCTGGAAGCCGTGGCCACGATATCGGCTTGATTTAAAATATTAAAGTCGGCTAAAGCGGCATCGGTAATTTTATGCCGCCGCATCAATAAATCGCTGACTTGCTGTTGCACCGCGGCCATGTCATCAGCGCTGTTGGCTTCCACGCTGATGGTGGAAACATAATCGGCTCCGGCTAAAAACTTTTGCATCACGGCCAGAGGAATATAAATTATGTCGCCCTGGATGGTCGCTTGGGTAGCCAGTAAATTAGTCAAACCGGAATTTGTTTGAGCCACAGAGGCCGCCAAATTAGTTAAATAAGCGGAAACCTGCGTAAAGACCGTCATGTTGCGCAAAAGCCGCGTGTCAGTCCAGGCGTTTAAATAATTATTTTCGCTTTTGACCGCTTGCGCCATGGCCTTAGTGGTGGCTAGGGTCTGGGCCAATAACTTTTCCACCGCGGCCGGATCAGAATAAAGGCTGGTATTTTTATAGTCTTGATAATTAATGTCATAGGCTTGGCGCGCCATGGCATAATCGTTCTCCGCGCTGGTCGCCAAGGCTTTAATTTTAAACTGGTCCTTTTCATAAGTAGAATTTAAAATTGCCGAGATATTTATTTGGCCCTTACCGACCGAGGTTTCGGTGGCGCTGATTTTATCGCTATAAAGAATATCGTTTAATGAGCTGATAATATTGGGTAAATTTAAAAAGACATTGGAAATAGAATTAAAGACGTCGCTATAAACCTTATTTAAATTATATTCCGCGGTTCGTAAATCAGCTTGGGCGTTTTGGTAATCAATCGGTTGAGAGAATTTAAGTTTATCCAAAGCGGTTTGGGAGCTTTTGACCGTATTTTGGGCCTGCAATTTTTCCTCGGCCGTGGCCGGCCGGACAAGTTTATCTAAAGCTAATTGAGCGCTGGCTAAACTGCTCTGGGCGTCTCTGACGGTTTTATAAGCGTCTCTGGTATCCACTTGCGCGATTAAATCGTCGGTTTTAACTGGTTGGCCGCTAGTCACCGCGATTTTGGTTAGGCTGCCGGAAACTTTAGCTTTTATGTCCACTTGGTTTGACGCCGAGATTTGACCGCTGCCCGAGATTGAAGAAATTAAAGTCCCCTTTTCCGTCACGGCTGTCAGATAGCTAATAGTTGCTTTGTTTCCCGTAAATTTACCATATGCATAATAACCGGCGCCGACTAACAGCAAAATTGCCAGGCTGGCCGATATTTTATGTTTTTTGATTTTAACGGTTAATTGAGGGGTCGCAGAGTTTCTCCTTAAACCCCTAAGACATATGATTTAATTTTCCAAGTTGATTGTTT
>MFFY01000049.1:0-13413 GCA_001778055.1 Candidatus Falkowbacteria bacterium RIFCSPLOWO2_12_FULL_45_13
AAACGATCACTTCTTGGGCGAGCAAAGGGAAAAGCTGGAGAACCTGCCAATAGTCCGATTTTAATCTTTAACAGTCCGATTTCTATTTTTTCCTAACAATAAAAACTGAATAATGAATTATGAATCATAAATAATGGAAATTACTATATTTTTATCCGTATTTCCCCATAATTCATTATTCATTATTCATTATTCATTCCCCGCCCTCATCTTCGCCAGCGTCAACTTTATCTCATCCCAACTGAATTCTTCACCTAAAACCTCCCGAATCGGCGTCAATTTGCCCAAGCCGACTTTTTTTATCGCGGCCATGATCTTTTTCTGCCGCTCCGGTTTGACCAGTTTATCAATCTCAACGCCCAGACCCTTTTCCGCCAAAAAACACAAATGACCGACAATCGTGCCGACCGTCAGCCCGCGCGCCTGGGCGATCTTTTCCAAGCTCATGTCCTGATTCCATAATTCCAAAGTTTCCAGTTGCGTCAATTTAGTGGAGAGTTGAGTCGGCCTTTTCTTCTGTTTTTCTGCTATCCGAACTTTTTCCGCCTCATCCATATTTTTCACCAGGCAATTATCGCATTTGGCGCAGCCCCTGGCTTGGCGCTCGCCGAAATAATCTAAAATATACTTTTGCCGACAGTCAAAATGATAAACATAACTTTCCATCAAATCCAATTTCTTATAGGCATGTTTTAGTTTATATTTTAAAGCCGCGACATCCAGCCTGACCTCCCTGGCCGGCAGCCGTTTTAAAATCTTTAGCTCCGTGCCCCGAAACGGCGGCACATATTCCGCCAAATTAAAATCAACTAATTTTTTAATTAATCGCGCCAGCGAATCTTTTTTTGTCTTTAATATCTCCGCCATATCTTCCAAGTTGGCATACATGCCGGTCGCCAATTCAGGTTCATATTTTTCAAGAAATCGCTCAAATATTTCGCGTTGAAGTTTACTTTTAACCGTAAATAACTTTTGACTTTCAACTTTTGACTTTTTACTTTTTACATAGGCCTGGCCCACCCGGTCGTGCGAGCGCGCGATCAAACCCAGGCGCTCTAAAATCTTCAGGCTAGTGCCCACAGCCATTTCCGGCAATTTATCGGACAACGTTTCCGCGATTTCCGCGTAAGTTATCAAAACCGTGTCTGATTCACAATTTTTTAAAATTTCGTAAATTTCCAAAATAATTTCCGGCGGCGGGTTATCACCTTTAATAAAAAATTCCTGCAAATAGCGGTCGCGCGGGCTGTATAATAGCAGGCAAAAACTGGGCCCGCCGTCGCGGCCAGCGCGGCCGGCTTCCTGATAATAGGCTTCAATCGTGCCCGGCATGTCATAATGGATGACAAACCTGATATCGCGCTTATCAATCCCCAGGCCGAAAGCGTTAGTGGCCACGATAACTTTGGCTTGTCCGGCCATAAAATTTTCCTGAACCCATTTTCTGTCCGCGGCCTCCATGCCGGCGTGATAGCTGACCGCCTCAATATTATTCGCGAGCAAAATCTGCAAGAGTTCGTCAGCCCGAGACCGCGTGCCCACATAGATTATGCCCGAGCCGTCCGGCGCGCTGGCGATCGCGTCCAGAACAAACCGCGATTTAAGGCTGTCTTGCGTATTAATCACGCCAAATTGCAAATTCGGCCTGGCAAAACCGGTAATGACCAAACTCGAACCGACCAGTCCTAATTGTTTCACAATATCTTCTCTGACTTCTAAGGTGGCTGTGGCAGTAAAAACCACCACCACCGGCCGGCCCAACAATTCAATGACGTTTTTTAATTTTAGGTAGCTGGGGCGAAAATCATGCCCCCATTGGCTGATGCAATGCGCTTCGTCAACGGCGAACAGGCTGACCTTGATATTTTTCAGCGCGGCTAAAAATTCCTGACTGTAAAATCTCTCCGGCGCGACATAGAACAGTTTAAATTGACCCTGTTTCACCGCCGCCAAACGGTTGGCGGTTTCGGCTTGGCTGATGGAGGAATTTATAAAAGTGGCCGGTATGCCGACTCTGGAGAGCCCGTCAACCTGATCTTTCATTAAAGCGATCAGGGGGGAAATGACTAAGGTTCCCCCTTCCAATACTAAGGCCGGCAGCTGATAACATAAAGACTTGCCACCGCCGGTCGGCATGATAACCACCGTATCAAGGCCGGCTAAAATATTATCAATCACCTTCTCCTGCCCCGGCCAGAACGAGTCAAAACCATAGTGTATTTTTAATAGCTCCAAGAGCTGTTGCTTCTTATTGTCCATATTCTTTCAATAATCCCCTCCTTAGTAAGGAGGGGATTAGGAGAGGTAATTTGCATAATGGCCCACCCAACCCTCCCCTTATAAAGGGGAGGAACATAAGTATTTGACTTTCTTCTATAAATAAACTAATTTAAGATTAACACAACAGACAAATTTAAACAAAAAACCAGCAAAAAACCTGAACCTTCAACAATCAAAAGGAGAAACATCATGGCTATTACCATAAAAAACCACGCCATTTCAAGTATCGTAACCTCTACCATTATGGGCCACTCCGGCGGCGGCATGTTCCCGCTAACCCTGTCGCCAGTCTACCAAAGGTTAAAGCAAGTTATCCGGGAAAACAGAATTACCAACTTTACCAAGTCGTCAACCTTTGAAAAGTATGCGGGCAACTTTCGGCCCTGGAACCCCCTAACCTGGAAATACATTCAGCCGATCGGCAGTGATGGCCTGCTCAACGCTTACGGCCTGACTAATCAAGGCGTGGACGTCAACGCCCCGGCCATTGCTTCAGAGCTACAAGCCGAATTCAGGGTCATTCCTAACTTTTATCCCCAGTTTGCCAACGGCCGAGAACCGGCAATCAACCAAACTATCGAGGCGATTAAAATTTATAGCCGGTTTATGGGTCCAGACCTTTGGGCGCTGGAACTGAATTTCTCCTGCCCGAATTCTCGGGAAAAAATCAAGGAAAACATGGAGGACGCTTTGGCCTGCGTCAAAACCCTCAAACGGGCCTGCCTGGATCTTTGTTTGATCGCCAAGATCAGCTATGTCCATCCTTACGAGTTCGCGCAGGAGCTGGTTAGGGCCGGCGTGGATGTCATCCATGCCATCAACACCATTCCCTATGATTTGGTATACCCGAATAACCGACCGTCTCCGCTACAAGCCGTGGGCGGAGGCGGAGTGTCGGGCGGTCCAGCTTTCAACCAAGCGTTACAATACAACAAGGGTCTGCGCGAAGCGACCCCCAACACGTCCATAATCATGGGTTGCGGCGTCATGAGCTTATACAACGCCGATAGATACTTCGATCACGGCGCCAACGCGGTCAGCCTTTGCACAGTCTGCCGCCTGAACCCGCTAGAGGCGGAGAGAATCATTGAGGAGTACGCGGCTTAAAAAAACGCGTCAAGCCAATCGATTACAACAAAGGTCGTCCAGCCAGGACGACCTAATTTTTTTAGTATAACCCCAGTAAGTGGATTATTTTGTCATTGGATATTGGTTATTAGTCATTTCGTTTTATTATGCCTTCTCTTATATATCTCTAACGTATTATTCAGCGCCATAGCCACGGTCAAAGGCCCGACTCCGCCCGGCACCGGCGTAATGTGGCCGGCCTTGTCTTTAACATCCATGAAATCCACGTCGCCCACCACCTGGCCATTCTGCCTGGCGATGCCGATATCAATGATGACCGCCTGTTCTTTTATCATCTCTTTTTTAATGAATTTGGGCTTGCCAACGGCCGTGATTAAAACATCGGCCTTAACGGTTTTTTCCCTTAAACCTTTATCCTCGGCCCTAACCATCTCGGCTTTGGCTCCGCGGCAATTTAAAACATGCGCTAAACTCCGGCCAAAAATATCGGAATTGGAAACAATGCAAACTCGTTGGTCTTTAACTTCATAATCAATGCTGGCAAACATCTCCAGCACCGTGGCAAAAACCGGCGGCATTAAACCGCCAAAATCGCAAGTCTTCAACAGTTTCTCCAGGTTGTCCGGCTGAAAGCCGTCCACGTCTTTAACCGGGTCAATGGACATGATAATTGTATCCGCGTCAATCGCTTCCGGTAAAGGCAACTGAACTAAAATCGCGTCTATAAGCTCGTCCTGATTTAAACATTTAATAATTTCCAGAAGTTCGCTTTCGCTAATCTCTTGTTTACATTTATATAAATGCGTGTCAAACCCAACTTTTTTAGCCTCCTTTTCCTTTAATTTTACGTATAATTTAGAATCATCCCGCTCGCCGATTAAAATAATGGCCAAATTCGGCCGGGCCAATACCCGTTCAAGCTGGCCACCGTTCAACCTAATAATATCTTTAACAATCCGATCCTTAATTTTTTCCGCTAATTTTTTACCGTCAATGATTCGCATAAATGTATTGTCATTCCCGCGAAGGCGGGAATCCAGGAGGAAAATGTAAAAACGTCTTTACTATTCATCCGTTGGTTGTAATCTTTATATTATTTAACGTTCGAGAAACAAACATAGTCCTACCCCCCCCTGGGTTCCGGCTTCGCCTGCCCGTTGGCAGGCCCTCCTTCGGAGGCCGGGATGACAACAGAAAAACTAAATTGAAGGGACGGGAAAGCTCAAGCACATCTCTTTCACCTCTTCCCTGATTTTCTCCAAAACTTCAATTTCGTCTTTGTGCTCCAAGCCGGCGTTTATCCAAGTCACTATTTTCTTAATTTCTTCCGTTTTCAAGCCGCGGGTGGTAACGGCCGGGGTGCCGAAACGCACGCCGGACGGATTCATGGGCGGATTGGGGTCGTTCGGGATGGTGGAGCGGGAGACGGAAATGCCGCAGCGATCTAAAACGCTTTCCGCTTCTTTGCCTGATAAGCCCTTGGCCGTCATGTCCACCACCATCAGATGATTGTCCGTACCGCCGGAAATTACAGGGTAACCTAATCTGATGAATTCCTCGGCCATGGTTTTGGCGTTAGCCATGACTTGCTTGGCGTATTGTTTAAATTCCGACTGAAGATTTTCGCCAAAAGCCACGGCCTTGGCCGCGATAATATGCTCATGCGGCCCGCCCTGCATGCCCGGAAAGACCGCCCGGTCAACCTGCTTAGCGTATTTATCCCGACACATGATAATCGCGCCCCTGGGGCCGCGCAAGGTTTTATGAGTGGTGGTGGTAACCACGTCGAAAAGCGGCACCGGATTGGCCATTTCTCCAGCCGCGATCAAGCCGGCCGTGTGCGCGATATCGGCGAAAGTAAAAGCCCCGACTTCATCGGCGATCTCCTTAAATTTTTGCCACTCAATTTCCCGCGAGTAAGCGCTATAGCCGGCCACGATTATCTTCGGCTTTTCCCGCGAAGCAATCTGACGCACTTTATCCATGTTTATTCTCCCGCTTTGGGCCTCCACTTCATATTGGGTAAAATTATATAACATGCCGGAAAAATTTACCGGATGGCCGTGCGACAAATGACCGCCATGATCTAATTTCAAGCCTAGAACTTTATCGCCCGGTTTAATAAACGCCATATAAACCGCCGCGTTGGCCGGCGAGCCGGACAAGGGCTGAACATTGACATGCTCGGCGCCAAAAAGTTTTTTCGCCCGCTCAATGGCCAAACTTTCCATCTCGTCAATTATCTGATTGCCGCCATAATAGCGATGTCCCGGGTAGCCTTCGCTGTATTTATTGGTTAAAACCGTGGCCATGGCTTCCAGAACCGCTCGGGAAACATAATTTTCCGAAGCGATCAACTCCAGCTCCTCGCTCTGTCTTTTGGTTTCTTTTTTTATAACAGCTAAAACATCCGGGTCTTGCGCGTAAATATTTTTGTAATCAAACATAGGTTTATTTTATAAATTTAAAATGCCTTAAATCCGGCAGTATATTCAAGCCAAACCTATGATTCGCTCTCCATTAATATTTTTATTTCCACCGCCAGTTCTCTAAAATCGGAAACGATTTTATGCGGCCGGCCCCGCTCCAGCCTGGCCCGGTCATGAAAACCGTAATCAACCGCGATGGTTTTTATGCCCACCCGCTTGGCTTCCAAAATATCGCCCAGCGTATCCGTGATAAAGACGCTATTATTTTTGCCTAAGCCATGCTTTTTCATCAGCCATCTAAATTTATACACTTTTGATTTATGGCTTTCCAGGCCCAGCACTTCTTTAAAAATATGTTCAATTTTATTATTTTTTAAATAACTGTTTAACGCCGCTTCCATGTTTGAACTGATGATAAATAAGTCATAGTCTTGTTCCAGCTTGTACAATTCTTCTTTTATGTTTTGTTTAATGATTAACTTTTTAAATTTTGGATTCTGCAATTTAAAAAATTTTTTTACCTTTTCAGGAAAAATTTGTTTATGCTGATAAATATTGCCGTTAAAAAAATCTTTGTATTCTTCTAAAGTTGCCATTGCCCCTAATTTTTTATTAATCTTATAGGCCAGCTCCAGCGTATTATGGATGACGCCATCAAAATCAAAGATAATCGCTTTTATCATAGTATGATGCGGAAATATTACGCGAAACTACGAAAATACGAAATAAATTCTTTAGCATTTTCGTAGTTTCGCATCTTTGTTATTTCGTATAATAATTTAATTATACCAAACTTTTAACCATATAACTATTTTTTAGTCTATAACCTAATTTCCGATAATAACCCCGGACGCCCACGCCGGAAATCACCGTGATTTTTTCACAACCGTTTTCTCCGGCAATTTTTTCCGCCGCTTTCATCAATTTTTTACCCAAACCGGCATGCTGGATTTTCTTCCCCCGCCCCACCGGCACCAATTCGCCATAAACATGCAGCTCTCGTATCATAGCTACTCTCCTGACAAAGGGGACTAGGGGGGTTATATTCGCCAGCCTCAACCGGCAAAACCCGTAAAGCGTTTTTTTATTCTTGGACTCATAGCTTAAAAAATATTCAGTCCCGCCCGAAGCTGGATATTTTATAATTGATAATTGATAATTGTTAATTGTTAATTGTTTCTCTCCCGCTTCCCGACATCTGATACACCGGCACTTCACACCCCGGCCTTTCATGATCTGGCGCAGATTGGTGATGGTATTACCGGCGACGATCGATTCTTCGGGTATGTCGCGGATCAGCCTGATAACTCTGACATACGGCGGCACGGTTTTTTTGCAGGCCACGATCAAATTTTGTAAAACCTTATCCGGGTAAGGCTTATATTGGCCCGCGCGCCACCAGCGGTAAAGCAAACTGCCGCGGGTTACCACCGTAGGGTAAAATTTTATCTGATCCGGCCGAAAAGGCTGGCCCGTAAACAACTTTTTAAACATGGCTAAATCTTTCTTGGCCGTAGCGCCAGGCAGTCCGGGCATAATATGATAGGTCACCTTAAAACCATAATCTTTTAATAGTTTAGTGGCTTGGATAATTTCGTTCACGCCATGACCCCGTTTATTTAATTTTAAAATTTTATCGTCAATCGCTTGCACGCCAATTTCCACTCGCGTGCAGCCCAAGTCGCGCATCTCCCATAACTCTTTGTCATTTATATAATCCGGCCGCGTCTCCAAAGTGATACCGATGATTTTATATTTAGTATACTCGTTTCGCTTCTGTTCGCAAATTAATTCCTGTTTCAATTTTTGAAATTGGAAATTGGAAATTGGAAATTTGTCTCGGATCTCAATTTTCTGATTTTTAATTTTTTTCCAATTTCCAATTTCCAATTTCCAATTTTTATTTCCATATTCGTTCGCCGCCCTAAAACACTCCTTGATATACCAGTATTTGTAAGCCACGGGCAAAACCGACCAGGTGCCGCCGATGACGATCAATTCTATTTTAGTGGGCTCGTGGCCGTTGGCTTCCATGGCTTCCAGACGCGATCGCGCTTGTTTATAGGGATCAAAGCCGCAGCTAATGGCGCGCATCACCGCAGGTTCGTTGGACAGATAGCTTTGCGGTACGTTTTTTTCTGTCGGACAATAGGCACATTCGCCCGGACAGGGGTAGGGCTTGGTCAACACCGCTACCGGCGCGATACCGGACAGGGTTCTAACAGTCCGTTTGCGCAAAGTTTTTTCCAACTCCGGCAGCCGGCTCATCTTCCCAGCCTTGACCCGATTCTTATATTCATCCAAAATTTCCGAATTGGCTAAAATGTTAAGGCCGTATTTCTTCGCTAGTTGCCTTTTAACAGCCATCAAAGCCGGCCGCGAATTAATTTTCTTTTTGAGCAGTTCATTAATTGCCTTAATTTCATTGCTTTTTTCTTGACGATTTGGCATAATAATATTACTCAGGTAACTCGGTTGAGCTGAATTTATATCAATTTTTCCCAGCCGTCACCTGATTTATAACTAACATAAACCCATTCACCCCGTTGAATATTTATTATGAATTGCGTCGGGTGAAATGTCAAACATCAATGATATTCAGACGGGGACAAAAAAGTATGGAATTTTTAAAATTTAACGGGGTGAAAAAAGCAATCATAATTTTATGCCTGACTGCCATGTTAACGCCGCTGGCAGTGTCCGCTTACAGCATAAAAACCGGCGATTCGGTTTACCTGCCCAAAAACGAAATCATTGAAGGCAATCTTTACGCCGCGGGCGCGAATTTAACCGTTGAAGGCCAGGTCACGGGCGACGTCATCTGCGCCGGACGATCAATTAATATCTCCGGCCAAGTAGCCGGCGACGTCATCTGCGCCGGACAGTCTATTAATATAAGTGGCCAGATCGGCGGCAATCTACGTTTAGCCAGTGAAACAATTAATTTTAGCGGCCAAGCGGCCCGAAACGCCATGATCCTGGGCAGCGCCGTTGTAACCGCGGCCAGCTCCTCTATCGGCTGGGACTTGCTGGCTTTGGGCGGTACTTTTGAATTAAGAGGCGACATCGGCCGCGACCTCTACGGCTATCTGGCTAAAGCCAGGCTGGCTGGCCAAGTCGGCAAAAATATAAAACTTAATTTCGGCTCGCGAAATAAAAACAGCCAGCCCTTAGCCATCGCCAGCACGACTCTGATAAACGGCGACCTTAATTATACTTCAGATAAAAAAGCCGCGATTGAAAATGAAGCCATTATAAAAGGCAAAATAACGCAAAGCTTGCCGAAAGCAGTAAATAAAAAGCCTGATTTTGTCAGTTTGTCCTGGTGGTGGGGCAATCTAATCGCCGTCTTCTCGGCGCTGGTTTTAGGCCTGGTCTTAATCAGTTTCTGGCGGGAACAGATTATTAAAATCACGGATTTGATGTTAAATAAAGTCAGCGCCAGTTTGGGTTGGGGAATTTTGACCCTGCTCCTGGCCCCGCCCATGGCAATTATTTTATTAATTACTATCATCGGTATTCCTCTGTCCTTAATCCTAATGGCGCTCTGGCTGATCGCCTTGTACCTAAGTAAAATTCTGGTCGGTGTCTTGGTCGGCCGCAGTTTATTAAACAGCCTCCTGCCCAAACAAAAAGATTCCTTAATTTTAGACATGATTGTCGGCGTGGTCATAATTTATCTGCTTTTCGCCCTGCCGCTCCTGGGCCGCCCCTTATATTTTATAGCCATACTGTGGGGATTGGGCGGAATAATCTTAACTCTAAAAAAAATTTCACATAAACCTGCTAATACTACGCGCTCATTTTAAAATGGAGGAAGACATGCAACAACTTTATTATTGTAACCATGACAAACGGTGGCTGTCTCATCAAGATATAGCCAGTAAGAAACACTGCAACAACCGCAATTGCCGCTACCATAATTACCAAAAAATATCCTGGCTTGTCCAGATCTTTTGGCGCAAAGCGCCGAAATTCCGGCCTCTGATCAAAAAACTATCCGCCTGACGGTTATTTTTACTGAAGAGATTTTTTAACCGGTAAAATCAAAAATCTCTTCCCCTTCACACACAGTTCAATTTATATAGGACTTACGCGTTTGACTCCGGAGATTTTTCAAACGCGTAAGTTCTATTATATTATAGAGATAGTTAAAACAAAAAATAATTAAAACTTTATGCAAATCAATCCTAATATTTTCCGCGGCTATGATTTAAGAGGCATCGCGGGCCAAGATCTGACCCCGAAAATTGTTGAACATTTGGGGCGAGCGCATGGCACTTATTTAAAACGGCAGGGCATTACCAGAGCATTGATAAGCCGGGACTCCCGCCTAACCAGCGCCGAGTATTCCGAAAATTTAATCAAGGGCTTTAACTGGGCGGGCCTGGACACGGTTGATATCGGCCTGAATTTGGTAGGCACATTTTATTGGGCGCAATACTATTTGGACATCAAAGGCGGCGCTTTCGTGACGGCTTCGCACAATCCGGCAGATTATAATGGCTTTAAATTCGCCATAGATTTTTCCGAAACCCTGATCTCGGACGGCGTCCAGGAATTAAGACGGCTGGTGGAACAAGAAAATTATGAGAAGGGTAAACAAGCAGGCCGAAATAAAATCATGGATGTCCGGCAGGCCTACTTTAATGACATTCTAAAACGTTTGCCATTTGACCAGAAATTTAAGATAGTTATTGACGCCAGTTGCGCCACGGCCGGCAGCGTCGCGCCTAATCTGCTTAAACAAGCCGGCTGCGAAGTTATTGAAAACAACTGCCGGCTGGACCCGTCTTTTCCTTTAGGCACGCCTGACCCGACTGAATCGCGCGTCGCCGAAAGATTAAGCCGAAAGGTTATTCTAGAAAAAGCCGATCTGGGCTTTTCCTATGATCCGGACGGCGACCGCATCGGCATTGTGGATAACCGTGGTCAGATTATTTGGAACGATTGTTTAGTCGCGCTGTTCGCCATCGATGTCTTGAGCGACCATCCGGGCGCGAAGATTATGTTTAATACTCTATGCTCTCGCCTGGTGCCCGAAACCATTAAAAAATACGGCGGCCAGCCTTTTATGTGGCGCACCGGCCATTCATTCCTAAAAAAGAAAAACCAGGAAGTTAAAGCCGCTTTTATCGGTGAACTCTCCGGCCATTTCTTTTTCTCGGCCGATTTCTATAATCACGACGACGGCCTGTACTCAACCCTGCGGCTGTTGCGCTACTTGTCCAGAACCAAGCAAACCCTGGCTCAAGCCATGGCCGTCTTGCCGAAATATATCTCCAGCCCGGAAATTAAAGTCGGTTGCCGCGACGAGATTAAGGTCGGTTTGATGAAAAAAATCGCCGAAAAACTGCGGGCGGATCACCCGCAAGCTGAAGTCATTGACGACCAGCGAGCCGGCGACGGCGTCAGACTGGACCTGAACGACTCCATGTTTGTCATCCGCTACTCGCAAAACGGCCCATACCTAACGGTTAAATTTGAAGCTCTCGCATCGACGAAATATAATAAGCTAAAAAATTACATTAAAAACCTGCTACATAGTTATGCTGAAATTGACTGGAGTTTCGGCGTCAACGTGGAAAGTTTAAAATAAAAAACACGGAACACGGATAAACGCTTCTAAATTTATAAATTTTTATCTGTGACCTGTGTTTTTAGTTTTTTAAATAATCCCAATATCTCTTTAATATCCTTTAAATCTTCTCCGGTCAAATTTAAAATTTAAATTATTTTATTGAAAATTGATAATTGATAATTGAACATTGGTTTAGATTCCCCTGATTCTTAGCGCCTTTACCAATCTTTCAACCGCCACGATATAGGCCGCCTCTCTCATGTTGTTATTGCCTTGGGCTTCCATGGTCTGCCAGACTTTTTCCAGGGCGTTCATAATTTGCCTTTTGAGCCGGTCCTCCACTTTGGCCTGATCCCAATAAAAATGCCTTAAATTCTGCACCCACTCAAAATAAGAAACGATCACGCCGCCGGCATTGGCTAAAACATCCGGTATGACTAAGACGCCTTTTTTACTTAACTTGTCTTCGGCTCCGCCGGCCGTCGGCCCATTGGCCAGTTCCAAAATTATTTTGGCTTTAACGCGGCTGGCGTTATTTTCGTCAATGACGTTTTCCAAAGCGGCCGGCACTAATACTTCGACCGGCAACTCCAATAATTTTTCGTTGCTGATATTTTTCGCGGACTTAAAATTTTTAACGCAACTGGTCTTTTGCTTGTGCGCCAAAACCGCTTTTAAATCCAGCCCCTTTTCGTTATAGAGACCGCCGCCCGAATCGGACACGGCCACAATTTGAAAACCGGCCGCTTGAGCGATCAGGGCGAAATTCATGCCCACATTGCCAAAGCCCTGGACCGCCAGACTGACTTTATGTTTGGCAATTTTTAATTTGGCTAAAACTTGTTCTAAAACATAAAAGCCTCCCAGGCTGGTGGCCGTTTCCCGCCCCAGAGAGCCACCGATTTCCACGGGTTTGCCCGTTACCACCGCCGGCGTATTTTCGCCTTTGATATGGCTGTATTCATCCATCAACCAGGCCATGATCTGCGGATTGGTATAGACGTCCGGCGCAGGGATATCAATATTCGGCCCGATAAAATCGGCAAAACCGCGAGTGTAGGCGCGCGTCAGACGCTCCAGCTCGCTCAAACTTAAGGTTTTGACATCCACCGCGATGCCGCCTTTGCCGCCGCCGTAGGGAATATCGGCCACGGCGCATTTTATGGCCATCCAAAAAGCCAAAGTTTTGACTTCATCTAAATTAACCTGGGGGTGGAAACGCAGACCGCCCTTGTACGGGCCGCGGGTATTATTATATTGCACGCGATAACCGGTAAAAACTTTTATTTTGCCGTTATCCATGATTACCGGCAAAGACACCTCAATCACCCGATCCGGCCTTCTTAAAATTTCCAGCTCGTCATAGGTGATATGCCTTAATTGCGAAACTTTGTTTAATTGATTAATCGCGGCTTTAAATTGATGCGCCATAGATTAAAATGCGAATGCCGCAAATTAGCAGGCGAATGCCGCAAATAAAAATTTATTATTCGCAGCATTCGCATAAATTCGCGGATTCGCATTATATTATTCCTAATTTATTTTTAACTCTCTTTAATGTTTCTTCCGCCACCGGCCCGACCTTAGCCGCGCCCTGTTTTAAAATCTGCTTAACCGCCTCATCGGTGAAACTGTTATATTTGGTCTGAAACACCCGCAAAAATTTCTTCACCTCTCGAGCTAAATCGTTTTTAAAATCTCCATAACCTTTCCCCCGATAAGCCGCTTCCAATTCTTTTAGGCTGACGCCGGCTAACAGCGAATAAATCGTCATTAAATTGGTGATCGCCGATTTTTTCTTCAAATCATATTTAATCTCCGCGCCGGAGTCGGTCACCGCGCGCTTGATTTTTTTCTCCGCCATCTCGGGCGCATCAGTTAAAGCGATATAATTGGCCGGCGAGCTGGCGCTCTTGCTCATTTTTTTAGTAGGATCATCAAGCCCCATGATGCGCGCGCCCTGTTTTCGCACCGCTACCGCCGGCACTTTAAAAACTTGGCCATAGTCGTGATTAAAGCGCTAGGCCAAGGTTC
>MFFY01000049.1:13441-19640 GCA_001778055.1 Candidatus Falkowbacteria bacterium RIFCSPLOWO2_12_FULL_45_13
ACCTGATCCTCGCCCACCGGCACCACGTCCGTATTATATAGTAAAATATCCGCGGCCATTAAAACCGGATAGTCGAAAAGGCCGACGCTAACCGTCTGCTTGCCCGCGCCCTTGTCTTTAAACTGCGTCATTTTATTCAAATCCGCCATTCTGGCCACACAATTTAAAATCCAGGCCAATTCGGTGTGCGCGCTAATGTCCGATTGCTGGAAAATCACGGCTTTTTCCGGATTTCCGCCAGATGCGGATCCGCCATGGGCGGAAATGCCTGAAGCCAGATACATTTTTACCACGTCCAAAATGCGCCGCGGCAATTCTTTAGGCTCTTGCTTAACCGTAATGGCATGGTAATCCACCACACAAAAAATGCAGTTATACTGATCCTGCATTTCCACGGCTTGAGTCAGCATGCCCAGATAATTGCCCAGATGCAAAACCCCCGAGGGCTGTACCCCGGAAAAAACAGTCGGCCGATTGTTTGGCTGATTTAAATCCATGATTTTATTCTATATTTAAAAATCCCGCTTGTAAAGACTGCCTGGGGTCTGCCCCAGAAAAAAAAGGTATCCCGTCGTGCAGGATACCCGATTAAAGACGCTTTGACTTAACCCGTCATAACCCTGCATTGGCGGCTATATTATACACAATAATAAACTTTTGTCAAGCGCCAAGGCGTACCCCCATGCCAAGCGTTGGGGCTTGTCGCGAGCGGTGCCAAGACCAGCGCGACAGGCCTAGGCGACGTAATAACCCCGAACTCCGCGGTTCGCTTAATAAATTCTTTTCCAAATAATGACATTTTTTGAAATAAAAAAGCTACCGGTGATAGCGCTTTTTCTTTCGGCGACACGGACGCGGTAGCTTGGTAAAAGGCAGAGAGGGAGGAGATATTCCATCATCCAATGGTTATGGCTAAAAGACCATTGAATAATGGACACTCTAGGCAGGCGTGCCTTTACCCCCTCTCTGGGCAGGAAAAAAAGACAACCGATAAGCGGGTAGCTCTAGGCGAACAGGCGTAGAAAATCCTGCGTGCGCCTAAGCGCCTCCGCCGAGGAGTGGCCGCCTCAACAACAAAGGCGGGTCTCGGAGGAAATCTCCCCGGAACGAAGTCGGCCAGGAAACTGGCTTGTTTTGAGCTTCATATCCTTATCGGTTGCCAAATTAAAAAGAGCCAATACTATTTGAATTATTAATATAATCTACTATTACCAGTCTGTCAAGTCCCTGCATTCTTTGTTACTTTTGTAAAACAGAAATCAAAATCAAAAAATAAAAAGAAGACCGCGGTTTTCGTTTCCGCGGCCTCTGAAGCTAACTCTGCCCTTATGGGCGTAGCAACCGCTTTCTAGTAGCAGATGCTATGATGATTCTGCCGAATAGGCTGTGGACGAAGAGAAACTCCTCCCACCGTCTCTCCTCGGTGATTATGCCGATAGTTTCGGCGCAGAACGGCTCTCAGTACTTGCGCCGGTATGCTCGCGTTAAGCTCTCGCCTAATGAACTTAACCAAGTCCTCTACGGCTTTCCGATCGCTGTGGCTTACGCCACTATTCAGAATAAACCGCGTCTGCACCTGTGTCAGGCCATCAAGCCCGACCACGTGAACCATCGATTTTTTTGCGCCCATAGTTTTTTTGTTTGAGTTGCCCCGCGTTTCGCGGGATTTTGTTTGTGCATTATCTCAGCGCCCCGGTTGTTTTAAGTTTCACTTCAAGGGCGGCGAGACTAAGAAATAATATAAACTATTTAACAATATTAGTCAAACTCTAAACGCGGTTTCCGGCCAATTTTTATTTGCTTTTTTTCGTTGAATTTAGTAAAATTATAACATAACTTTAAAAAGTATCCGGCAAAATTGGCTGTCGGGCAAAGATATTTTTTACTCGCGACGAAATTTGTGTATTTTTTCTTAAAATTATTTATTATTAAATTTTAATTGTGTAATTTTAAGAAAAAATTACTACAATTTCGTAGGCGCTCAAAATAAATATCTTTGCCCGACAAATTTTACCCGCTGGCTATTTGTAACATTAAACACGGTAAATTTAGATTTATATGCCTGAAAATAAAATGAAAAACCTTTTAGACGAACTGAAACAGGCTTTATCTTCCGCCCAGGCCACGGCTGATACCAAAGCCATCTGGCGCCGATATCTGGGCGATAAGGGTTCAATCAAGCTGGCGTTAAAAGAGATAAAAAATTTACCCCTGGCCGAAAAAAGGGTTAAAGCGCCGCTCCTAAAGCGGTTTTATCAGGAAGCGCTTAATCTATTTAAGGCCAAAGAAAATTCGCTAAAAAATAATCAACTGCAACATGAGCTTGGGTCCGGATCGGAAGAGCTACAGTTCAATCTGCCGAAAATCGGCCATCTTCACCCCATCACCAGAACGATCAGAGAAATCAACCGGCTCTTTACCGGCCTGGGCTTCTCGCTGATGGACGGCCCGGAAATAGAAGAAGATGAATATTGCTTCCAAAGATTAAACGTGCCGCCTGACCATCCGGCCAGGGATATGCAAGACTCAATCTACATTAAAAAGCCGAACTTTTTATTAAGAACTCAAACCTCTTCCATTGAAGCCAGGGTTTTGGCCGCTTACCCGCCGCCGTTTAAAATAGTTTCTCCCGGCCGGGTCTACCGGAATGAAAATGTCAATAAAAGCAATCATTTTATTTTTCACCAATATCAGGCCGTGGTCGTGCTTAAAGAAGTCAGCTTAAAGGACATGTTTGGCGTCTTTAATTTATTGCTAAAAAAATTGTACGGACAAGAGATGGCGATTCGTTACCGCAACAAATATTATCCAGAAGTTGAACCGGGCGCGGGCGTTGACCTGGAGTGTTTTAATTGCCATGGCGCCGGCTGCGCGATTTGCAAAGGCGTGGGCTGGATTGAAGTCGGCGGCGCCGGCATCATCCACCCCAAAGTCCTGGCCGCGGCCAAGATCGACCCGAAAAAATGGATGGGTTTTGCTTTTGGCTTGGGCCTGGACCGCCTGGTCATGGCCAAATATAATATTACGGATATCAGAACTTTGCTCGGCGGTAATTTAGGTTATAAATACTACCAAAATGAAAATTTTATACAGTCAAATTAAAGACTTGATTCCAGGCTTGAAAGCCGGCCCCAAGGCAGTTGGCGAAGCCCTGACCTTAACCGGTTTTATGATGGACGGTTTCAGCGAAGTGAAATTTAACAATCGCCGCGATTATCTTTTAAGTTTCGAGGTCAGGCAAAACCGCGGCGATTGCCTGGCCGTCTGGGGCCTGGCCCGAGAAGTGGCCGCTTATTACGGCTTAAAAGCAAAGCTGCCTCGGGTGAAAAAAATTACTCCCGACGACGGCCCTCTAAATATAAAAATTGAAGCTAAAAAATTCGTTAAAAGAGTCGTGGCCATAAAATTAGCCGGCCTTAAAAATGGCCAGTCCCCGGCCTGGCTTAAAGAATACCTGGCGCTAAACGGGCTTAACAGCGTTAACCTATTGGTAGATTTATCAAATTATGTCATGTTCTTAACCGGCTATCCGTCGCATTTGATTGATTATGACAAACTGAACGGCGGCCTGGCCTGGTCGCTCAACCATTATTTTACCGAGGTCACAACTCTTTTCGGTGCGACAGCGCGGCTTAAACAGGATAATGAAATAATTATCCGCGATCAAAAAAATATTATCGCTTTGGCCGGCTTAGTCGGCGGCCGCGCGGCGGAAATCGACGAGACAACTAAAACCATTATCGCCGAAGCCGCCATCTACGACCGCAGGATTATCAGAAGAAATTCTCGCCAGCTAGGTATCGTAACTGAAGCCAGCCACCGTCTGGAAAAAGAGCTTGACCCCCATGGCGCGGCGGCCGCCATGGAACTGCTGGTCTCGCTGGTTGAAAAGCACACCGGCGGCCAGGTGGCCAGCCAAATTTTTGATTATTATCCGGTTAAGTATGTCTCTCCGGCCATAGAATTCGATCCGGAATCGCCCAGCCGCTACGCCGGCATTGAAATAAAGAGCGACCAGGCCATAAAAATCCTTGAACGACTGGATTTTAAAATTAAAAAATCCGACGGCAAGCTGTTAGCCGCGCCGCCGACTTACCGGCAAGACCTGGGGCTGAATGAAGATCTGGTGGAAGAGATAATCAGAATTTACGGCTATGATAAAATACCCGCCGGGGAAGCGCCAAAATTGCCGGTAGTAAGGGAGATTACGCCAAAGAATATAATTCTGGCGGAAAAAGCCAGGGACATTTTAACCGCCTTGGGGTTTGATGAAATTTTGTCCTGGCCGCTCTGTCAGTCAGGAGACAACGACCTGGTTAATTATCAAAACTGGAAAACGATTTCCGCCCAAAACTCAATCAACGAGCTCTATCCGGATTTAAGACAATCCTTGGCCGCCGGCCTGCTAGTCCAGTTGAACGAATACCATAAAAAAAATGTGGAATTTATAAAAATATTTGAGATCGGAAAAATATTCGGCCAGAAAAAAGGCCGATACCTTGAACACGAGTCGCTGGGGCTGTTATCGGCTACCAAGAATAAAAGCCTTAAAGATTTTAAAAATTATTTGGAAACTTTACTGCGCTCAATCGGCTTCAGCGATCTTAAATATTTTATTCCCGCCTCAAAGCCAAAGGCGGCCAATCCGGATTCTTGCTGGGAAATACGGGCGAGAGAGATACCGGTCGGCCTGATCTATAAATTAATCCCGGGAGAAAATAAACTAAACGTTTATTTTGCCGAAATAAACTTAAACCTGATTACCGCAGAGCTGAAAAGCCTGAACAATAACCCGGCCGTGGAGCTGACGCGCAAATTAATTTCTTTGGACGCCAATATTGAACTAGCTAAAAGTGAATTTATTTACAAGTATCTGGAGACGCTGGAAAAAAGGTTTGATAAAAAAAATCTCTGGAGCCTAAGCGTGGCCGACGTCTATCCGCTGGGCGATAAAACCAGATATACCATCCGGGCGGTTTACCAGGAACTGTCCGACCAGGAGGCGAAAAAAATTCATCTGGCGGTTTTTAACCTCACTTGATTTGTCATTGCAAGTCGTCACGTACTCGTGACGGCGTGGCAATCTCTGGTTAGAAAGAATAAATATGGTTTATGAGAAATACTATTATGCATATATCAACACCAATAAGTCTCATAATGTATTTTATGCCGGGGTAACTAATAATTTGCTAAATAGAAATAAAGAGCACCAAGACAAAGAAAGTAGAAATAGCTTTACGGTCAAATATAATGAGATGGTTACAAAACTATTTCGTAGCGAAATTTAGATATTTTTCGGCCAGGCGAGGAAAACCAGCGAAATGATTTAAGCCGTAATAGTATTACGGTTAAAATCATTTCGCGCCAGTTTGACGAAGCCTGGCCGAAAAATATCAAATTGCAGCAAAAATAGTTTTGTAACCATCTCAATGTAAATAAATTAGTCTATTACGAAACTTGTAATGATATCTATGACGCTATTGCCAGAGAAAAACAGATCAAGGCCGGTTCCAGAAAGAAAAAAATAGCTTTAATTAATAAGTTAAATCCTGCTTGGAAAGATTTAACGCTAAACATGTAAAGCGTGTCTGACCAGAGATTGCCGCGTCGCTCGAGTACGAGCTCCTCGCAATGACAAGAAAAAAAAGAAGCCCTGCCGATAGACTTATGTCCAGGGCAGGGCTTTATAGTAAGGAATGTTACCCGCCATGTTACGAGGTTTCAAGGAACGAATCATCCCGGGTTAGCGGTGTCTCGATACCGGCTGCGGTAATATAATCCTCGCTATTTGCTTTTTAGGTCGGATTTTTCCGTGGTGGCTACCGCTAACCGCTGGCAGGGGTTCGTCCCCGCGCGGTTCGGAGGCATTCCATGGTCCTTTCGGTTCCATGGGTTCAACCTCGGGTGACTTAACCTTATTGGCTGTTGGCGCGACTAACGCTTCAGCCGGTGACGGAGTTTCCGTCGAATTTGAGGTCGGCGGTTCTCCTGTTTTATCATTCATGACTTCTTCTCTTCGCTACGGGCTTTGCCGACGCTGGGTTGGCCAGAGAACCGGCCCGTTTGGCTCTTTGGCGTTCTATATCATCAAAGCTATTAAGCTCCAACAATACCGATACTTTAACATAATTAGGACTTACGCGTTTGCGTATTTAATGTAATTTGCGGTAGCAAATCTGGTAATAGACGCCTTTTGTTC
>MFFY01000050.1:0-13240 GCA_001778055.1 Candidatus Falkowbacteria bacterium RIFCSPLOWO2_12_FULL_45_13
AAAACCCAAAGCCGGGGGAATACGACGCCGTTGGCGAAGTCGGCAGTCCGGCTTGCGGCGACGTCATGAAAATGTGGCTTAAGATAGACAAAAAAAATGATAAAATAACAGGTTTAAAATGGCGGACTTTCGGCTGCGGTTCGGCCATCGCCGCCACTTCCATGTTTTCCGTCATGGTGACCGAAGGCGGCGGCATGAAAATTAATCGGGCTCTAAAGATTAAACCCCAGGATATCATGAAAAGACTGGGCGGTTTGCCTGAAAGAAAAATTCATTGCTCGGTCTTGTGCGACAAGGCCTTTAGAAAGGCCGTGAATAATTATTTCCGATTAAGCGGCCAGCCCGAGCGCATGATTATTGAAGGCGGCCGGGTGATAGACAGACGGCTGAACATCACTGATAAAGATATAGAAGAAGCGGTTTTGGAAGGCGCCCGCAATCTGGCGGATGTGCAAAAAAAATTAAAAGTCGGGGTAGGGGACAAAGAGGCCATACCAGAGCTGGAGCAACTGATAAGATTTTACGCGGAAAAATATTATGGCAAGGAATAAATTAAATAAATAATTTTATAATAATTATGTCAAAAGCTGTCGCCATTTTAATGGAGGAGCATCAAAAAATTTTAAAAGTAATTCAAGCCCTGCTTAAGCAATGCGATATGGTTGAGAAAAAAGGCTTAGTTAATCTTGATTTTTTTGCCAAAGCGATTGATTTTATCAAAAATTACGCCGACAAATTTCATCATGCCAAGGAAGAGGATATTTTGTTTGTTGAACTGAATAAAGATTCAGCGGCGATGCACTGCAACCCGATCCAGCAAATGCTTTATGAGCATGATCTTGGTCGAAATTGCGTCAAAGAATTGGAGATTGGCGTAAAGAAAAATGATCCGGCAAAAGTTTTAAACGGAGGCCGAGGCTATGTCAATTTGCTTCAACAGCATATTTATAAAGAGGATAATATTTTATATCCGATGGCCGATGAAGCATTAAACAATAAAGCTAAAAACGAAATCTTGTCTAAGTTTGAAGAAGTGGCAAAAAAATATTCAGAGACGAATAAAAAATATGAATTATTTTTAAACGATTTATAAGTAATTTTAGAAAATTTTATGGGTAAATTAACGATTGTGGAAAAAATTAAAAACGTTATTGAACAAATACGCCCCTCTTTGCAAATGGATGGTGGCGATGTCCAGTTTGTTGATTTTGATTCTGCCTCAGGCTTATTAAAAATTGAATTAATGGGCCATTGCGCTCATTGCCCAATGTCGTCCGTTACGTTAGGGCAGGGGATTGAAGCGGAACTAAAACGATCCGTGTCTGAAGTTAAAGAGGTAAGAGCGGTACAAATGTAAAAATATCGTTGTTGCCTTTTTAGCGGAAAGGGCTGATTATGTTACCCAATTCTTTGGGAGCGATTTTTTTTGTTAGTTTATCAAATATAATATTGAATTGTTCAATATTTACCGTGTCCAAAGCGACTTTTTCCCTAAGAATTAAAATTTCATTGGTTTGATTGATGGTTTGGTAGAAGTTTTTATACAAGAAAATAAAAACTATTATTAAAATTATCATAGTCAGGAAAACAATAATCACGGTCAGCCAGTTGGTAATTTTTTTAGGGGTTAATTTTATTTGTTTTTTTGCCAGCATATTTATATTTGATAAATTTTTGACCGGCGGGTTTACTTGCGCGTCGGCATTTCAGGCTGATATTTGATCTTATTTCCAGTAAGTATCGGCGTCAATAGACAGATTGATATTATTAGTTTGGTTTGGCGAGGTTTGAGGCGGCTTGAAATTAATTTTTGCCGCCCCAACGCTCTCGCCGAGGGTCAGTTCTAATAATTTTACGTTAACATAATAACTTAAGGACTCGAGATTTAGAAGATAGGTTAGTTGTCTAATAAATCCGCCCTGAGCGTAGAGTTGCAAGTTATTTTTTTGGAATTCCTGATTTTCCGCGGCCCGAGGCGCGCTTAAATTTATTCTCTGGCTCACCTGGGCCTTATTGGCTTCATTTTCTAAAGTAGTAATAAATTCCAGTTCGCGATTTTTGTTGATAAAAATTTTATCAAACAAATCCAGCTTCGGTTGAATTTGTTTTAAATTTTCTCTAAGCTGCCTTAGGCTTTGGCCTTTTAGGTATTTTTCTTCTAGATCAATTCTTTGTTCTTCTATATCTTTGCTCATTGCCCGAATATCTCGGGCGCTTGGAATAACAACAGAATAAATCAGGAAAAATAGTATCAGCGTAAAACCAACTAGATTAACGATAATTTTATTCTTCAAATTGAATTTTTGAATTTTATCAATTATCATAATTTAGGGCGGTTTTATTATAAGTCAGCCAGACTAGACAAATTTAATTTGGCGTTAATTTCAAAATCAATATTTTCTTTTTCCAAGAGATTTTTGATCGGAAACTCAATGTCTTTAAAATAGGCCGTAGCGGCGATTTTATCTTTAAAATCAAGCAGGCTATTTCTTAGTCCGGCCCGGCCCTTGATTTTAAAAGTTTGGTCCAAAGAATTTAGTTTAAGATAATAAAGGTTGATATCGGACGGCGTCATTTCGGCCAAGCTCTTGATTAGGTGGGACCAGGGAATAAAGTCGGCCTGGACTTTCTCGATAAAACTTAATTTGTTATTTATTTCTCGGACATGATTATTATAGCCCCGGTTATTTTTTGTCACCAAGGTCGTCTGGTTTATAATGTTGTTGAATTTTAGTTGGAGCGTTATTTTGGCAACCAAAAGAATCATGGCGATAGCGATGGTGATAATTATTAAAGCCAAGTTGACGACTTTGACGAAGCCGTAAATGCGTCGCAGCTTGATTTCTCTTTTTTGTCCGGTTGATACCAGGTTTAGGGTGATCATAGACAGTCGGATTATTATCTTAAGAGAGTCAACCGCGCAAGTCCTGTTATGACCCGCTTAAGCCGAGATGCTCTTATATTTCATCAATAAAAATTCCTCTTAAGGCCAGCCCGATGGCTGTAGCGTATGTGGCGCTGGAGTTCTGTTTAATCGATATTTTTTTTTGTTTGTTGTTTGAGCTGATTTGGGTCGCCATAAAATCCAGACTATGCTTTTCTATAAAAAATTCATTAAATTTATCTCTATTTTCATTTATATTTATTAAGGCGTCAGCCGTTTTTATTTTAATCGGCAATTCTTGGCTGATGATTTTTTCCAGATTAATAATATTGGCTCCGCCGCCCGAAAGTAAAATTTGATTTAGCGGACCGCGATGGCTAAAATAATTATCATAATATTGGATGGCTTCTTTGATTTTTGCCGCTAGATTTTTTATCATCTCCGCCAAGATTTCCTTAATTACTCCGTTGGCCTTAGTATCATCCAGGCCGCAGATTATTTTAGCTTTTTCCGCCTGTTTGGCGGTGAGGTTTAGAGCTTTAGAAATTTTGGCGGTGATTTTCTCGCCGGAAATCGGCATACTGACGGTAAAAAGAATGGTATTGCCGGAATAAAATATCATGCAAGTATGGTCGGCGCCGATATCCATCAGGCCATAATTAAGACTAACCGCCGGTTCAGCCTTTGTTTCGGGAGCTTCTTCTTTAAGCAAACATCTGGCAATGGCCACCGGCTCAATTTCCAGAGCCACTGGTGACAGTTTGGCCTCATCGAGCATGGCGGTATATTGATTCACAATATCCTTGGGCGCGGCGCCGATTAAAATGAAGTATTTATCGGTTAACTCTTCGATTACTTGCCAATCGTAATATATTTCGCCAATCGCCAGGGGAACATGTTTTTCGATTTCACTGCCGATAGTGTCCGCCAGAGCGTTGGGAGATTTTTGCGCCTCGATTAATTTAATAAAAGTTTTTGATTCGGGCAGGCAGGCAACCACTTCTCCAGAGCTAACTTTGCCGTATATCGGCTCGGCGATTAATCTTTTTATGGCCTTAATCAGTTCGGCTTTATTAGTTATAATTCCGTTGCTGATAACGCCCGGAGGCAAGCCGCATTTGCTTAAGGCTTGAATTTTTATTACATTGCCGATTTTATTAAGCTGGACCAGCTTTAAAGATTGATCGGAAATATCCAGGCCGAAGGGATAAGCCGAAGCGCTAGTAAAATTTAGCATCATATTATTAATTATAGCATATAATTAATTTTCATCCCAAGAAATGAATTCATATTCGCCGGTGGTGGGAAAAGACGGCGGCGGAGAGAAAGTAACTTGCGGGTCATAAATCGATTCGGTCAAGTTATAGCCGTCGACGGTCGACCCGCCGCCGCTAATCCAGGTCCAGGTCCAGACCTGGTTGGTGATTATGCCGCCAAAAACTTCTATCCGATCGGTAACGCGGTGAGGGCTGTAATAATTTCTAAAGACCCGGCCGTTTTGCGCCAGCAGTATGGCGTCAATAGTTAAGTCTGGCGGAGCGTATTTAGGGACCTTAAGGTGTTTTTGCGCTATCAACCCCAAAATACTACTGCCGTCCCTGGCTAAATAGGTAATGTTATTATTGATAAAAATATTTTTTCTGGTATTGGGATTGTCGGGTAATTTAGCGGCGATCAGGTTAACTCTGCCCTTGAGCGTGCCCTCAACCCAAACGTCGTCTTCAACGAAGATTATGCCATTGGCCGGGATATTGTAATTATTAAGAAAAGTTTGATTGTCAATTTCCTCGGCTAGCTTAACCCAGCCGCTCCAGTCGTCGTTTAATTGCCAAATGGCCGATTTAAGCTGGGTAACTCGGTAAACATTAAAAGTGCCGTTAGCTAGAAAAATTAAATGATAACCTTTGTTGGAGGAACCGAGATAAACGCCGCCGGACTGGGCTTGGGTTTTTGTGTTGGCGATATCCACGGTGATATTGTTAAAGTCAACTTGAGGAACCGGGAAGTTCCAGAGCGACGAATTTGGGCCAGCGCCCCAAACCGCCGGACACTGGCAGCCGCTGCCGTTTACCCAGCTGCAGGGCAGGAAGCAATTTGAAGAAGAGCAGCCATGCCCCTCGGCGCAGATATATGTTTGTCTGGCCGAGGTTACTAAAGAATCATTCAGGCCGTCCATCCTGATGCCGCCGTTGGAATGCAGTTCGCCCTGAACGGTTTCCGCCGGACCGAACCAGGCGTCGGTGTTGGTTAAAAAAGAATAATGGGCCAGGGAAGGAATGCCGTATCTTACTTCAATGCTTCTTTTAATATTCGGGTAGCTGGACATCCAGCCAGTTGATTTAATTCTAACAATCGTGGAGCCGGCCGGCGGTGGAGTAATTTCCAGGGCGAAAAAGCCGGTGCTTTCGCCGGCTGGCGAAGTATAAGAATGCTCATAGGGGCCATATGGCGCCCCGGGCGGTCCGGGATCAGCGCCCGTGCCGTCGTAAAAGTCATTTTGAGCGTGAGCCAAATGCCAGGTGTAATAATTTATGCCGGCTTCAGCCACATGTAAGGCCTGCGTTTTACCGTATTGCTGAAGATATAATTTATTTTGATAGACCCCCCAGCTGGCCAGACCGCTGATAAAAATCAATAAAATCGTGGTCATGGCCAAAACCGGCAGCAGGATTGATCCGCGGTTTTTTTTGTTTAAATTGTTTAGCTTCATAAATTATCTTTAAGGTTTCTGATTTGAACATCGGCGTTTAATATAAAATCTTGCGGCGCTCTATCGGGCGTAACATTTATTTTTATAAACAGATTAATTAATCTGATATTTTGCTTATTAGCCGCGGGGTTGGCTATTGGCTGGCCGTTTTTATCGTAATAAGTGAAAATCGCTTCCGTTTGATTGTTGATATAATTTGCCAGGCTGGTAATAGTTTCATTAACGGCCGGATATTGTATTGGCGTCCCCGTGGCCATGATAACGCCCCTTTTCAGGGTCTGGTTGTCTAAAAAATAATTAACCTTCTCCGTAAAGTTGTCAGAGTTTATATCGCTGTATAAAACCAACTGTTGTGGCATGACGGTATCAAGCAAATAATCGCCGGTTTCGGCTCGGTTGGCTTTCCTGATTTCTTTGACCAGACTGTCGGCGGCATTTCTGCCGTTTTGTACCGCTTCGGCTTGTTCGTAAATAAAAGCGCTTGAGACGAGGCCTTTGATCATTAAATCAGTCCCCATAACGATTAAAATAATAAATATTGATAAAACGACCAAAATTTCCATTAAGGTAAAGCCACCGCGGTCTTTTTTAAATTTAACAATATTGATTGGCATTTTATTATTCACAAATCAACAAATTAGCTCATTAATATCACAAATAAGAATAAACGTTTACTTTAATATTTTTGTTATTCGTGAGCTAATTTGTTGATTCGTAGAGAATTATCAGTCATCCAAATACAAGATTAATTCCAGGTCGGTGTTTGGCGCTAAATTCAACGGCAATTCAGGGGCAGACATAACCAAATGATAAGTTGAATAACTCGGCGACAGATTAATACTATAAGAATCCCATTCCAGGTTAGAAAGAATCAGCTGGCCGCTGCTGTTGGTTATAAATTGTCTGTCATATTTAAAGATAATCGGGTTAGTGCCTATGGTTTTAGCGCCCTTAATGATAAGCGGTACGTTAGCAATATTAGTAATGGCTCCATAGTTTTCAACCAGGCTGGTATAAATATCATAATTGCCGCTACGGTCATCTTGCCAGCTGGCGTAAGCTTCGTTATTGAAAGGGCTGACGATGATTTCAGAATTGTATTGATTAGACACTCCCAAATTAATATTAATCCTGATATCGTCCGGCCAGAGGCGGTTGCCTCCGGCATTGATTTTTTGAGCGTAGATATCCTGGTTGCCGTCGCGTTCGTCGGTCCAGCTGATATATAAATTATCGGCGTTATCAAGCGCCAAACTAGGATCGGATTGGCCGGCGGGGGCGTAGGCATTGACCATGATGTTGTCCGGAGACCAGAGCGCTTGGCCCGCGTCATTATATTTAGCCAGATAAATATCGGCGTTGCCGTTTCTTTCGTCCGTCCAGGCCAAATAAATGTTGCCCAAACTGTCCGAGGCGATGGCCGGATTATAATGATTGGCCGTGCCCGAATCAGTGTTTATTTTAATATCCGATTGCCAGAGCGCTTGGCCCGAACCGGAATATTTAGCCGCGTAAATATTTAAATTGCCGTCGCGCTCATCGGTCCAAGCGGCGTAAATATTATCGCTTAGGTCAATCGTTACCGCTGGTTCAGACTGGCCGCTATTGCCGGAATTTTTATTTATTTTTATTTCCGGATTAAATGATTCATTTTTATTGCCGTCATAACGTTGCAAATAAATGTCTAGGTTGCCGTTGCGGTTATCCTGCCAGACAACCGTGGCGTAAGTTTGCTGCTCTTTATCAAAAAGAGCCAGGCGAACATTAGTCTGATCGGCCGCATCAGCCTCGGTATCTATTTTCCTTGCCCCATTCCAGAGATCGCTGCCGTCAAAAGCCGATCTTTTTACTAAATAACCGTCTTGATTGCCATTGGAATTGTCATTCCAGCCGATATATAAATCGCCGGTAGAGGTGCTAATTTTAATCTCCGGCAGTATTTGATTATTGGCCGGACCTATAATTACGTCATTAGCGTTCCATTGAATCTGGCCGTTAGGATTGTATTTTTGGGCGTAAATTTTAGAGTCAGAACTGGCGCGGTAGTCCTGCCAAACCAAATAAAGAAAGCCTCCATTATCAATGGCCAATCTGGAATTAGTTTGATTTTCTATGCCATTGTCATTATTGACTTTCCAATTTTCCGGCAAAGACTGATTAATGGTTTTAATGGTTAGATTGCTTACTAAATCTATGGCGAAGCTGATTTCAGTTTTTTGGTCATTTAAAACCGTGGCATGGGGCTGGGTTGGGTTGGGGTTGCTCGCGGTTCGGGGCGAAGTTGAACTGGTGCTGTAGCCGGCTTTAGTCGCGCTTATTTCATAACTTTCTATTGCCTGGGGCGCTCCGGGAAAATCCAGCCTGCCGGCGGCATTGGTTTGGGCGTCAAAATTGACTGTCGGCATTAAAGAATTGTTCTCTATATGCACATCGGCCTGACTAACCGGCTGGCCGCTGGCATTAAATACCATAATTGACAGAATGCCGCCGCCGGCGCTGGTTTCCATGCCTTTGGGCGTAATTTTGGTATAAAAGACAACGTCTTTTTGTCCGAATTGACCGAACCATCTAATTCTGATCCTGGCCTCCTTATAGTCGGTCGGCAGGAGATCGTCCGGGGAGCCGCCTAACGCGCCGTCGAAAGGATCATCAATGTATCGGATTAAAGTATTGACATAAAATAAACCGCTTAAGTTGTTCACTACTTCATTATCGGGGATTGGGCCGTTAATTATTCCGTTTAAAGTGCCGACTTGGCTATAGGGCAAATTTTTTATTCTCTCCATTTTTTGGTCGGCCAGCATGATCGCCCCCAGGCGAAATTTATTTTCAGCCGTAATTTTTAAAACGTACTGGGTTAAAGAAAAAATAGCTAATATAAGCAGCGCTAAGATACCAATAGTAACCAGCACCTCCATCAAAGAAACGCCGTTTTTATTTTTTAAGATAAGCATGGATTTGGAAATTGAGACTTAAGGAAAATCTGCTCTCCTTGTCATCTTGAGGCCGTAGGCCGAAAGATCTATGATAGGTTGGTTAAAGTAAAATAATTTTGTTCTGCTCGCCAAGCATTAAAGATCTTTCGCTCCGCTCAAGATGACAAGACAAGAGTTTTTCTCAATTCCCAATGGCTAATTTTTCTTCACCTTGAAACTAGATGACTGAAGTCAGGGCGTACATGGGCATGACAATCGCTATGGCCATGGCGCCGACGACCAGGCCCAAGGTCAAAATTAAGATTGGTTCAATAATTGACGGCAGGCTGTTCATGGTTTGGTCAATTTCACCTTCGTAAAATTCGGCTAATTCTTCAAGCACATAATCAAGTTCGCCGGTTTCTTCGCCGACCGAGATCATTTGCGTAACAACCGGCGGGAATAGTTTCGGATAATTAGAGATAATTTCGTTTATCGTGTCGCCTTTTTTAATTTTACCGCCCATCTCCAGCAAAGCCTCGCGATAGCAGACATTGCCCAAAACGGCGGCCGTGATTTGAAAGCTTTTAATTATCATGATGTCAGTCTTCAAAAGCGAACTGATGGTGCGGGCGAAACGCGCCAGATTTATTTTTTTAATAATCACGCCAGCAACCGGCAATTGTAAGAGCAGGCGGTGGAAAATTCGCTTGCCTTTGGTAGTTTTTATTAATTTTGCAAAAGCGACAATGAAAATCGCCAGAGCGGCCAGATAAAGCGCGCCATGAGCGACTAAGCTGTCGGAAAATTTTATTAATAGTTTGGTGGACCAGGGCAGCTCGGCGTTAAAATCTTTAAACATGGCGGTAATCTTCGGCACCACCACCGTCATCATAAAAATACCGATGCCGAACATGGCGGTTAAGATTACAATCGGGTAAGTCAGAGCGCCTTTAACTTTGGAGATTAATTCATGGCTTTTTTTGAATTGGATGTATAATTTTTTTAAAACTTCTTCCAGTTTGCCGGAGACTTCGCCGGACTCGATCATATTAACGGATAATTGGCCGAAGACTTTTTCGTGCGGCTTCAGGCTTTCGGTTAAGCTGACGCCCCGTTCAACGTTTTTTGAAATTTCGATTATGATTCCGGAGAATCTTTTATTACTGGTCTGTTTAGCTAAAGTTTTTAGCGCCACCGACAAGGAGATGCCGGCTTTAAGCATTATTCCTAAATATTGGAAAAAAAATAATTTTTCCGAAATTGGTATGGGGGATAGTTTTTCCAAAAAGAGATTAATTTTATCCAATATTTTTCCCCCGAATATTTTTGGCTCGATCGTTTGAGTAACGGCTTTATCTGGTTGGCTCGCCTGGTTATTTTGTTTAGGTAAGATTATGGGCATAAAATATTATGTCAAATTTCAAAACCAAAATGCGAATGTCAAAACTAATTAAAATAGACAGTTTTGAGATTTTCCGCCAGAGGCGGATCCGCCTCTGGCGGAGACATTTGAGTTTTGAGATTATTCTTTTGTTACTCTCATGACTTCCTCTATAGTAGTGATGCCGTTTTTAGCTTTAATAAAACCGTCTTCAATTATAGTTAGCATGCCTTGTTTTTCCGCTTGTTTTTTTAGTACGGCCGGCGGCTCTTTCCTTAAAATCAGTTCCGACATTTCATCGGTTACTTCCAGGGCTTCATAAATGCCGATCCGGCCTTTATAACCGGAGTTGGAGCATTGTTTGCAGCCGGCGCCGCGATAAAATAGCAAGGATTCAAGGCCGCGCTTAGCGTCCGCGATAATCCTCTTATTTTGCATGGTTTGCATGATGTTTTCCACGTTAAGCTGCTTGGTTAATTCTTTAATCATCAGTTTGTCTAATTTATAGCTTTGGATGCAATTGGGGCAGATTTTTCTGACTAGCCGCTGGGCAATGATAATATTGGTAGTCGAGGCCACCAAAAAGGCCGGCACGCCCATATCTGATAACCGCGGCAAAGTTGTTACCGCGTCGTTGGTATGTAAAGAAGAGAGCACCAAGTGGCCGGTCATGGCGGCATGAATGGCAATTTCAGCGGTTTCTTGATCGCGGATTTCTCCGACCATGATGATATTCGGGTCTTGTCTTAAAAATGACCTTAAGCCGGTGGCGAAGGTATAGCCAATTTTGGGGTTGACTTGCGATTGGTTGACATGCGGCATGCGGTATTCAATCGGGTCTTCAATGGTGATAATATTGACTTCAGGCGTATTTAAGATGTTCAGGACGGTATAAAGAGTAGTGGTTTTTCCCGAACCCGTCGGACCGGTGACCAGAATCATGCCATGCGGCTTGGAGATATTTCTTTTGATGCTTTCCAAGGCTGAAGGCTGGAAGCCGAGCTGCTCCAAAGTCAAAATTTGCGCTTTCTCATTTAACAGGCGCATGACAATTTTTTCGCCGTCGAAAGTCGGAATAATGGAAACCCTTAAAGATACTTTATAGTCCTTGGCGTTGACTTTAAAGCGTCCGTCCTGGGGCAGGCGGTGTTCATCAACTTTGAGGTTGGCCAAGATTTTAATTCTGGCGATAATTCCCGGCTGAACGTTTTTTGGCAGGGTCATGACAGTCTTTAAGATGCCGTCAATCCGGTAACGGGCCAAGATATCTTTTTCTTCCGGTTCAATATGGATATCGCTGGCGTTTTCAAAGATAGCGTATTCCAAGAGCGTATCGACAATTCTAACGATCGGCAGGTTTTCGGCTAATTTTTTGAGATTGGCGCTGCTAGGGTCAAGATTTTCATCGGCCAATTCTTTAAATTCGGCTTTCAGGCTCTTGTGGTATTGCTTTAAAACTTCGTCAAAGCTTTCCGGAGTAGTTAAATATATCTTAGGTTCAAGTTCAGTCTTTTTTTTAATGAACTCAAAAATTTCCATGTTCTCCGGGTCTAGACAGGCGATTTTTATTTTTTTGCCCTCGACGGCGAAAGCGACAATCTGCTGGGCCGAGGCAATCGGTTCCGGTATATTCATGAGAATGTCTTTTCTGATAACTTGATTTTTTAAGTCAATAAAAGGCACTTTAAAGTATTTGGCCGCGCTTTCGTATAGGGCGCTAGCGGTTACAATTTTTTTTTCAATCAAGTAATTTTCTATTTTTCGTCCAGATTTCCCCGCTTCTTTTAAGAATTTCGAGAATTCTTCCGCCGGCATTATATCGGCTTGTTTTAAAATTTTTTCTAGCTGTTCATTTGATAGCATATAATATACAAATTACAAATTCTATACGAATTTACAAATAAAAAAATATTAATCCGCGAATCAATTAGAACTTACGTGGTTGACTGGGCAGTTGGCGGGAATTAGTAATTTTCTCGCTGCGTATGTTATTTCTAAAGAAGGGAATAGAAATTACTCGCTTCAAAAATTACTAATTCCCGCCAACTGCTTGAACAGAGGTTTTTCAAACGTGTAAGTCATATAAATGTAAATGTTGCGAATGAAAATTCGTAAATTTGCAAAAGATTTGTAATTCGTATAGCTATTATAACATAAAATAGTAAACGGAGTAAACAGCCAATGGGTTTATCTTTAGAGGAATTTGTGGTAAATTATTAATATGGTTATTGATTGGTATAAATTGTTGGATAATATTCATCTCGGCCGCGCACGCTTGGTTGAGGCTGTTACACGTTTAATCAGCTTTAATTTCGTGCGTTTCTACCTTTTGTTTCTGTTCGGCTTAAACATTATTAATTGGCTTTTGGCCTTTTACGTCAATAAAAATGTCAGCCAGAATCTGGTGGTTTTGCATTATAATGTTAATTTGGGCGTAAATTTAATCGGCCAGGCTACCGATATCTATATAATTCCCGTCCTGGGCTTGGCTTTAATCACAATTAATTTTATTTTGTTGTTGAATGTTTATCGTAAAAATAAGTTTTTAATTCATTTATTATTAGGTTTTTCCCTGCTGATAAATTTATTTTTAATCGCCAGCACGGCTTCAATTTATTTAATTAATTTCAGATAAGCATAATACGAATCTACGAATTATGTGAATTCTACGAATATACGAATACACCTATGTGTTAATGCATATGCATATTCGTAAATTCGCGAATTCGCTATCTGTATGTTTGATTTTTACATCATCAAAGTTTTGCTCTTGTCCGCCTCGGCCTTTATTTTCGCCGTACTGTGGACGCCGCTCCTGACTCATTATTTGTATAAATATAAAATGGGCAAGCAGATTAGGTCCAACGGCAAGACGCCGATTTATACCAAATTGCACGCCCACAAAAGCGGCACGCCGACGATGGGCGGCATTTTAGTTTGGCTAACCGTCCTGATCTTTGCTCTGGGTTTTTATTATTTAGGCAAATTTTTACCCTGGGAGATTTTTAAGCAGCTGAATTTTTTATCCAGAAGCCAGACGCTCTTACCCCTGGGCGCTTTGGTAGCCACGGCCTTAATTGGCTTGTTTGACGATTGGCTGGATGTCAGGGGCAAGGGCATTTTGGGCGGCGGCGGTTTTAGGGTTAAAGATCGTTTGCTAATATACACGATTATCGCCGCCATCGGCGCTTTATGGTTTTATTTTAAATTGGATTGGGATGTTTTTCATGTGCCATTTTTTGGCGATTATCAATTGGGCTGGTCTTATATTTTAATTTTTATCCTGGTGCTGGTGGCCACGGCCTTTTCGGTCAATCAAACCGACGGCCTGGACTGTTTGGCTGGCG
>MFFY01000050.1:13250-17754 GCA_001778055.1 Candidatus Falkowbacteria bacterium RIFCSPLOWO2_12_FULL_45_13
GCATTATAGCTTCTTCCGCCGGCAAATACGATTTAGCCGCTTTTTGCGGCGTGATTGTCGGGGCGTTATCGGCATTTTTATGGTTTAATATCGCTCCGGCGCGCTTTTTCATGGGCGACACCGGCGCCATGAGTTTGGGCATAACTTTGGGAGTGATCGCCATGCTGACTAACGCGGCTTTAATTTTACCGATCATCGGCCTGGTTTTTGTCATTGAATCGTTATCTTCGATTTCGCAGGCCCTATCCAAAAAAATTAGAGGTAAAAAAATATTTCTTTCTTCGCCAATCCATCATCATCTTGAAGCTTTGGGTTGGCCGGAGCCGAAAATCGTTATGCGTTTTTGGGTGATCGCCGGCATTAGCTCCGGTTTGGGATTGATCGTGTTTTTATTGGATAAGAACGTGTAAAGAAAGTTTAAAATGAAAAAATCAAAATTAAAAGTGACAGTTTAAAATGTAAAATTAAATAATTCCTAATTTCCAATGAAATGTCAAATGCCTAAATGTTCAATTATAAGATATTTTATTTTTGGATTTTGGACATTCTGATTTTTATTGGAAATTAGAAATTGGATATTGGAAATCCCATTTTACACTTTAAAATATTTATTGATATGTCCTCGGTAATTTATACCTTTAAGAAATTAGTCTCTTCCAGCGAAAAATTCGGCGAGTCTGACAAGACTTTGCTGGTTGTCGTCGGTGTGATCGTTGTTTTCGGCCTGGTCATGCTGTCCAGCGCTTCATCAGTTATCGCTTACAATACTTATGACGATAGTTACTATCTTTTAAAGCATCAGCTGTTTGGCTTAGGTTTGGGCCTCGTGGCGTTTTGGTTCTTTTCCCAAGTGGATTATCATATTTGGCGCCAATACGCCTTGTGGATGTTGATCACTTCTGTCGGTTTATTATTATTGGTTTTTATCCCAGGTCTGGCCGGCGAGTGGGGGACGTCGCGGAGCTGGATTAATGTTTTTGGTTTTTCCCTGCAGCCCTCGGAATTCGTTAAAATAACTTTTTTATTTTATTTGGCGGCCTGGCTGGAGGGCAGGAAAAAAAAGTTGGCGGAAATATCAAGAGGCTTAGGGCCGTTTGTGGTGATCTTAGGAGCGATCGCCCTGCTCTTAATACTTCAGCCTGATATGGGCACCTTAACCATCATTGCCTTGGCATCACTGGCGGTTTATTTTATCGGCGGAGGCGGCATCAAGCATTTAGTGGTTTTAGTTTTGTTGGGGTTAGTCGCTTTAGTTATTATGATAAACATTTATCCTTATCAAGCTAATCGGTTTAAGTGCCTCTTGGATCCGTCTTTTTCCAAACAGGAAATTTGCTATCAAATCAATCAATCTTTAATCGCGGTGGGTTCGGGCGGTTTTTGGGGCCGGGGGCTGGGTGCGTCCAGGCAAAAATTTTCCTATCTGCCGCAAGCACAAAACGACGCTATTTTTCCGATTATCAGCGAGGAAACCGGTTTTATTTTTTCTACCGGCTTGATTTTATTATATTTAGTTTTGTTTCTCAAGGGCGTTTCAATCGCGAAAAAGGCGCCGGATGATTTCGGCAAAATTTTAGCCGTGGGCATTGTCAGCTGGATTACTTTGCAGGCCTTGATTAATATCGGCGGCATGGTTAATATTATGCCCATGACCGGCGTGCCTTTGCCCATGGTGAGTTATGGCGGTTCGGCCATGCTGGCGGCCTTGGCGTCTGTTGGAACATTGGCTAATATCAGCAGACAGGAGAAAGGAAATTAGGAATTATGAATAATGAGAAAAAATACAAAATTCTTTTAAGCGGCGGCGGCACAGGCGGGTCGGTAGCGCCGCTGTTGGCCGTGGCCGAAGAGTTAGAGACCTCACCCCTCCCACCCCCTCTTTTATCTCCCCCACTGGAGGGGGGAAAACACTCTTCGCCAGAAGAGGAGAAGGCGGCGAGCGGTCAACCCTCTCCTTCGCAAGGAGAGGGCAGGGTGAGGCTTGAATTTCTCTGGCTGGGCACGAAGTACGGGCCGGAGAGAGCCATGGTGGAAAATGCCGGTATAAAATTCAAGGCTATCAGCGGCGGAAAATGGCGGCGCTATTTTTCTTTTAAAAATTTTAGCGATATTTTTAAAATTAAATTGGCCTTTTGGCAGGCGTTTTTTATCATGCTGAAATGGCGGCCGAACCTGGTGATGAGCGCGGGCAGTTTCATAAGCGTGCCCGTGGTTTGGGCGGCTTGGATCCTGCGCGTGCCGGTGATAGTCCACCAGCAGGACGTCCGGCCGGGCTTGGCCAATAAATTAATGGCGCCGTTGGCGAAAATTATTACGGTAAGTTTTGAAAAATCTTTGGCCGACTACGGGAAAAAAGCGGTTTGGACGGGAAATCCGGTCAGAGGTAAGAAGTTAGAAGTTAGAAGTAAGAATTATAACAATTTTGGCTTGAGCGGAAATTTGCCGGTTGTTTTAATTGTGGGCGGGGGAACGGGAGCAATGGCCATAAATAAATTAGTTGAGGAAAGTTTAAGCGAACTGACTAAGTTTTGTCAGATAATACATGTGACCGGGAAAAATAAAAGTAAGAAGTTAGAAGTTAGAAGTAAGAATTACGCGACTTTTGAATTTTTAGATGCCGGACAAATGGCCGAGGCGTTGCATCTGGCGGACGCGGTGGTAACGCGCGCGGGCATGGGCGCGCTGTCTGAATTGTCGTATCTTAAAAAGCCAGCCATCATCATTCCCATGCCGGGTTCGCATCAAGTGGATAATGCTCAAATGTTTAAAGAGGCGGCTGTAGTTTTAGAGCAGAAGGATTTGACGCCGGAAAAATTTGCTAGTGAAATAATAAATTTATTGAATGATAAAAAATTGCAAAAAAGACTGGGTGAAAAAATCGGGCGGGTGATGAAGAGGGGAGCGGAGAAAGAAATGGTAATGATAATTAGAAGGTTGCTAACGGATAAAAAAATAAAATAAATCTATGGACCTAAAATCTAAAATCAGGGAAATTCCGGACTGGCCCAAGCCGGGCGTTAATTTTAAGGATATCACGACTTTGCTGGAAGATGGCCCGGCTTTTCGCCAGGCGTTGGATGAATTGGCCGCGCCGTATTTGGCGAAAAAAATTGATAAAGTGGTGGGCATTGACGCGCGCGGGTTTTTATTGGCCGCGCCTGTGGCCTATAAATTAAACACCGGACTGGCCATTGTGCGCAAAAAAGGCAAACTGCCGTGGCGCTGCTTGGAGCAGGAATATACCTTGGAATATGCCAGCAATACGGTGGCCATGCATGAGGACGCCATCAGGCCGGGCGAGACAGTCATCTTGATTGACGACCTCTGCGCCACCGGCGGCACAGCTTTGGCGGCCTGCGATTTGATAGAAAAGCTGGGCGGAAAAATTACGGGCGTGAGCTTCCTGGTGGACTTGCCTTTTTTGGGCGGGTCGGGAAAATTGAAAAAACGGGGACTTGAGGTGCGGTGGTTGGTGGAGTATAAGGAGGAATAGTTCTTTTATTTGTCATGCCGGCCTTTGAGCCGGCATCCAGGTTTGGGCAGTAAATACGCTAATAAGGAAATAAAATAACATGAGGAGGGAACAACAATATTATGTTTATATTCTAGCTAGCAAAAGAAACGGTACATTGTATATCGGCATATCCTCAAATTTAAAAGATAGAATTTATAAGCATAAACAAGGAATTTATGACAGGTTTACCAAAAAGTACAAAGAGATGGTTACAAAACTATTTTGCTACGAAATAGTTTTGTAACCATCTCAAAGTTAATAAACTAGTTTATTATGAAGTTTATACTGATGTCAGGGATTCCATTGCTAGAGAAAAGCAATTACAGAACTGGAAAAGAGAATGGAAAATACAATTAATTGAAAAAGACAATCCTGCTTGGCGCGATTTATTTGATGATTTATAATTCTTACGCCGCACCCCTGGATAGCGGCTCGTAGGCCGCCATGACAGTGATAAGGGTAGGGCCGGGATGATTACTAAAATTATTTTATGTCTAAAATCAAAATTGCTATCATCGGCGGCAGTGGGCTGGATGAACCGGGCATTTTAAAAAACGCCAAAGAGATAAATCCCCTTACGCCTTTTGGCGCCACGGCTGCGCCCTTGGTTTGCGGCCAAATTGAAGGGGTGGAGGCAGTGGTTTTGGCGCGCCACGGCCGCGGTCATACTATTATGCCAACCAAGGTGCCTTATCGAGCCAATATCTGGGCTTTAAAACAAGCCGGCTGCACGCATATTATCGCCACTACGGCCTGCGGTTCTTTAAAAGAAAAAATTAAACCGCGGGATTTAGTGTTTTTGGACCAATTCATTGATTTCACCAAACATCGCAACCTGACTTTTTTTGAAGACAAGGTGGTGCATACGGCCATGGCCGAGCCATTTTGCCCGGAGTTAAGGCGGATTTTAATCAAAGCCGCGCGCGAGCTGAAACTGGCGCATCATGAGCAGGGGACAATGATAACTATAGAGGGACCGAGATTTTCCAC
>MFFY01000051.1:0-121 GCA_001778055.1 Candidatus Falkowbacteria bacterium RIFCSPLOWO2_12_FULL_45_13
AAAGGTATTTTCAGTTTCGATTTACGATTTTTAATCAATCCCTAATCGAATTCAATATTAATTACAAATTGTTTGACGATTAAGAATTATCCACCTGAAGCAGATCTTTATTTTACCGAAT
>MFFY01000051.1:313-13019 GCA_001778055.1 Candidatus Falkowbacteria bacterium RIFCSPLOWO2_12_FULL_45_13
ATGTGCCAAGCCCTGATAAGGAGATGCCCCGGCATTCATCGCCTGAATCTGCCGCCGAGGCCAAGAGCCGTCCGAGGCGCAAGCCCGAGTCTGGAAGCGAAAAAAGATTAGGCTGGGCGGGCGGTTATTACGGCAATGACCCGGATAATCCCAAGTAATAAAATATTGTCATATGATAAAAAGATATTTAATAATTAGTTTGATTTTATTAACCGGTCTGACCGGCGGCATGTTTTTGAATTTTTACGCGCCCCAGATGACCGGCGTAATAGCCGATAATTTGCGCCTGGATGACCAGGAAGCGACTATCAGGGCGATCAACAAAGTCATACCGGCTGTAGTCAGCATCATCATAACCGAACAAGTAACTACCACGGTAATAAATTTAAACACCGGCCAGCAAACCGAGCAAAAAAGCAAAGTACGAAAAGGTTCCGGCACCGGCATCATAATTTCTCCGGATGGTTTGATTTTAACTAATAAGCACGTGGTAAACGTGGCCGGCGAAAAAACCGCCGAATATAGAATAATTTTAAATTCCGGCCGGCAATATTACGCCCAGTTTATCGGCAAGGATCCGATAAATGATTTGGCGGTTTTAAAGATTTTTGATAAAAATTTGCCGTTTGTGCAGTTAGGAGACAGCGACAAACTGCAAATCGGCGCCACGGTCATCGCTATCGGCAATGCCCTGGGTAGGTATCAAAATAGCGCCACCAAGGGCATAGTCAGCGGTTTGGGCAGAAATATTGAAGCCTCGGACCAAAGCGGCAATACCTCCGAGACCCTGGACAATGTCATTCAAACCGACGCCAATATAAACTTAGGCAACTCTGGCGGCCCGCTGGTTGATTTGGACGGCAACATCGTTGGCATAAACGTGGCCACGGATCAGACCGGCTCTTCCATCGGTTTTGCCATCCCGATTAATGACGCTAAGCCGGTGATTAAGTCGGTCAGGGAAATCGGGCGCATCGTCAGGCCAAGGCTGGGTGTCAGATATCATATGTTGACGCCGGAGCTCGCCAGCCAGTTAAAGATTGGCTTAAACAGCGGCGCCTGGATTTCCATCAATAATGACGGCACGCCCTCGGTGCTTGACGGCTCGCCTGCCGATAAAGCCGGTCTCAAACCCGGGGACATCGTTATGGAAATTAATGGCATAAAGCTTCAAGACAAAACCACTTTACTGTCGGTTATTCAAAAATATAAACCTGGAGCTAAAATCGGTTTAAGAGTTTTTCGCGACGGGAAAATTATTATATTAACGACGGTGCTGGATGAATTCAGATAATATACGAATTACAAATCTTATACAAATTTACGAATATTATTTACAACATTCATAACGTTCGCATTATTCGTGAATTAGGATTATATTTATTTGTATATTTGTAAAAAATTTGTAATTCGTATAATTTTTATGATTGAAATCAAAAATCTAACCAAAAAATTCGGACAAAATTTAATTTTAGATAATCTTAGCTTTAGCGCGGCCAAAGGAGAAATTTTGGGCTTTTTAGGCCCCAACGGCGCCGGCAAGACCACCACCATGAAGATTATCACTTCTTTCTGGCAGCCGACCTCGGGCCAAGTTTTGATTGACGGTCTGGATACGGCCGCTGATTCCTTGGCGACCAGGGAAAAAATCGGCTATCTGCCGGAAACCGTGCCGCTATATGAAGACATGAGAGTGCTTGAATATCTGCGGTTTATCGCCGAAATCCGCTGGCTGGAAAAAGATAAAATTAAAGCCAGGATTGACCAGGTGGCTTCAATCTGTGGCCTTAATAAAGTTTTATTTCAGACTATTGACGAATTGTCCAAAGGTTTTCGCCAGCGCCTGGGCCTGGCTCAAGCCATCATGCATCAGCCGGATTTTTTAATATTGGACGAGCCCACCACCGGTCTGGACCCGAATCAGATTGTGGAAATACGCGATTTGATAAAAACCATCGGCCGGGAAAAAACCGTGATATTTTCCACTCATATTCTAAGCGAAGTCAGCGCCACCTGCGACCGGGTAATCATCATAAATAACGGCCGAATTGTTGGACAGGGCAGTCCTAGGGAGCTGGTGGCTAAGTCCGGCGGCCGAGAATTGATTTACGTGAAAATAAAAGGACCGCAGGCGGAAGTTTTGAAACAACTGAAGGAAATGGAAAATGTGATTGATATTAATGTTAAAGACAGGGAAGCTGAAGATATTTATGGCTACGAAGTTGAACCTAAGCCGGGCGTGGATATGCGCGAATATCTGTCCATGACCGTAATGAAGAATAATTGGAGTATTCTGGAATTCTCCAGGCAGAGCGCCAGCCTGGAGAGCGTCTTTAGGGAACTGACGAAATAAATGTAAAATGTAAAAATCAAAATGAAAAATGGCAGTTAAAAATGCAAAAATTTTTGTATTGTCATTGCGGGCTCCGACCCGCAATCCAGGAGGGAGTCCCAGGTAAGCGAATTTATCACGTTATTCATAAAATAATCGTTCTCGGCAATTAATTCTGGATTCCGGCTCGGAGGCTGGAATAACAGTAAGAAACAATTTTAAATTTCGATATGGACAAATCTAAATACCTAAAAATTATTTATATTTTGTTTAAGAAAGAATTGATGTCCTACTTTAATTCTCCGATCGCTTACATTTTTATCGGCGTATTTTTAATCGCGGGCAATTGGCTGTTTTTTAACGCCTTTTTTCTAATCGGCCAAGCCTCCATGAGAAATTACTTCGCTTTGCTGCCTTGGATTTTTTTGTTTTTGTCGCCGGCTCTGGCCATGAGGCTTTGGGCCGAAGAAAAGAAAAGCGGCACGATTGAGTTTTTGCTCACTCTGCCGCTAACCGATTGGCAGGTAGTTTTGGCCAAATTTTTTAGCGCCTTATTTTTTTTATTTTTTAGCTTGCTATTATCAATCTCCATACCGTTTAGCGTGGCTTATTTAGGCGATTTGGACCAGGGTCCGGTGATCGGCGGCTATCTGGGCGCTTTATTCTTGGGCGGCTCGTATTTGGCTTTGAGTTTATTTATTTCCAGTTTGACCAAGAATCAAATTATCGCCTTTATTTTAGGCTTGGCCGCTTGCTTCACGGCTTTTATCGTGGGCGCTGATTTTGTCCTGGCCGGCGCGCCGGCCGCGCTGGCGCCCATTATGAAATTTTTAGGCCTGGGCAGCCATTTTAATAATGTCGCCAAAGGCGTGATTGACACCAAGGATTTAATTTTTTATTTTTCTTTTATTTTTTTGTTTCTCTGGCTGAATGTCAGAGTGATCGAGAGAAGGGGGTGGAAATAGAACAAAAAATAATTAATTTTTTAATTTCGCGACTGGAGCGAAGCGGCAGGAGCTAATTTCTATAAATTTCAGAATTAAGAAATTAGCTCCCTCGTGTCAAGCACGGGGTCGCGAAATTCATAGAAATTTATTGTTATAAGTTAAACATTTCAAATTGAGCATTATGAAGATTAATTCTAAATTCCTAAGTAAAACAAACTCCGTCGCATTAATCATTATCGCCCTCGGCATTTTAATCGTGCTTAATTTTTTTTCTTATAATATATTTTACCGTTTTGATTTAACGCAGAATAAGGATTATTCAATTTCTAAGGTCAGTAAAAATACTGTCGCTGATTTAAAAGATATTGTCAGCATCAAAGCTTATTTTTCGGCTAATTTGCCCGCGCAATATATAAATTTAAGGCAGGAAGTGAGCGATATTTTGGAAGAATACGGCAGTTATTCCGGCGGCAAGGTCAGGTTTGAATTTATCGACCCGGGAGACGATCAAGCCCTGGAGCAGGAGCTGTATTTAGCCGGCATTCCCCAATTGCAATTTAACGTCCTGGAAAAGGATAAGTACCAGGTGGTTAACGGCTATTTGGGCTTGCTGATTCAATACGGCGAAAAAACCCAGGCCATTCCGGTGGTGGAAACCACGATTAATTTTGAATATCAGATTACCGCGGCGATTAAAAAATTGACCAATAACAAGCTGGCGGGAGTTGGTTTTTGGCAAGGTAATGGCGCGGTTCAAGCGCAAAATGACACGGCCGCGGCTTATAAAAATTTAGGCGAGATCTATGATGTTTCGGCGATAAATTTTACGACGGAGAAAAAGATACCGGATAATTTTGAGACGTTAATTATTATCGGTCCCAAAGAAAAATTTAATGACGAAGAGTTAAAAGCCATTGATTTATTTTTAATGAGAGGCGGTTCTTTAGTAATTTTGATTAATGGCGTTACCGTGGAGCAAGGGCTGTCGGCTGATAAGAATGACACGGGCTTAAATAAAATTTTAGAAAGCTATGGCTTAAGGCTTAATAATAATTTAGTCTTAGACTCGAGTAACGGCCTGGCGTCGTTTAGCCAGGGTTTTGTCACCTTTTCGGTTAATTATCCGTATTGGCCCAAGATTATAAAATCCGGCTTTGATCAGAATAACGCGGCTGTGGCTAAATTAGAGGGCTTGGTTTTGCCTTGGGCGTCGTCAATTGACGTTTTGACCGATAAATTTCCATCTTCGGCCGATCAGGCCATAGCGGTGTCTTATTTGGCCAGGACCACCGACCAAGCCGTGACCGTGGCGGATAATTTCAATTTGTCCCCGCAAGCCCGGATTAGCAACGGCCAGAGCGGGAAATTCAACCTAGCCGTTTCCTTGGCCGGTAAATTTAAGAGCGCTTTTAATAACCCGAGCCTTAAGCCAGGCCGAATGGTTTTAGTCGGCGATAGCGATTTTATCAGCGATAATTTTTTGAGAAATTATCCGGACAATTTATTGTTTTTCCAGAACGTGGTTGATAGTTTAAGCTTAGGCGACGACCTGATCACCATTCGCTCTAAAGGAGTAACTGAGCGGCCGCTTAAAGAGGTGAACGAGTCAGTCAAAACAGCAGTCAGATACGGCAATATTTTCGGCTTAACTGCAGTTGTCCTGCTGTTCGGCATGGCGAGGTATTATTTAAGAAGGAGAAGTAAAACGGTGGGTCGGCACGAATTATAATTTTTTTTAAAGCAATTTGAGTTTTGAGTTTATTAATCTTATGAACAAAAAGACTCTAATATTAGGAGGCTTATTAGTTGTACTCATCGCCCTGGCCTATGTTTACCAGGGTCCGTTGAAGAAATGGCAAAATAATTTAGGCAAGCCGCAGAATATTTTAGCTAAAATAGACATTACTAAAATCGATAAAATGAAAATTACTTCAGGCGGCAAGACGATTGTTTTATCAAAGCCAAGCAATGTTTTAGCTGCCCCCGCGTCAATTAAATGGAAATATAATAACGCCAAAGATTTTTACGCGGATCCGGGCTTGACTTCCAGCGCCCTGGAGCGTTTAAAGCAAGCGGCCAGTTCAGAGCCTGGATTGATCAGCAATAGCCAAGCCAGAAAAAGCGAATTTAAAACTGACGGCGCCGGCTTAAACGTCAAAATTTACCAGGCGGAGAAAAAAGTCGCTGATTTTACAATCGGCAACCGGGCTGGCTATAGCGGCTCTTATATTTCCGCCCCGGAGTCTCCTGCCACTTATTTGGTTAAAGCCGATTTAAGAGGGGTTTTCGAGCCGGCGGAATGGCGCGATTTAACTATTTTTTCTACGGCCGAATCAGCCTTAAATAAAATTAGATTCCAATATCCCAACCGCGAATTTACCGTTGAATTAAAGAGCGATAAATGGAGCGGGATCTTGCCGGAAAAATTTACGGTTAATCAAGAAAAAATTGACAAAATATCGCGGCTGATGTCGGATTTGAAAGCCAGAGAAATTCCCGAACAAACATTTGATAATACCGGGCTGGATAAACACTTAATTATTATCGAGGCTTCCGGCGAGGGGGTTGATAATGTTTTAATGATCGGTGAAAATCAGAACGGATTATATTATGCCAAAAAAGGCGATAGCGACAATATTTATTTAATCGATAAATCGGCGAGAGACGAATTGGATAAATGGATTTGGCAGTTAAGGTAAAAATCCAAGAAATAACAAACAGTCGTCGTCAGGCGTCTGTTTTTATATTTTTTCATGAATCAAATGGCGCTTGGTTGAGGTTGGGGCGGCTATATCACTGAATCAATAGCTTATATAAACCTTCGGTTTGGCCAACGCGGCCGGAAAAATATAGGCTATCGCCTTCGGGATTTAAAACTAAAGAGTCGATTGAATCAAATTTTGCCAGTTCGCTGATGTTTCTCTTTTCTCTTTCGTCCAGTTCAATGACGTTGATGGTTTCTGGCGTGGCGTAGATAATATAATTATTATTGGGGTGCGCGACGACACGATTAATCGGGTCGCTGATTCTGGTAAGCAGGGTTTTTTTCTTGGCCGCTAAGTCGTATTGCCAAATTTCAAAATCATTGGCGTATAATAATCTGTTATCGTCCGCCCACAGAGCGATCCTCAGGTTGTTTATAATTTCAACTAAGGGCGAAAAATAAGCGGCCAGCGGGTTGATGAGATATAGGGTTTTATGGCTATCATCGTAAAGATTAAGCAAAGCTTGTTCAGGGTTAATAAACAAATAACTGGCCGCGGCTGGCAGGTTGATTTCCTTAATCTCTTTATTTGACGCTAATTCAATGATTTTTAGGCTGGCGGCTGGCTTGGTTTGATTGATTATATATAAGTAACCCGCCTTAACCAGGTAATCTTTAAATTCAATATTACCGATGATTTTTTTCGGTAAATTATCATGGTCGAGCTGATAGATTGAAGCGCTATCCTGATAAAATAAAACATCATTGTACCAGCGGTAGTTAAAGGCGCCGGCGGTTAGTTTGCTCAAGTCAATCTTAAAGTTTAAATCGTCGGTCTTAAAAAAATAATTGTCTATTATCAGTTTTTGACCGTCCGACGACCAAACAATATTTTTTCCTTCCAGGTAATTCTGGCTGATAGACTTTTTTGATTCATCCGCCAGATTAAGAAAAGTGAGCTGATCGGCGGATATAATCAAGGCGGTTTTGCCGTCCAGGGGAAAGTCCAGGGCCTTTATTTTGGACGGAATTATAAGAAGCGGCAGGCTGGTTTTAAATAAATTGATATCTTTAGCGTAAGCCGAGGCGCCGGGATTAATGGTTAAAACTTTTCTCCAGCTTAAGTAGCCTTCATGTTCCAGCGCCAATTCGTATTCGCCGGGCAAAAGATTTTTAATTTTTGCCGGCGTGGTAATATAATTATCTCGGTTAAGCAAAGAATTAATCATGGTTTTTTGGGCTTTGCCGTTGAGAAAAATTTTTGCGCCCCTGGGCTTGCTTTCAACAATAAATAGGCCGGTTCGCCGGACGGAAAAGCCGTCCTTACCCAATTTGTAGCCGGCGGCGTAGAGTATGACGGCCGGGGAAATCGTGAGAAATAAAATAATAAATATCAGGCTAAGCATTCGCCTTACTTTTAAAGTCATGATGATAATTTTAAATTTAAAATAAATGAATAAATTAATTAATTTGAAATTTATTCATTTAAAATTCATTTAAAATTAAAAATTTGTTATTTTACCGCTTATATTCTAGTCCGCCCGTTTTATATCCGCGCCCAGCTTGTTTAACCGTTCGCAAATGTTTTCGTAGCCGCGATCGATCTGGTAAGCATTGTCGATTTCAGTTTCGCCGCGGGCGATCAGCGCCGCGATAATCATGGCGATGCCGGCCCGCAAATCCGGGCTGGTTAATCTTTTACCATGAAGGCGGCTGGGCCCGTTGACTACTAAGCGATGAGAATCGCACATAATAATATTGGCGCCCATCTGTGTCAGCATATCGGCATAAATCAAACGTCGGTCATAAATGGTTTCATGGATCATGGAAACGCCGCTGGCTTGGGTCATAAGCACGGTAAAAGCCGCCTGTAAATCGGTCGGAAAGCCCGGGTATTCATGGGTTTTAATATTATAACTTTTTATTTTTTTTGCTGGAAGAACTTTTAACCAATCCGATCCGGCTTGATAAGCAATGCCGATTTTTTTAAAAATAGCTAAGAGCGATTCAATCTGAGCCGGCAGGCATTTAGTAATAGTCAAGGGCGCGCGCGCGGCCGCGGCCAAGATGGCGAAGGTACCGGTTTCAATTCTGTCCGGCATGACAGTGAATTTGCCGCCGCTTAGTTTATTTACGCCTTCAACGCATACAGTGGGCGTGCCAGCCCCTTTTATTTTAGCGCCGCAGGCATTGAGGTGTTCGGCCAAGGTGGCAATTTCCGGTTCCATGGCGCAATTTTTTAAGGTGGTTTTCCCCTTAGCCAGAGCGGCCGCCATGATCATGGCTTCGGTGCCGGTTACGCTTATCGTGGTGAAAAAATACTCCGCGCCTTTTAATTGCCGAGCCTTAAGATGATAGAAACCGCCGTTAATTTTAATTTCCGCCCCCAGGGCACTAAAACCCTCAAGAAATAAATCTATCGGACGTTCGCCGGCGCCGATAATGCAGCCGCCTGGATGGGGAAATTTGACTTCGCCCAAGCGGGCGAGCAAGGGGGCGACGAACATGATAGAGGCACGGAATTTTTTGGCGAGTTCTGGGTTTAATTCAAATTTTTTAATATTTTTGGCCTCGATGACGCAGGAGCTTGGGCTGATCAGATTGACTTGAGCGCCTAAACCGGTAAGAAGTTCAATGGAACGGCGCACATCCTCAATCTCCGGCAAGTTGGCGATGGTTACGGGTTCTTCGGTTAACAGCGCGGCTGGCAGAATTTTGAGGGCTGAATTTTTTGCCCCGCTGACTTTTATCTCTCCTTTTAAAGGTTGGCCGCCGGTAATTATGAATTTTGGCATAAATTTACTAAAATTCGAAATTCGAATATCGAAATCCCTGCCCGCCGGCAGGCAGGCTTAACAAATTCAAAATTCAAATATCAAATGTCCAAAACTGAAACATGACTGCATTTGTTTTGAATTTAAAGTTTTGGTCATTTGGATTCGTTTCGAATTTAGGATTTTTAATTTAGGGTTTAATACTAACTATATCATACCCTAAATCAAGCCCTTTTTCAATCCCGTAGGATTTGGCAAAACGAATTTACTTATGGTAAGATTAAGAGGTAAATATTAATTGTTGTTTTTTTATTGGCCTGTCGGAAGTCTGATAGGGTTTTGGCGGGGTAAACTTAATATGAATATTGCAAAAGATTTAAATAATATCATGCCTCCGGTGGGTGCGCCGGTGGCCAGGAGATGCCGTAAAATAAAAATTTTGGGCGTGATTTTGTCATTGATTATCTTAATGTCGGCCAGTTTTGCCGGCGGCATGATTTTGGCGCAAAAAAATGAGCTCGTCAAGTCGGCCAGCCTTAAGGAAGCGGTTTATCTCGGCAAAATATATAATAAATACGTGACGGCGCCGGCCAATAAACTGACGCAGGACGTGGATTTTAATCAGTTCTGGCAGGTCTGGGATTTATTAAAGGAAAAATATGTGGATCGCAACAAGTTGAATGATAAAATAATGTTTTATGGCGCGCTCAAAGGCCTGACTGAATCTATCGGCGATCCTTACACGGTTTATATGGAACCGATACTGGCCCAAGAATTTTCCAATGATTTGGCCGGTACTTTTGAAGGCATTGGTGCCGAAATCGGTAAAAAAAACGATCTTATCACGATCGTCGCGCCGCTGGCCGATATGCCGGCGGAAAAGGCCGGCCTTAAATCAGGCGATAAAATTTATGCCATTAACGGCCAATCAACCGCCAGCCTGGCGGTTGATCAGGCGGTCAGCTTAATCCGCGGCCCCAAAGGGTCGGAAGTGATTTTAACCATCTTTAGAGACAGTTTTGACAAACCCCAGGATTTTAAAATTATCAGGCAAGCCATTATCGTAAAAAGTGTCAGAACCGCATTGCGCGATGATAACTTATTTATTATTTCCATAACTAATTTTAACGACGATACCAGCGAGTTATTTAAAAAGGCGGTTCGGGAGGCGATCGAAAAGAATCCTCAAGGAATTATGTTGGATTTAAGGAATAATCCGGGAGGTTATCTGGAAACCGCCATTGATGTGGCCAGCGAATGGATTGCGGATGGGATAATCGTAACCGAGCAGTTCAACCCGGGAAAAAAGAATGAATATTTAAACCGCGGACGCGCTCGTTTAAAAGATTTTCCCACGGCGGTTTTAGTCAACCAGGGCAGCGCTTCGGCCTCGGAAATCGTGGCAGGCGCCTTAAAGGATTATAATAAAGCCACTATCGTGGGCAAAAAGACTTTTGGCAAAGGTTCGGTGCAAACCCTGGAAGGGCTTCAAGACAGCTCCTCGGTAAAAATTACCGTGGCCAAATGGTTAACGCCCAAGGGCAATAATATTGACGGGCAGGGGATTGAGCCGGACATTGACGTGGATTTAACTCCCGAAGACTATGAAGCAGGCAGGGATCCGCAGTTGGAAAAGGCGATAGAAATATTGAATAAAAAATAGTTAGACGATTGCGTCGGGCTGTAAAAATTATTTTTTCTGCTTAGATGAAATTTGGGCGTTTTTTACAAAAATTATTTTTTATTTATGTCTTATGGAATAATTTTTGTAAAAAATCGCTACAATTCCATATTGCGATAAAAATAATTTTTCCAGCCCGACTCTACACATATAATTTATGGCAAAAAAAGATAAAGAAACTAAATATATTTTCATCGTCGGGGGCGTCATGTCCGGTGTGGGCAAGGGCATTACCACGGCTTCCATCGGCCGGATTTTAGTTTCAAAAGGCTATAATACCAGCGCCATCAAAATTGATCCTTATATAAATGTCGACGCCGGCACCATGAATCCGGTGGAGCATGGCGAAGTCTTCGTGACCGAAGACGGCGATGAGACCGACCAGGACGTGGGCAATTATGAAAGATTTTTAAACAGAAATATCCATCGGGAAAATTACATGACCACCGGCCGAATTTATTCCGCCGTCATAGCCAAAGAGCGCAATCTTTTATACGGCGGCCGCTGCGTGCAGGTGGTGCCTGACATCCCGAATGAAATTATCGGCAGAATTAAATCAGCCGCGAAAAAAGACCGGGCCGAAATTATGCTTATTGAAATAGGCGGCACGGTCGGTGAATATGAAAATTTGCTTTTTTTAGAAGCGGCCAGGATGATGCACCTAGCTGAGCCGGCCAATGTTTTATTTATCATGGTGTCTTATCTGCCGGTGCCGTCAATTATCGGCGAAATGAAAACCAAGCCGACCCAGCACGCGGTCAGGGCTTTAAACTCGGCCGGCATCCAGCCGGATTTTATCGTGGCCCGGTCAGTCGCTTCGATTGACGCGCCGCGCCGCCGTAAGCTGGCGATTTTTTGCAATATCCAGGAAAGCGACGTCATCAGCGCGCCGGATATAAAATCAATTTATGAAGCGCCGATTAATTTTGAAAAAGATAATTTAGGAGCGCGTATTTTAGAAAAATTTAATTTGTCGCCGAAAAAGAAGGACTTGGTGGATTGGCGGAAAATGGTCGGTAAAATCAAAGCCGTTAAGAAAACTGTTAATATCGGTATCGTGGGCAAGTATTTTTCCACCGGCGATTTTTGCCTGTCCGATTCTTATATCTCCGTGATTGAAGCCATTAAGCACGCCGGCGCAGCCAATAATTGCCGGCCGATTTTGCATTGGCTCAACGCTGAAGACGTGGAAAAACAGGGCGTGAAAATTTTAAAAAAGTTAGACGGCATCATCGTGCCGCAGGGCTGGGGTTCGCGCGGAGCCGAGGGCAAAATTAAAACCATTAAATACGCGCGCGAAAATAAGGTGCCGTATTTCGGCCTATGCTACGGCATGCAGATGGCGGTGATTGAGTTTGCCAGAAATGTTTTGGGCTTTAAGGGTGCTAACAGCGAAGAGGTTGATCCAAAAACCGCTTATCCGGTCATCCATATCATGCCTGGCCAAAAAGAGCTCTTAGCCAAAAAACAATACGGCGGCACCATTAGGTTAGGCGGCTGGCCGTGCAAAATCGTAGCCGGCACGCGCCTGGCTTCCGCTTACGCTAAATTGGGCAAAAAGGCGACTGTTTCAGAGCGTCATCGCCATCGGTACGAGTTTAATAATAAATACCGCGTTCAATATGAAAAAGCCGGACTCCGCGTGGCCGGCACTTCGCCGGATGGCCGAATTGTGGAAGCCGTGGAAATTACCAAGCACCCTTTCTTCATTGGCACGCAATTTCATCCGGAATACATCTCTCGGCCGCTGGATCCTCACCCCTTATTCGTGGAGTTCGTCAGAGTCTGCGAGAAACTAGCGAATAAGGAATTATGAATTAAGGGGTCATTAGAATACATTTTTTAACTATCATTTTAAATTTATGTCCGTCTCCCTTATTAGTTCCAGTCTGGTTTTATTGACAATCCTTGGCCAGGCCATAATCGTGGCCGGTATTATTTATTATTTTATTTCGCGGAAAAGCGGTAAGAGTATTGTTAAGGATTTTTTAGGCGCGCATGGTTTGATATTGGCTTTTTTAGTGGCTTCGGTCGCGATGTTGGGCAGTCTTTTTTATCCAGAGATCGCCCAATACGCGGTTTGCCGGCTTTGCTGGTACCAGCGATTTTTATGTACCCGCAGGCAATACTACTCGGCCTGGCGGCCTGGCGGCAGGATAAAAATATCGCGTCTCTACCATTTTTATAAAAATTTATTTCTGCGGCGCCACACTGACGAATTTGGCCGCCACCAGCCGGTTATCGTATTTTCTAATTTTTTTGGTGGTA
>MFFY01000052.1 GCA_001778055.1 Candidatus Falkowbacteria bacterium RIFCSPLOWO2_12_FULL_45_13
GCTCGAAGAGGCGGGTTTTTTGAATCTACAAATCTACAAATCGGCTATAAATATTACGAATAAATAAAATACAAATGTCATGGGTAAACTGGCGGGCATTTTAAATGAATATTTGTGTTATTTGTAGCTGATTTGTTGATTTGTGGATTAGGAACACGCTATAAATAACGAATTAGTTAGTATTTATGAAGACAAAAAATTTGGCAAAAATTTTAATTTTATTTTTGTTCATCGCTTCAGCTGGCGCTGTGGTCATGTATTTAACTAATAATCAGACTGCGCCCGCTCAAATCGCCTTATTGGAAAATTCAGCCAATGAATCGGCCATAAGGAAGGCGGGGGATGAATCAAGCCCGGCGCTAGCCGAATCTGGCGGGTCGGCAGCCGAGGAGAAAGCGGCCGGGCTAGAAGTTGGGATTGACAAGCCAACCGAAGGAATTTCGGTAAGCCTGATAATCATCGGTGCCAGATATGAAGTCAAGGGGTTTTCCGGCAGTTCAGTTTATGATTTAATGAATAAATTAAAGCAAGAAAAAAAAATTGATTTTCAAGGCAGGGATTACGCCGGTCTGGGTTTTTTCGTTGAAGCCATTAATGGCGTAAAAAATAATCCGGCCGACGAGAACTGGATTTATTATGTTAACGGCCGGCCGGCGCCAGTCGGGGCTTCAAATTATAAAGTTAAAGTTAACGATGTGATTGAGTGGAGATATGAAAAAAGATTATTTTAATCGTATATAACTTTTTTCTGGATTCCCTGCCCGTCCGGCAGGCGGGCCGCCTTCGCGGGGATGACAGGAAAAATTATTTAACAATCAATTTTATGAATACAAAAATTTTTTTAGTCGCATGTTTAGCTTTAGCGGCAATCGGTCTGCCGAATTTCGCGTCAGCCGGCCTGCCCGAAGCAGTAGCTTATTTAAAGAGCCAGACGCCGGATGCCTGGATGACGCAGGCATTGATCGCGGCCGGCGAAACTGATGTGCCGGTCAGCCATTTAAGCAGCGTCGCCGCAGGAGGCTTTAATCCGACCAACGATTACGCCAAAACTATTTTGGCTTTAGCCGCGGCCGGGAAAAATCCCACGACCTTTGGCAGCATTGATTATGCGGCTAAGTTAAAAACTTATTATGACGGGACTCAAATGGGAGTTGCAACTTTGTTAAATGATGATATTTGGTCTATTTTGGCTTTTGCCTCTATAAAAAAAGCGGATTCTTTAGAAGCGACGGTGGCTAAAAATTTTTTGCTGGCTAATCAGAATGCTGACGGCGGCTGGGGATATCAGGTTGGCGGCTCGAGCGGCAGCAACGATACGGCCGCGGCTATTATGGCCTTAATTGAGGCCGGAGTGAACGTGAACAGCGCGGTAATCACCAACGCGGCCGTTTTTTTGCATACACTGCAGAATGACGATGGCGGGTTTATGAATGATCCGGCCTGGGGGACGACGAGCGACTCTGGTTCCGACAGCTGGGTGATTTCCGCGATTTATAAAATCGGCCAAGAGCCGACCGACTGGGTAAAAAACGGTAATAATCCGCTGGCTCATTTACAGTCGCTGCAAGACAACACAGACGGAGGTTTTTGGTGGGTAGATCCGACCGGCAGTCCAGAGTTTAATAATAAAGCCATGACGGCTTTCGCTGTGATCGCTTTGGCCGGTGAAAGTTTTCCGGTTGGCTATTATGAAATACCCGAGCCGATTATAATCCCAGACCCTGAACCCACGCCCGCTCCAGCGCCCTCCTCCAGCTCCGGCGGCAGCGTTATTTTCGTTGCCCCTACCGCTTGTCAGAGCGTGGAATATGATGTTTGGCAAAATACCTGCTTGGATAATTGGCAGTACAGAAATGTTTTAACTGTTACGCCGATTAATTGCACTTTAACGGTTGAACAAGAAAATCAGCGAAAAAAAACTTGTGTTGTGTCAGAGGGAGGAGCAGACAATAGCCGGCCTTTAATTACTGAAAGAAAAAATAGTGAAAATACAGAATTAAAGCCAGAGGTGTTAGGCGTAAAAATTGGAGATTCATCAGCAACGCAATTTAGCCAAATTGCGGTTGAGGCGGGCGATTTAGCCGGCGGTAAAGTCAGAAATTTTGTAGCCGAAGGAACGAAAAGCACGGCTAAATTGGGCGCGGGCGAGCGCGCCGGCGTGCTCAATTCTTATAAATCGTCTTTTGGCAAATCACCGCAAACTCAAAGCGAATGGGAAGATGTTATTAGAATCAGTAACAATCAACTTCCTTTGGCAAAAAGTCTTGAAGCGGAAGATAAGGCAAAAATGGAATTTAAGAAAGTTTATCAAAGGGAAGCAGATATAAAAAAATCTGACGATCAAACGGCAATTAACATGATGGCTTATGGGCCGCGTCCAGAGAAACGTGATTTAAATTCAGAACGCGCCGGTATCCGTGTCTTCGTGAAAATATATGAATATCTGCCGGTTTCCGCTCTTGACTGGGACACTATTCGGGCGATTGCTTACGGCGGGATTGACATCTAGCGCGTAGCCGCCCGCCGGCGCGATAATTATTGAAATTATTTGGGATTTTGTTATAATATAAATACGAATACGATAGAGACGCAATGCATTGCGTCTCTATCGTAAAATTAAAATTGATACAAACAAATTTTATGAAAAAATTACTACCGGCCTTTATCTTAATCATTTTGGGCATAGCGGCCAGATTTCTGCCGCATCCGGCCAACTTCGCGCCCATCGGCGCCATTGCCATTTTTTCCGGTCTGTATCTGCCGAAAAAATGGGCCATTGTTTTGCCGTTAGCGGCTATGTTTTTTAGCGATATTTTTATCGGCTTTTACAGCTGGTCAATCATGCTTTCGGTTTACGGCGGTTTCATAATTATGACCCTAATCGGCTTAGTTGTGAGAAAGCATAAAAAATTAAGCACGATTTTGGGCGGGACGATTTTAGGCAGTGTTATTTTTTATTTAATTACCAATGGCGCGGTTTGGGCGTTCGGCTCGCTCTATACCCATAATCTGGCCGGCTTATTGCAGTCATATATCATGGCTATTCCCTTTTTCAGAAACAGCCTGTTAAGCGACTTGTTTTACACCGGAATTCTGGTTGGCGCTTATGAAGCCAGCCTAGCGTTAATATACAGAGAGAAGAAAGCCATAGCGATGGCACGTTAGATTGACTTTTCAGCGAATTCTGTTATAGTGGGACTGTCGCCGAATGCCGTATTGGGCCTAAATTTCCAAATTTCGGTAAATTTTTATCTAAAATTTTATCAATGATATAGCTATATCTTCTCAAAAATTTTATAAAAAATTTTCTCAAAATTACCTATAAATTAAATCAAGTGTTCAGATATTAGCAATCTTTTGTCAGTTCATTAATAAATATCATCTTCGCGCACCAGTCAAACAACGGTAGGACACTTAAAAGTATTCTATCGTAACGATTTGCAATCAATTACCTATACGAGCTACAGGAGGGTTAAGCTCAAATAGCGCTAATACGATAAGGATCTCTGAATTATGAAAGCGGTCTCATCAGGACCATAAATTTAAGCAGAGTATCCTATCGTTGCTTGACTGGTGCAAATTCCCGAAACGGCTGCTTGTCGGTCAACATGGCAAATATTATTGTAGCCAATTTTCTGGCCGTGGCCACTTTGGCCTTGCCGGTGCCTTTGTTCTTTTTCAGCTGGCGGTAAAAGAAACCTAATCGACTGGGATGTTTGGAGCCGGAAGTGACCGAATCAATCAACGCTTTTCTCAGCCATTTAGAGCCTCTTTTGCTAATCCGTCCATGCCTGATTTTTTCCGCGCTGGCGTAGGTAGAGGGGATTAAACCGGCATAGGCACAAAGTTTGCCGGCGCTGGCAAAACGGTTGATATCCCCGATTTCCGATTTAACCACTAGGGCGGTAAAATAGCTTACACCGGGAATAGTCATGAGCAGTTTGCAGTCATAATCGGTTTTAGCCGTTGCCATAATCTGATCGGACATTTCCGCTATCTGCTTATCCAGCAAATCCAGGGTGGTTAAATAGCGGTCCATTTCCTGCCGGTAAATGTCTCTTAATTTCAGCTCTTTCAACCAAATCATGCCGGCCTGGCCGTAGAGACAGGTAAAATCATGTTTGAGGTTATTTTTAAACAGCACCGAATGGATTTTATTCTTAATCCGCGTCCGTATTTCCACATAATTAACTCTTTGCCTGACCAACTCTTTTAAATCCCTGATTTCTCGCGGCTGAATGTCTGCCTGTGCGAGGCACGCAGACAGGTAGGCCGTGGGCAAGAGATTAGTTCTTAACAAATCAGCCAATATTTTAGAATCAACCTTGTCGTTCTTGATTCTGGCCGCGGCAATCGCTTTGGTCTGCAGGGGATTAGACAAAACCACCGAGCAACCCAGGCTTTCCAGGTTCTCGTAAAACGGTATCCAATTCATAGTTGATTCCACCGCCACCGATGCGTCCGTATGCTTGGCGAAGAACTTTGCCACTTTATCCGTATCGGTTGAGATTTCCGTTTGCTTTTTAATCCTGCCGGCTTGATTCATAACGGTAATGAAGCAAGTCTTTTTATGGAGATCAACTCCAATGTAGCTGTTAACGTTAGACATACATTTAAAATTAATTATTAATTGTTTCCGTCCGGCTCGCGCCGGCCGGCGACCTTTGTCTAAGTCTAACACTTATATTTAATTTATAGCATTATGAAAATTTATGCTCGAAAGAGCATTCGGCGACAGTCCCTTAAAAGTTGCCGATGAGGCAACTTTTGTTTACTTTTTACACTTAGAGATGGTTACAAAACTATTTTTGCTGCAGTTTGTTATTTTTCGGCCAGGCTTCGTCAAACTGGCGCGAAATGATTTTCACCGTAATACTATTACGGCTCAAATCATTTCGCTCGGTTTTCCTCGCCTGGCCGAAAAATATCTAAATTTCGCTACGAAATAGTTTTGTAACCATCTCTTAGTGAATAAACGTGATAGTTTAGAAAAATATAAAGGGATTTAGTGTGGTGGCCATAGTTTAATGGTAGAACACTGGGTTGTGGTCCCAGATACGAGAGTCCGATTCTCTCTGGCCACCCCATTGCATCTCTTTACGAGCGAAAGACTGGTTTGTCTGCGAAGATGACCAGTTTTTTGTTGGTTCTAACCGAGTAAAAGCATTTTTACCAATTTTGTTAAGGTTTGAAATGGGGAGTAGCCAAGCCATTGGCTCGATATGCAATTTGCCACCCGTTAAAACGAAATTTTGCCCGATTGCTGACATGATTTCTCGCTTTGCCTGCATATCACCACTAATGAACCTTTCGCGCGCGTAGGCCGCAAAATTGAACGCTTTCTCCATTAACTCAGCCCAATTTTGCCCCCTGTCTTGGCTAAGATTTAACTTTTCCCGAATGTTGGTTATTTCATTCTGCAACTCGGTTTTTTTCTTTAAAAAGTTTTCATCATCAATAAATTCCTTTATTTTCATGTCGGTTAAATTATCTAACTGCTTCTGTAAATCTAAGTATTTTTTATTTTGCATTTCATAAATTTTACTGCGATCATAGACTTCTTTATCGTTTTCTTTTTTTAGAATGTTTAACGCCCAATTTTTAAAATCTTCGGGGATAGTATATTTCCCGAGCTCATCGACAATTTGTTTTTCTAACTCTTTTAAAACAATGGATGGTTCATGGCAATTTAATTCTCTTTTTCTTCTGGTGCAACGATAATATACATAAGTTGCCCGCTTGCCAGTGCTTTTAATAAGCTTAGTTTTTTCTTCGGCCGTAATTAAGCAATTACAATGGCTACACCTTATGAGCCCGGTAAAAGCGAAAATGTGAGTTTTTGGTTTAGGTTTATTTTTATTGCCTAAAATTTCTTGGACTCTTTCAAAGTCTTCGATGGTGATCATCGGTTCATGGTTGCCTTTGTAGATTTTATTTTTATACTCAAAATAACCATAATAAAACGGATCGTTGAATATCCGATATAATTCGCTCATAGACATTGGCCGGCCGCCAGCTCTCTTGCTTCTGCGCGTGAGATAGCCCCAATCATGATTAGCTATATCCAATATTTTTGGTACTGAATAATTTCCACTGAGCATTAGCTCCCACATCTTTTTAACTAAATCAAATTTTTCCGGGTCTTTAATGATTATTTTATTTATTACATCGTTTAGATAACCTTGCGGAGCCCTGCCGGGGAGCCAGCCGCGCTCAATTTTGCCGGCCAAGCCTCTTTTTGTATTTTTACTTAAATCTAAAATAAACTGATTGGCCATGCCGCTTTCAACACTCAACATAATGACATTATCTTGCGGCAAATATTCTCTATCAATAGTCCGGATTGATTTAATAATTCCTTTCTGCAAATACCAACTAATTTTTCCGCTATCTACAGGATTTCTTGATAGGCGGTTTATTTGCCAGCACAATATGCCGCCGGCTTCGCCTTTTTCAATTCTCTTTAACACTTCTTCAAACACCGGCCGATTATTTGGCAGTTTAGCTGATTTAGATTCGGTAAATATTTTTTTAATATTTAATCCTAAATCTTTGGCCGTTTCTTTCAGTCTGTTTATTTGATCATCAATTGACTGAACTTGCTTATCTTCCGATTCGGATGATTTGCGAGCGTAAAGAAAATATTTAATTTTTGTCTCATCGTTGTTCATAATTTTTATTTTAAACAAGATCAATTATGCGGTCATAAAGTTTGTTGAATTGATCAAGGTAGGGCTTAGGATCGCGCCCCTCCTCTTTTGCTATATCTGATAAAGCGAGATACAAATCGGCGAAGTGTCGCAAATCGTCAATCGTTTTGGAAGGCTGGATAAGTATTAGGTGATTAATAATACCCCATCGGAAATCATTAAAATTAAATTTAGTTTTATCGGATGGGTACATTTTTTCAACCGTTGCTTTAATTAGTTCTGGAGTAGCGCCGTAATGGCCGGTATATTCCATCAGTATTTCAATTAATCTTTCCTTAGTGGGTAATTTTTTCGGGCCAACCTTTTTCTTTATTAAATTGCTCATATCAATTAATTTATTGGCAATTTAATGCTTTTCTCCATCCGGCCGCGATTGCTTCAACTTCGCTACAAAACCATTTCTCGCCTTTATCTTCATCTATTTGAGTTGTGTTATAACTTTTACAACCGGGCGAATGATAAATTTTTTCTCCCTTAGAATTTATATTACCTTTAATAGTGCAATTTTTTTCTTCCGGCGTATTAGGAACTGATGGATTAGAAATGTTTGTGTTTGTAGTATTTGTATTCGTGGGAGCCGCAACTTTAGCTTGGCAAGACCCCCATAATCCTAAGTTTTTATCTTTGGCTTCTTGTTGCGCCTTAACAAACAAATCTTGATGTTTAATATCTGGGGGATAGGAGTAAGAATAAGCATAGCCCTGCTTAACCAATTCTAAATTTACGAAAATATTATCAACATAAACATATCTAAGTAATCGGCCATATTTATCTTTATCGGTAATGTCTTTTTCCAGTCTGACCATTTTGCCACTAACCAACTCTTTATTTTTATTAGATGCTTCTTTACCAAAGCATTGAACTGTTTTCCTCGGGTCAACTGTTTCCGGAGTATCAATGCCTATATAACGAACATGGTCGCCACTCTCCAATTCTATTGTGTCGCCGTCTATTACCCGAGCGACTTTATATAAACTTTGAATTGGCTGATCAATTTTTTTGATTTCTTCGGTAACAACCCCTTGAGTTGCCGGCAAAGTGTTTGCCGCCGCTTCAGATTTGTTTAAAACTCCTTGAGTTGCCGGCGGTGTGTTGGTTGCCGTTTTGTCGTTATAAGGGATTGTATCATAGGATGAATTTTTATCAGAATTTTTTAGCCCAGTATTTTGAATATTTAAATTACTGTCCGTACATCCGGGTAGCAATAAAAGAGATATAATTAATATTAAAACATTTTTTTTCATAAGTTTATCGCCGGCCCCCCAGAACCGTTTTAAGAGGTTAATTTTTGCCCGACTGGTGAATCCGCAGGGATCATGGTTTGATTGCCGCACTTTGGGCATACCCATGTTTTACTGTTTAAACGCCAGATAGAATAGATTAATCCAGGCAATATAAAGAAAATCCAAAGAAAAATTTCAGTTAAAATACTGCCCTTAACTTTTTTCTTAGGATAACCTTTAAATCCGCAAGTGGTACACACAAATAGTTTTTTCATATTTTTATTCCTTTTCTGATAAGGCAACTAAAAGGCCCTCACCAGTTTTAACAGAACTTTCGCTCTGTTCCGCACGCAAATGCAAGGCCTGATGAGGGCTTTTGAATGCATTTGCGTGCGATATTCAATTATGCCTTTATCTTACCGTCTTTTTTGGTAATAATCAAACTCATTGCCCTTTTTAAATGATTTCTTTTTTTAAGAAATATCGCCCGCTTGTTCAGTTTCATACTTGTTAGCTTGTTTATTTGCTTTGTCTTTTAAAGTTTCGGCTTTAATCCAATCAGCGAAAGTGTATATGCCGAGTTTAGCATCGAGCTTAAGCCGTTCCTCCGGCTTGCCAAGTGTATATTCAAAAAGTATTTTACGCGCCGCGATGCCGATCATAGAGCCGGTCGTTTTAGCATCAATGATATTCGCCCGGACAATATCCGGTAAATGGCCGAACATCATAGTTAGAGCTTCTTCAATACTTTCCTCTTTGGCCATTTTAAGCCAAGATAGCCAAAATTCAAATAGCACTCCCTTGCTACAAAAAAGATGCTTAATATAACCTTCACTATAGTTGGTTTTGCTTCCGATTTGCTTATAAGTTAGCCCAATTAAGCGATAAGCAAAAATTTCATAATACTTTACCGGTACCAGCGATTTAGTGCTATTTAGTGCTTTTTTATCAGCCATAATTTTGATTTATTTGGCATTCCTTTTTTAGTTTTATTTTTTTTATCATTTCTTTTAATACCGCCCTACCTTTTGTGTTTTTCTCTTCGATAATGGTTTCCGTTGAATTTAAACCACTTAATAATTTATTATTTTTATTATCATTATAGGAAGTTGTGATTGAGGCTGAGTTTGCTGTAGCAGAAAACCCTTTAATCAATTGTTTTTTTTGATAATTTAAGTTGTGATTATGTGTATCCAGGTTGTAGTCTGGTTGTGTATTTGGTTTAGGCAATGGTTGAGATGCAGGTTTATTATTAGTTGTGTTTTTAAAATCACTCATTGTTTGGATATGCCCACTTGTTAGCTGAAAATTTAATGGATGAATTGTGAATTTGCCGCCCCTGCCCCTATGATCAAGAAACCATATCCAGTTGTGCCGGCGCAGTGAAGAAATAATTTTACGCATACTAACATTGCTTATATTATTTCTAAAAATTTCGACTAACTCCCCATAGCTTACTTCGAACCTCCCATTAAAGGGGTTTGTATCTAAAAAAATCCATTGCAAAATTAAAAATTCGTTAAGGGTTAGTTGTCCATCTATAAAATCATTTTTTATTTTACGGGTTATCTGAACAAAGTCTCGCATATTTGTTATATCTTGACTGATTTATAAATTATTTTAAATAAATTGATCAGATGCGTAGCCTGAGTCAGCGCTTCTTTATCGGTTAAATTGATATTGAAGCGTTTTTTATAAATAATTTTATATTCTTTTAAATCAAGCTCAGATATCATATTAGGAATTATAAATTCTGGCTTTTAGCTCTTTCAGAATATTAAAAAAAGCCATGGGCTCCACCGTGAGTTCGCGGGACCAATAGCTTTTGATTATTTTATCTAAATTGTTATTATTTTTAATCCAAAAAATTGCTCGTTTAGGATTTTTTTTATCAATATTATTTACGGCATATCCATTACAACATAAAGCCGCGCACAAAGCCAAATCAGAAGTTTTATAATATAATTCTTTGTTCATATAATAAGCTCATAATTATTTCATTATGAGCTTATTATAAACAAAGGCCCTGTGCGTGAATGTGCGTAATTGTGCGTGAAATTTATTCTATAACAAATCTTACTGTTTTGCCTTTAAATTCGATTGCCTTATCTATACCAATATTATTAGCAATTTTTTTATTAAGATCACGAATCGAGAATCTAATTTTATTTATAAACCCCTGTCTTTCTGTTTTACTTAGAATGTACCAATCCGAGTCTGCTGGTGCAGACATTTTTTTATGCACCTGCTCAATATCAATTAAATCTCCCAACTTATCGTTAAAAATAATTTTAGTTAAATAATAAATAGTATCATCAGGACTCAAAATGCAAGACAATCTGCCCCAACGCAATGTCATTGTTTCTGAATTAAACTCCGGTTTGCATTTGTTTTGTTTTATATTCTCCCGGTTTGAATGTAATTTGTATTCCCTTTCAATTTTTTTAATTTTAATATCAAATTTATTATCAAAAATTTTTAGAGAATAATTTCCGATTATTAAGCCACCTTTTTTATCAAGTGGGGAGGTATTAATTTTTATAACTTTTTCTTTTTCAAAAAATTTTAACAACTCATGTTGCTGGGCAATACTTATCCTGTCAAAATCGTTTGGATATTTTACATCGTTATGATCAGCGGAAGTATCTCTATAGTCTTTTATTCGCTGTATAATAAACCATTTCTTGCGAATGGGCTCCATATTAATTTTAATATTAATTTATGTTCTAATTTTAACTCCTTTGCTTAATTAACACAACTCTTGATTTTTAACTAAATTTAAGCCCATTAAGTTATATAAAGAGCTAAACTATTGATCCAATAGCTATTAGTTTATTCAACCCTTTGAACTAAATCTGGAATATAAATAAATTTATCAAAATCCTTAAATGCAGTTCCAATCTCATCCACTACGCGACCCCATTATATCTCTTTTTTTGTAATTTTTTAATCAAATGTGGTTAATATATTCCATACACTTTACAACTATTGCCACAAGACTTATATAGGACTTACGCGTTTGCGCAAAAATATATAAAAAATTAGTTAATTTATGATTTACGCGTTTGAAAAACCTCCGTTTTAGGCAGTGGGCGGGAATTAGTAATTTTTGAAGCGAGTAATTTCTAACCCCCCCCCTTTTTTTAGAAATAACATACATGAGTGAAAAAATTACTAATTCCCGCCCACTGCCCAGAGCCAACCGCGTACGTTTTAATAATGATAAAATCATACTATACGATTGTTAAGAAATGATTAAAAGCGCGGGATTACCAGAATAATTAATTGAATAAAATCACCGCTTGGCTTATACTTTATTTATGAAAGTGTTTTATAAAATGGCTTATTACCCCTTGTTAGCTGTCTTGGTTATCGGTTTGGTCTTTTATTTCGAGGATGATCTTAATTCGGCTTGGCAGAATTTACAAAGAAATATTAGCCCTTGCGGCCAGTCCTTGGCTTATGCAGTCGGTGATGTTGACGCCAGATTCGGTTTGAATCAGGATGAATTGCAAGACAGCGTCAACCAGGCGGCGCTAATTTGGAGCCAAGGCCTGGGCAAGCCTCTTTTCAATTATTCCGAGAATGCCAGCCTGAAAATCAACCTGATCTATGACTCGCGCCAGGACTCCACGGATAAATTAAAGAATTTAGGCATTGACATCAGCCAGGATAAAGCCAGTTATGAGGCGTTGAGAACCAAGCACCAGGCCTTCAGTAATACCCACGATAATCAAAAAATTGAGCTGGATAACATGATTGATTATTATAATCAAGAGTCGGCCAATTATGAAGCCGAGGTCGGGGCGGCCAATCGGCGCGGCGGCGCCAGGCCGGACGAGTTCGCCATTTTGGAACAGGAAAGAAAGAATTTAAACGAGTTGGCCGCGTCGATTAAATTAAAGCAAGAGGCGATAAATAAAACCGTGGCCGACCTTAACGCCCTGGCTAACGTCATCAACCGCTTAATTTATGAGTTGAATTTAAACGGCAGCCGTTACAATACTATCGGTGCCGCCGCGACCGGAGAATTCCAGGAGGGCGTTTATCAAAGCGACGCCGCCGGCCAAAGGATAAATATTTATCAATTTGATAATCGGCAGATGCTAATCAGGGTCTTGGCTCATGAACTTGGCCATGCCCTGGGGCTGGAACATTTGGATAACCCCGAGGCGATTATGTACAGGTTAAATGAAAGCGGTAACGACCAAATTACCGCCGATGATTTAGCGGAGCTTAAAAAAGTTTGTAAGATAAAATAGATGACAAATAAAAATATTTCCAAAGAAGAAGTTGATAATTTATACAACCGGCTGGTTATTAGCGCTAAAAAGCGGGGCTATTTTTTAAATCATGACGAGAATTACGCGAAGAACATAGTCAGAGGCCTATTGTTCAATGAAAAAAGATATGGCTACCGGTCTTGCCCCTGCCGTTTGGCTTCAGGCGTCAGAGCCGAAGATCTGGACATAATTTGCCCATGCTATTATCGCGATGCCGACGTGGCTGAATTCGGCGCCTGCGTCTGCAGATTATATGTCTCCCAAAAAGTTTATGAAAGTAAAGAAGTCATTAAATCAATCCCGGAGCGGCGGCCTAAGAAAGAATTTTCGCCCAAGGCGGATCAGCCTTTGGCTGAAAGATTTAAAAATATGCCCAACGAAATTAAACAGCCAAATCATTTAAGTTATCCGGTTTGGCGTTGCCAGGTTTGCGGCTATATCTGCGCCCGCGATCAAGCGCCGGGCATCTGTTCCATTTGCGGCGCGGCCGGAGAAAGGTTTAGCCGGTTCATATAATCAAGACAACAAATCAGTCAGTATTTAAAACCCCCGCCTGGTTTGGCGGGGGTTTTATTTTTGAATTCGTGAAATTATCTCCCTAATTTGGTTGGCGCGCCGGGGCCAGCTCCGCCGGGGCCAGCATTAAACGGGCGTTGGTCGACGTCTGCTTCATTATCGTCATTATTGTTTTCGTTCTTTCTAAAAGCCTCGGGCAAGTTCATTTTGATGTTATAATTGGTTCCGCTCTTAATCTGCGGCACCATGTTTACTATATCATATTCTTGCAAAGCATCCTGCAGTTCTTGACGGCTGTCAAAGGCCTCTTCTATTTTATTGATTAAGTCTTCAGGGTCGGCTTTCTCTTTAACTAGAGTTTTAATTTCTTCCACTCGCGTTTTTAAGCCGTTTAATAATTCCTGCATATCTTTAATGTCAATTTTCTTTTTGGCTAAAGACTTGATTTGCGAGGCGAACTTATTTATTTCGCGAGTAATATTTTTTATGCCCCGAGTGATGTTAATGACGGTATCAATCTGCATTTGTAAATTGTATAGATTGTCCAGATTGCCGTAAAAATCGTCTTCAATTTTAGTTAAAGCCGATTCTGGGTCGGTTTTAGCCAAGGCCTTGGCTTGCGCCAGAATTTCTTTTTGGGCGCTGACGGCGGTTTTATATTCGGCGATTAATTCGCTGACGTCAACTTTCTTGTTGGCCTTAGCCTGAGACTCCAACCGTTTTATATTCCGATCAAATTGCTTGGCGTCCCGGTCAGCCCGCTTTAACATTTGGCAGAGCCGGTTTAAGTCGCCCATTCTCGGGCCCCAGTCCTGCATAACCGAGCCCACGTCCTGGATATCGCCGACGATTTCATCTAACTCATCGGCGGTCTTGGCCGCATTAATTTTTCTCACTAAATTATCGGTTTGAGCCAAAGCGTTCTCCAGTTCTTCCGGCATGCCTACGCCGCATTTATTATTGGCAATTTTTATTTTAGCGATACTTCTTTTCATCATTTTGGCGCCGTTGGCAAATTGCGATAGACCTTTTTTCATGTCCTTAAAACGTCGTTCATCCATTTTTTTCTGGTCTTCTTCTGACGGGCCTTGCTGTCTTTGGCCATTCATCTGATCGCCCTGGTTTATTTGGTCGCCTGGCCCTTTTTGGCCTGGGTTTTGATTATTATATTGTTCGCAGGAGCCGGGCATTTCCACGCCATTGACTCGGCAGGTTTGACTGCTTCCCTGATCGCCGGGAAACGGCTTGGTTGACGGCCGGGAAAACTCCATCTGGTTCATGGTCGGCTGGTTTATCGGTTGCATCGGTTCTTGCGGCTGGGTTTGGTTTTCTGGCAAGGGCGGCTGATCAGGGCGCGGCTGGTATTGATCTGGCGCGACCGGCTGGGGTTGATTATTAAAAGTTTGGTTTTGTTCAGGTGATGGCGGCGGCGCGGTGGGCGTTGGTTCCGAGACCGGCGCGGCTGTCGGTTCGCTGGGCGCGGGGGCGCTGGTGTCGGCTTCGGCGATCTTGACGCCCAAAACTTTGGGGTAGTTTACCGGCTCATAAGCGTAAGTTATGTCCGTTTTTTTTGACCATGGATTTTCCGCGTAAGCAATGGTTAATTTTTCCAAGGTTGTGCTTGGAGAAATTTTGGCGGCAGTTTTCCAGCCTTGGCTGGCTAAAACTTGGCGGTAAAAATTAGCTACCAGGCCAGCCGAAGCCTCAACGCGGTAACGCACGGTATAGCCGTTATCAAAGGTAAGCCTCTTGGCCCCTGGTATCAAGGGGATAGCGGCGCCGGTTAAAGCCACTTTTTCCTTGATTAGACTGTTTGCCCAGGGGTTTAGACTAAGCTCAATAGGCGCCCAGTTAATGGCCGCCACGGCGTTGGCGGCATTATCGTTTGTTTTAACTGCCTGTAAAAAGAGCTGTTCCGTATTGGCGGCCATGGCCATAATGGCCAAAAGCGCCAGGGAAAACGGAATTTTTGTTTTTAGAATTTCGTTAATAATCATAGGTTTTGTTTTTATTTTTTAATTAATAAAAAACAGCCGCGATCGAGGCTGTCTAAAGTCCTTGAAATATTTAAATTGCTTGTTTTTGGGCAGTAATAAAAACGCATTTTTATTTGTATTTTTGTTTTTGATTTTATAATATCATTATAGCATAGTTTGAATATTTGCGCAAGGGCTATTGTCGAATTTAAATTTTTGCTATAATAGTGGCATGCCAGAGCTGCAGAAAATAACCATTGACACTTTAATTATTTCCGATATTCATTTGGGCGACCGATTGACTCGTTGCCGTAAAATCCTTGAGGTTTTAAATAATTATAGTTATCAAAGATTGATTTTAAACGGCGATATTTTAAATGGCCTTGGCTTTAAGCGCCTGCACGCCGAGCATTGGCGGATTCTTTCAAAATTCAGAGAATTGTCCAAAGATTGCCAAGTGGTTTGGATTCATGGCAACCACGACGCGGCCGCCGGTATTTTATCGCACTTGCTTGGCATTACGGTGCACGATAAATACTTTTGGCAAGCGGCTGGTAAGAAATTTTTAGCTATCCACGGCCATCAGTTTGACCGCTTTATACATAATAATATCATTCTTAGCCGCTTGGTATTTTTCTGCTATGGCTGGCTAAAGCGCGTCAATCCTAACGGCCATATTGTCAGGCTGATAAAAAGACGAAGTCATACCTGGGAAAGAAACTCTTTTGAGGTGGCTAAGGGAGCCTTAAGGCAGGCCAGAGCCATGGCGGCTGATTATGTTTTTTGTGGCCATACCCATATCATTGATACGGCCGAAGACAGCGGGGTTAAATATTTTAATACCGGTTCTTGGGTAGAAAAACCGTCAGCCTATGTAGTCGTTGCTGGCCATGAGGCGAAGCTTATTCAGGTTGATTAATAAAAATTTTTAGTAAAAAAGACCCACTTCTTGGGTGAGAAGTGGGTTTGTGGTTTGAAAGGACTGGCCGATTCGGCCTTGAGCGCCTATTTGCAGGCGTCATTTTTGGGCACCAGTTTGGGGTCGGGCATTTTTTGAGAGTGCCCATGGGCATTGACCGTGGCCTGGGCGGCTTCTCCCTGGTCCGCCTTAAGTTCGGGCGCCGTTTTGGGCGCGTTGATGGCCGCGGTGGCGGCTTCAATCGCCTGCCTGATGCCCAAGGCGTCTTGGGCGGCCGGGGACAATTCGTTGCCGCCAAAGTGGCGGGCGATAAACTGCCGTTTGAGCTTGGCCGGAATTTCGGTCAACTCTTCGTTAACCTCCTTCTGGACCAAGATCGCGGGTTGGTCCTGGTTGTCAAGAACAGTGCCGATTAAGACGCCGCCGAGCTTGCGCTCCAGTTCGTCGAAGTCCAAGTCTTCAAAAAAGTTCTGGATTTTCTGCCGGAGCAACGGCAAAGCTTTCCGCAAGTCAGCGATTTTGCGCTCCAACTCTCGGTGCTGGTTGGTCTTAACGATCATATCGCCTTCGGCCTTTTTTATGTCCTCTGTCCTGGCCACGATTTCTTCGCCAAAGCCGTCTTTGACAAAGATTTTTTCGTTGATTTCACCGTTCACTGTCAGAAAGTGGCGGCCGCTGTGGGCAAGAACGATGCCAACGGATCTGCCGGCAGTGCCTTCGGGGAAGGCCTGCTTGATTTTTCGTTCAATCAGCCCCGGCTCACAGGCCAGGAATTGGCGCAGGTTGGTGATCTCTTTTTCCAGCCTGGCCTTTTCTTTTTTCCTGGCCAGCAGAGCTTGACGGGTGGCATACATATCCCTAATAGCCTCCATCAGCTCTGGGTCACCCGACTGTTCCAGGCTGGCTTCGGCAAAGACATGGCCGCGTTTAGTGATTCGGAAAACGCCATCCTCTCTGGCACTGATACCGACATGGATTACCGTGGACGCGGTCAGCTCCATAGCGGGCGCCACGGGCTCCCCAAACGGGAGCGAGTCAGGCTGTTCGCTCTCCGCCTGATCCCAGTCCCAGCCTGGTTCGAGCAACCGGACGTTGTTGAACGGGTCAAGCGCCGATGGATCATCTTGCCCATCTTCTTTTTTAGTGTTCATTTTTTGTTTTTTGTTTTTTGTTTTATTATTGACACCAATACTAAATTAACCTCAATATAACTTTGTATTATAGTATCATCTGGCTTTTTGTCAAGATTTAGGCAATAATGTTATTAGGATTTACGCGGTTAACTGGGCAGTTGGCGGGTAATGAATTTTGGCCATAAGCTTATGGCCAAAATTCATTAATAATTATTGTTCGGGGATATTAAAGAGCCGACTGGTCTTGGCAAAAAGCGGAAAAATGTTTTATAAAAAGATTTTATGTCAATAATTAATGATTTTTTGTTGAATTTACCCTTGCCCTTGGTTGACCACTGGGGCTATTTGATTTTGTTTCTTTCCGCCCTGGTTGAAAGTTTGCCGATTATCGGCAGTTTTTTCCCCGGCCACGCCGTGGTTTTGTTAAGCGGTTTTCTGGCCTATCTGGGGATATTCAGGTTGGACGCGGCTATATCGGTCGCGTTTTTAGGCGCCGTAATCGGCGATTTGTTATCATATGTTATCGGCTATAAGTTCGGCCACAATTTTATCGCCCGTTACGGCAAATATTTTTTTCTTAGCCAAGTCAGATATGAAAAAACAAAAAATCTGGTCAAAGAACACGCCGGCAAGGCCTTGATCATCGGCCGTTTCAGTCCGTTCGTTCGCGCGGTGTCCGCCTTTATCGCCGGTGTTTCCCGGATTAAGTTTTCCCGATTTATTTTTTTCGCCTGTCTGGGCGGGATAGCCTGGGCCGGCCTGTCGGTTTTAGTCGGCTATGTTTTCGGCCAATGGTTTGATGCCGCTTCAAAGTATTTCGGCCGCTTCATTTTAATCGCCATCGCGGCCATAATTTTTATTATTTTAGGCTACCGTTTGCTTAATAAACGCCGGCACATTTTCGCCAAATATCATGTTTATTATTTGACTCTAAACGTTTTGGCGATTTATGTTTTTGGCAAGATGATTGAAGATTATTTTGACAAAGAGTTCGCTTATAGGTTTGATTATTGGCTGGACAGCCGGGTTGATTTACTTTGGCAGTCTGGCCTGACTAAACTGATGGTTTTAGTTACCAATGTTTTTAGTCCGGCGGTTTTAGGCGCGGTGGCGTTGGCGGCCGCGGTTTATTTTTTTATCAAGCGGCGACGCCAGTTGGCTAATTTTATTTTTATCAGCGCCGCTGGCGGTTTTATTTTAGGTGAATTTTTTAAACAGCTTATTAAGAGACCCAGGCCGGCGGCCGGTTTAATCGAAACCTCCGGTTTTAGTTTGCCCAGCGGCCACGCGCTTATGGCCGTAATATTTTTTTCCATAGTTTTGTTTATCTTTGCCGAAAAAATTAAAAATAAATGGCCGAAGAATTTATTCGCGGCCGGTATCATTTTTTTAATTGGTTTGGTCGGTTTTTCCAGAATCTATTTAAAGGTTCATTGGTTTAGCGACGTAGCGGCTGGCCTGGCTTTGGGTCTATTTTGGCTGACCTTTTTAATTTTGGTTTTTAGAGTGATAGCGCAATTGGTTAAAGATTATCCCGGTTGGTTAAAATTCAGGAAATAAAAAAGGTCTTAGTTATATTGTTTGCCATGAAAAATTTAAGAATTTAACCTAAATTTTTATTTGCTTTCAACAGAACCAAGACCTTTTTAGATTATTCAATACAGCAATCTATTACTTTTTTAACCAGATCGGAAAATTTTTCCATCAGGCCGGTTTGCCCGCCGGCAGCCAGAGTTTTCTTCTCATCTTTTTTATTAAGCATATTGTCGTCAAGTTTTTTAATGCCGCCGGTATCAATCAGGCCCATATTGACCGCCCAAAATAACGAGTAAAGATCAAATGCTTTTTTAAATAAATTTTCAGCTTCTGTTTTTTTCCCTTGTCCCAGCTGCTTGGTGCCGACTTCCATTAAGCGCATACTGGCGGCTAAGAGATGCTTGGAAATACACCAAACCTCGCCCTCGTAGTCCTTAATGATTTTTTTTAAAAGTTCTTTGCGCAGGGAACGCACTTGATTTAGCAAGTCAAAATAATTTGATTTGCCGGTTTTTATGCCGGTAAAAAAGAAATGTTCTTCAATACTGATTAAATTCATGATGGCGATGGACAGGTCCTGGTCGCTGGATAGGTCCATCTTGTCCTGCTTTTTTAAATTATCTATTTTGTTGACCAGGTCCTGGTAATTGTTGATTGACATATGGCTTGATTTCGCCGGACAAAAGTTTTAATTTTTCGCCTAGACGAAATTTGGGCATTTTTATAAAATTATTTTTATTTTATTATGAGGTGGTGATAATTTTAATAAAAAATTGCTACAATTCCGTATGCGCCTGCCCGCCTGCCGGCGGGCTCAAAATAAAAGTTTTCATCCGGCTCTGATTTATTGAAATAGCTTATAGGTGCAAATTAGGTAAAGAGTTAAGCTCAAAATGGCCAATATGCCAACCGGCAGGACAACTTTCTGAAAAGGGAAATAGGCTCGGCCGTTATTTTTTTTCTTTAGGTAGCCGTTAAGCAAAGCGCCGATTAAAAAGCCGATAGTACCCAAACTCAAGCCAAGCAAAAGTTTATCAATTCCCCACAATTTATTCAAGGGCAGGCCAGTCATGTTATAATAATAAAGCGGCCAGAGGATTAAGAGGTAATAGCCGATGACAATTAGCGGCTGACGGCCAAAAAATCGGATTTGTTTCCGGTTGAGCCAGTCAATCGTCCAGATGATTATGGAAACCGCCAAGCCGCCGATCCACAGGCCGGTGATAGTATCGTCCACACCCAGCCAGCGGGACAGCCCGACTGAAGCGCAAACCGCGACCGTGCAAATCGGGCAGACGGCGCGCGCCGCGGCCAGGGGAGTAAGAAGCAGAAAAACCAGGGGAATAAAATAAAGCATAGGTTTAATGTAATTTTAATATTTTCATTATAACATAAAATTGGCTAAAAACAATCATTTATGAAATCAAGAGCCCGCGCCAAAGTGGGCGGCCGTCGGGGCAACCCAGGCTACCGCACGCCAGCCAGTTTTAAAGTCAGGCAAAGCCTGAGAGCAAAAATTTATAACCCCACAAATCAACTACAAAGATTACGGATGGGTTGGCGCTAACAGTGCCCCGCTTAGCGGCGTAAATTTGTGAGCTAACAATATGCATGCCCCGACATAATAATTTTAAATTTATCAAAAACAGGACTTACGCGGTTAATTGCCTAAAACGGAGGTTTTTCAAACGCGTAAGTCATAAAAAAATGAAAATTTTGAAAATCACCGGTTTTATAGTTTTAATCCTAGCGATCGTCGTGATCGCGATCTTAGGCTTCAGATTATTGAACGGCCCAGAAGATGCCTGGATTTGTCAGAACGGACAGTGGGTGAAGCGCGGCAATCCAAGCGCTCCACGGCCAACTGCGGCCTGCGGCCAGGCGACCGACGGCATAACTTCTACCAGTACCTGGCAGGCTGAAATTGAAGTTTTTACGCCTCAATCAGGCCAAATTATAAAAAGTCCGCTGACGGTCGCGGGCCAAGTCAGGGGTAATTGGTTTTTTGAAGCTTCTTTTCCGATCAAATTGGCCGATAGCCAAGGTCTGGAAGTGGCGGCGAGCTACGCGCAGTCAATCGGCAACTGGATGACCGAAGATTTTGTGCCATATAGCGGTGAGCTAAAATTTCAGGTAGACGCCACCACCACGGGCCAGCTGATTTTAAAAAACGATAATCTTTCCGGCCTGCCCCAATACGACAAGGAGATAATGATTCCCGTGCTAATCAGCCCGGCGCCGGCTTTTACGGTTAAAGCCTTTTTTAGCAACGCTAATTTGGATCCGGAATTTTCCTGCAATCGGGCGTTTCCGGTGACGCGTTCAACCGCCAAAACCGAGGCAGTGGCCAGAGCGGCGCTGGAGCAATTATTAAGCGGCCCCAGCGAGCTGGAAAAAAAATTAGGTTTTATCACCAGCATAAATGCTGGCGTGAAAATTCAAAAGTTGACAATTGAAAACGGAACTGCCAAGGTTGATTTTGATGAAGCCATGGAAAAGGGCATAGGCGGGTCATGCCGCGTTAGCGCCATCCGCGCGCAGATAACCGAGACTTTAAAGCAATTCCCCACGGTGAATAATGTTATAATTTCTGTCAACGGTAGAACTGAAGATATTTTACAGCCGTGAAAAGTATTTCTGTCATTCCCGCGAAGGCGGGAATCCAGGAGGGGGGATGTAATAACGAGTTTCCTCCACCTGCTTTCACGAGTGCTAAGGACCGACGTAATTTAGCGCGGAGAAGATATATACTTACCAGGGCAAAGAAGTTTACTTTTCGTTTACGACGAAATTTGAGTAATTTTTCTTAAAATTATTATAATTTCGTATGCACTCAAAGCAAACTCCTTTGCCCCGCGACCAGTTAATATAGTTTATTTTTTTATTTATGAATCTAGAAAAATTGGAAAAAATTTTATCAAGCGAACCCAAATTTAGGCTGAAACAGGCCAGACAGGCGGTCTTCGTTGATTTGATAGACGGTTGGAACCAGGCCACTAATTTTCCTTTGGGACTGCGCGAGAGATTAAATCAAGAGTGTCCCCTGGGGATTGAAGCGGAAATTATAAAGAGCCAGGCAGCCGATTCTTTTAAAGCCCTGGTGCGTTTAGAGGATGGTTTAAAAGTTGAGGCGGTTTTATTAAATCACGTTGATGGCCGCAAGACGGTTTGCGTCTCATCGCAGGTCGGCTGCGCTCTGGGCTGCTTATTTTGCGCTACCGGCCAGATGGGTTTTAAAAGGAATCTGACTCGGGACGAAATCGTGGCCCAGGTTTTATTATGGGCCAGGCGGCTGAAATATAACCCGCTTAAATTTCCCTTCGAAAGGGGGGCGGGGGGGTTAAATTTTATCACTAAAGAGGGCGGCAGAGTAACCAATGTAGTTTTTATGGGTATGGGCGAGCCGTTGTTAAATTATGAAAACGTCATCGCGGCCATTAGGACGCTTAATAATAAAGAGGGTTTGAATATTGGTGCCAGACACATTTCCCTTTCCACCGTGGGCGTGATCGGCGGCCTGAAAAAACTGGCTAAAGAAAAAATGCAAATTAATCTGGCCCTGTCCCTGCACGCGCCCGGTGACGAATTGCGATCTAAGCTTATCCCGGCTAATAAGAAATATCCGCTAGAGGCGGCGCTGGAAGAATTAAATAATTATTTGGAACAGACCGGCCGCCGGGTGATGATTGAATATTTAATGATTGACGGTTTCAACGATTCGCGCGAGCAGGCGTTGGAGTTGGCTGTTTTATTAAAGAAAATACAACCGCCCTTGTTCTTCGTCAATTTAATCGCCCATAACCCAGTCGCCGATTTTAAGCCCTCGCCGGCCAAGAGAATTTTTGATTTTAAAAAAATTTTGCGGGATCAAAAAATTGACGTAACCGAAAGGTATCGCTTCGGCCAGGATATCAAAGCCGCCTGCGGGCAGTTGGCGGGGAAGTTATAATTAAATGTCATTGCGAGCGACCGAAGGGAGCGCGGTAATCTCTGGTAAGAAAGAAAAATATAAAAATTTAATACCTCACTATTGACAGGTTAAATTTTACTTAAAGAGATTTAGCTTTAGATTAGTAAGCGTTTCTAACTAGAGATTGCTTCGTCGCTTCGCTTCTCGCAATGACAATAAAAAATATATGAGCAACCATAAAATTTTTACAACTGAAGAAGCAAAAAAAAATCGGTGCTGCCATTGGTATTGATTGGACAAAGGTGGACATGGAAGAATTTAGGCAGGGCTTGCATGTGGAGCTGGAGCATGGCTTGCATGACAGCCAGACCAATGTGACGGATGACGATCCGCAAGTCACTGGTAAAATCGCCTGGGCGCATTTAAAGGAATTTTTCGATTATTACACCCGGCTGAAAAAAATGGAAGATGAAGCGGAAGAATATTGGAAAAATAAAAAATAATATGGTTAACCATTATAATATCCGCGCGTTCGGCTGCGTGCAAAATATCGGTTTTAGGCATAGCGGCAAGGTAAGGGCGGACGAGTTGGGCGTGGCCGGCTATATTAAAAATCAGCCGGATGGCAGCGTTTATATTGAGGCTGAAGCCAGCCAGGAGAAATTAAAGCAATTTATTGATTGGTGCGGGCGCGGTCCGGCTCTGGCGCAGGTGAAAAAGATTGAGGTGAGCGAAGCGCCGCTGGTCGGCTACGTTGGTTTTGGAATCAGACAGTCATCCGGCTAATAATTTTTAAATTATGATTAATAAAAAGTTTGTCAGCCCGGCGCTGATGTGGCTGATAATTTTTTCGGGCGTAGCGCTGATTCTTTGGTTGGTGCCGGCCGAAGCGGTGCTGGCGCAGAACGCTTTTACTTATATCCTAGTGGTTTCCGCCGTGTTTTATTGGCTGTATTTTTTTTCTTTGGCCGTGTTCATAAACCGCCAAGCCGCTCAAAGTTCGGTGAAGACGGAAAAGCTGGTCCAGCATGGCGTTTACGGCTTAGTGCGTCATCCGATTTACGCCGCTGATATTGTTTTGGCCTGGGGCATGTTTTTGTTTTGGCCCAGGCTCGGGGTCTTGGTTAGCGCGATTTGGCTGACTTTGATAATGTTTTATTGGATGCGCCTTGAAGAAGGAGTTTTGATGGA
>MFFY01000053.1:0-2542 GCA_001778055.1 Candidatus Falkowbacteria bacterium RIFCSPLOWO2_12_FULL_45_13
AAAAACAATAACCCCACCATCCCAATTTCACTAAAAACCAACATAAACACATTATGCGCCGGCTGATAATAATAACTGGAAATTTTTTGGCATTCCTGGTTCGCCTTTTCGTAATTTCGCGCGATATCCGCGGTTCCGTATTCCGCCATCTCGCAGGTTTTTATTTTCGCGTTATAGCCTGCCAAAGTATAGTTGCCCGGGCCAGCTCCCAAAAGCCAATTATTTTTTATGACTTGCCAAGATTCTTGATATGATGCCAGCCGTTCGGAATTTGATTTAATTTCCAACCGGCTCTGGCCGCCCAGGCGCGCCACGATTAAATTTTGATACTGGCTGAACAAAATGAGCGATAAAATTCCCATGGCTAAAATTATTTCCGCCAAACCCCTTTGTAATTTTAAATTTCTGCCAACCATCGCCAAACCAGCCATCACGGCCAGACCTACTCCTAGCGCCAGCCAGGCGCTACGGGAAAAAGAAAAAAACAAGCCAGTCGTGAATACCGGCAACATCAGCCATTGGCTAATTTTTATTGCGCCCATTTTATTTATGCCTGATTTAATTTGAAATTTGTCAGCCCGAGGCTGATCCGCCTTGGGCGGAAAATCTGAAATTTGAAATTTTTTTACAATTCGAAAATCGAAAATCTCCGCCGGAGGCGGATCCGCCTCCGGCGGAGAAAATCGAAAATTAACCTTTTCCAACCTGATTATTTCGCCAATCAGTAAAAGTATGGCCACTGCCAGCACCCCGCCCAGCATATTGGGGTGGTCCAGTCCGCCGGAGGCTCTTAACCATCTTTCGCCAATGCCGTCCGCGTCTACCGCCTCAATCACTGAAGTCCCGAGATCGCCGCTTAAATGCCAGGCCAGGCCAAGCCATTTGCTTGAGAAAGTTGCTTGAGATAAAAATTGCCAAATCCCCAGTCCGGCCTGAAGCGATACGCCTAAAATCAAACTCCAGACTAATCTCGCCCGGTCGTAGCCGGCTCGCCTTATCAGCCAATATAAGCCAACGCCCATAATCAACCAGCCGAATTTATACAGCGCCAGCGTCCGGTCGGCCGCGAACCAAACCGAGACGCCCGACGCCAAAACCAAACCAAATATTAATAAATTTGAAATTTGAAATTTGAAATTTGAAACATCAAAAAATCTATAAATAACAAATAACAGCAAAACCGCTATAAGCAGTATGTCCGTGCCATAGAGACTATAGGTTCCATACTCCCACGGCCCATTATTTAAAACCCCCGGCTTTATTATCCAGCGCGTCTGGAGCGGCAAAAGAAAAACTAAGAGATATAAACCGTATTCAATTGTTCTGGATAAATATTTCATACTCTTTCCCATCGCTTTAGGAATGATAATAGACATAGAGATGGTTACAAAACTCAAATGTCTCCGCCGGAGTTTGTCGCGCCAGCCAGAGGCTGGTCCGCCTTGGGCGGAGATCCCTGCCTGCCGGCGGGCACGGCGCCTCCGGCGGAAAATGTCAAAACTTATGTCAAAATTCAAAACTACAATGCCTGATTTTTTAAAAAATATCAAACATTACTTTTGATATTTGAGTTATGGTTTTAAATTTTGCGTTTTAAGTTTTGACATCTTCTCCAAATACTTCTCTCCATACTCCTGTCTTCTGTCATTGGCATGCAACTTTAATACGCTATCGCTCATCACCACCCGCGTATCCAGATTCATGAGCCGCCGCAACTTTTCCGGCAAGCGCTTAAGCTGCCAGGCTTTAAACCACGGTTCCAGGCCGCCAAAAAACAAATCCGCCAGCTCGCGGTAAAATTGCGGCCAGGGCCGGCCAACGTTTCTCCGGCCTGATATTTTCCGTCCCTGCCAATTGGGTAAATAGTCCATCAGCCAGTCATTGGCCGAAATAAACTTTTTATAAGCGCCGTCTTTTTCATAAATCGGCGTCAAGCCGCCAAGCCAATGAATAAAATAAACATCTTCTATTTGCTCCTCTGGTGTCTGTCCCCCTTGCTTGCCCGCCAAAGCTTCAGCGTCGGCGGGATAAGGGGAGATGAGGGGGAATTTATTTTGCTCCCCTTCCAAGGGGGGGTTGGGGGGGGTAAAAAGCATCAGCGTCCTCAAATCCATGGCCGCTTGGCTGACAAAAAAACTTAAACAAATTTTATCCTTGGTTTGGCCCAATTTCGGACGCCAGCCTAAAATTTTTACCACGCCCACGCAAAAAAATCTGGTCAGCCATAACCTTTGTTTTTCACTAATAATAAACAAATCAATGTCCGAATCTTCTCTTAAATTATGAGCGCCCATTAAATTACCCAGCGCGATCATTTTTATCCAGGGAATAAACTTATATATTCTGGCCGCTTTAAGCGCGCGCTTGAATTTCCGTTGAGCCGCCGTGTAGCGAGCCAGCCGTTCTTTGATGATGGCCTGGCGGCCGGCTAAAAAATAAAAACCATTTTTATGTTCAATCTTTGCCCCTGGTATTTGCCCTCCTTCTAAAGGAGGGATTTCCGCCAGAAGCGCCCGCCTGCCTGCCTCGCCGGCGGGCGGGC
>MFFY01000053.1:2584-14415 GCA_001778055.1 Candidatus Falkowbacteria bacterium RIFCSPLOWO2_12_FULL_45_13
AAGCGGTCAAAGGAAAATCAAACATATCAAAATAGGCAACCGCCTTGACGATTGCCTCCTTTATATCCGACTTACCAGAAAATTGTTCCGTATTTATATCCTTAAAACGCATGACTTTTACCTCCCTAGAGCCTGGAGGCAGGGTATTAATTATGAGCGCATTAGAAATTGTAGCTATTTTTTATTAAAAATATTTCATTACAAAGCGAGCATAGAAAAATTTAGGATTAGATTTAGCTTAAAATTTCTCTACAAATATTTCTTTCCCTTATTGTCATAGAAATTTTGTTAGAAATTTTAAGCTAAATCCCTAAGTTTTTCGTGGCGAGCGAAGTAATTAAATATTTTTTAAGATAGATGCTAGTTATTCCGCCTGCGGCCGATCAATCAAGATCGGCTCAATCTTTTTTTCTCCTTGGGTGATTTTTACCACGTCTTTATCAATTTTCCCGAACTCTTTATAGGCGTTGTTGTAATGGTTAACCGCGGCGGACATGCTCAAGCCCAGTTTCTTCATAAAATCGTCATAGCTTAAAATATGCCGCCCTAATTTTTGCACGTTCAAAAGAATATCTTTGGCGCTCTCTTCAATCTGCAAAGCCCGCAGTCCCTGCAAAACCGTCTGCAGGTAGGCTAAGAACGAAGTCGGCGAAACGATAATGACATGCTTCTCCTTAAAAGCGTATTCAATCAAATCGCGCGTATTGATTTGCACCGCTCCCACCTTATTGATCAGCAGGTCATAATAAATCGCTTCGCTGGGAATGAACATGAAAGCGAAGTCCATAGTTTTTTCCGCCGGCTTGATGTATTTGGAAGTCTCGTCAATGCGCGTCTTTAGATCCATCTTAAACAGTTTTTCCAGCTTTTCCTTAGCCGCGCTGTCGCTCGTATTTAAAATCTTTTCATAATTTTCCAGGCTGAACTTTGAATCCACCGGGATAATTTTTTCTTTGACGAAAACCACGGCGTCAACAATGGTGCCGTCTTTAAAGCCATATTGCATCCGGTAGGAATTGGGCGGCAAAACATTTTTTAAAGTTTCTTCCAAAAAATATTCGCCTAAAACGCCGCGCTGCTTGGGATTTTTTAAAATATCCTGCAAATTGGCCAGCTGGGCGGAAAAATTCACCACCTGCTTGTTGGTCTCGTCCAGCTTGGTCAGTTTCTCGGTTACCTCGGTTATCAGCCTGGCGGATTGGCCGGTGATGCCCTGAATAATTTTTGTGGTTTGATGAAATTGTGCCTGATTGGCACGATGAGTTTCCCCGAGCTTTAAATCAATCGCCTGCCTTAACTCGCGATTTTGCTCGGCCAGCGCAGTCAGCCGCTCCATCATGGCCGCCAGCTTTTCGTTGTCGCCCGTATCTTTTCGCTTGGTTAAAAGCCAAATCACCGCGCCCAAACCAAAAATCAAAATGATAAAAAATAAAATAAACAAATAATTTGCCATAAATATTATTCGCATGTCCGGCATCATTCGCATGCGCCGCATTTGTAGTGCGGCTCCCCGAAGGGGATAACGTAGCGCCGGTCGCGAAGCGATAACTTAAAAATTACAATAATCACCTAGGCTGGTTACAAAATTACCCTATCATTTTTTTGTTCTCCTGGCAAAGGGAGAACATCTTTCCCCCCTTGCTTATCCGCCTCGGGCGGAATAAAGGGCCTGTGGGGGTGGTTAGAATAGGGTTTGAATCTATTTATTCTGGACTTACGCGGTTGACTGAACGCAAATTTTAGAAACGCACATAAATCCTATTATTATCTAATAGACTTGCCAAGAACGATATTTTACTCTATAATGAATTGCATTGTTTATTAAATCTCACAGCTCATAACCCGCAACTCGCAACTCACTTCTTTGAGTTTTGGGTTATGAGTTATGAGCTGTGAGTTACGAGACTATGAACTCCATAAAAATCAAGGGCGCCCGCGTGCATAATTTAAAAAACATTGACGTGGAAATTCCGCGCGACCGGCTGGTAGTCATCACCGGCCTGTCCGGTTCAGGGAAATCCAGCCTGGCCTTTGACACAATCTACGCCGAAGGCCAGCGCCGCTACGTTGAATCCCTGTCCGCCTACGCCCGGCAATTTATCGGCCTGATGGACAAGCCTGATGTTGATTCAATTGAGGGGCTATCGCCGGCCATTTCCATCGACCAAAAATCCACCAGCCATAATCCGCGCTCAACCGTGGGCACAATCACGGAAATTTACGATTATTTGCGCCTGCTTTACGCCCGCATCGGCCGGCCGCATTGCCCCGTCTGCGGCCAACCCATCAAACCCATGTCGCTTGATGAAATCGTCGGCCAAATCACGGCCAATTTTTTAAACCGGGAGATTATTATTCTCGCCCCCATCATTAAGGACAAAAAGGGTGAACATAAGAGCATCATTGACGGCGTCAGCAAGGCCGGCTATTCCTGCCTCCGTTTTGACAAAATAATATATGCTTTGGAAGAATTTGAAGATTTAAACGTGGATAAGCAAAAAAAACATAGCGTAGAAATCGTCATCGACCGCCTGAAAGTAGGGGTAAACGGCCGTTTGCCCGATAAAGAGGACCTGGCCAGGCTCTCGGAAAACGTGGAAAAAGCTCTGGAATACGGCGATGGTTTGGTGACAATAATGCCGCAATCGCTCGCGGGCAACTTAAACGATAAATCGCCGACGCAAAATCAAATCGAAAATCGAAAATCTCCGCCGGAGGCGGATCCGCCTCCGGCGGAAAAAATCGAAAATTCCAAAGAAATCACCTACTCCAAACTTCTGGCTTGCCCAAAATGCGACATCAGCCTGCCCGAACTTGAACCGCGGAATTTTTCTTTTAATTCGCCTCACGGCGCTTGCCCGGAATGCGCCGGATTAGGCACTAAATTGGAAATTGACTCTAAGCTGATTATCAGCCCCAACCTGACCATCGCCCAAGGCGCCATCCGCCCCTGGGCTCATAGCCCGGCCACCGGTCAAGGCTGGCTCGTAAGAATTTTGGGCACCGTGGCCCTGGCTCACGGCTTTGATTTAAACACGCCGGTAAAAAATTTAACCAAAAAACAGCTAGACATTGTGCTTTACGGCTCGGGCGAAAAAAATTATAACGTTGATTACCAAAGCGACCGTTTTTCCGGCGAATTAACCACCGACTTTGAAGGCGTCATCCCCAACCTGGAAAAGCGCTTCCAGCAAACTGAATCCGATTATGTGAGACGTGAAATTGAACAATATATGCGCGTCTTAATCTGCCCAACTTGCCAGGGTAAGCGCTTAAAGGCGGAAATCCTGGCCGTCAAGCTGGCCGGAGAGTCAATTTATGATCTGACCGCGAAAACCATCGACCAGACTAAAAAATTTTTCTCGTGGCTGGACGATTGCCCGGACTTGACCGGACGCGAAAAAAAAATCGGCGCGCGCATTGTCAAAGAAATAGTCGCCCGATTGGCTTTCCTCTCTAACGTCGGGCTGGATTATCTGACTCTGGCCAGGTCGGCCAACACCTTGTCCGGCGGCGAAGCCCAGCGCATCAGGTTAGCCACGCAAATCGGTTCGGCGCTGATGGGCGTAATCTATATTTTGGACGAGCCCTCCATCGGCCTGCACCAGCGCGATAACCATAAATTGATCGGCACGCTCAAAAAACTGCGCGACTTGGGCAACACCGTGATTGTGGTTGAGCATGACGAAGCCACCATGCTCTCGGCCGATTGGCTCGTCGACGTCGGCCCGGGCGCGGGCGAACACGGCGGCCAAATCGTGGCGGTCGGCACGCCCGCGCAAATAAAAAAAACCGCCAGGTCTTTAACCGGCCAATATTTGAGCGGCCGGAAAACCATACCGGCGCCGGCGAAATTCAGGCCCGGCAACGGCCAATCATTAACCATTATCGGCGCCGGCGAGCATAATTTAAAAAATCTTAACGTAGAGTTTCCCTTGGGCTTGCTTCTCGCCATCACCGGCGTTTCCGGCTCCGGCAAATCCACCCTGATGACCGATATCCTGGCCAAGGCCTTAAACCAAAAACTCTACCGCGCCAAAGAAGCGCCGGGCCGGCACGACCGCATCGACGGCCTGGAGCAAATAGATAAAGTTATCAATATTGACCAGTCCCCCATCGGCCGCACGCCACGCTCCAACCCCGCCACCTATACCGGCGCTTTCACTCCCATCCGCGACTTATTCGCCAGCCTGCCCGAAGCCAAAATCCGCGGCTACCGGGCCGGCCGCTTTTCTTTTAACGTGCCGGGTGGCCGCTGCGAAGCCTGCGGTGGCGACGGCCTGGTTAAAATTGAAATGCAGTTCCTGCCGGATATCTACGTTGAATGCGATGTCTGCCACAGCCGGCGCTACAACCAGGAAGTTCTGGAAATCCATTACGGCGGCCACCTGGCGGGCGGCGCGGGCAAAAATATTTCGGAGGTGCTCAATCTGACAGTGGAAGAAGCCCTGAATTTATTCAAAAACATTCCAGCCGTAGAGCAAAAACTTTCCGCCTTAAGCCAAGTCGGCTTAAGCTACATCAAACTGGGCCAGTCGGCCACCACCTTGTCCGGCGGCGAAGCCCAGCGGATAAAATTGGCCGCGGAATTATCCCGCCGCGCCACCGGCAAGACCCTTTATATTTTGGACGAACCCACCACCGGCCTGCATTTTGACGACATCCGTAAACTCCTTCAGGTTTTGAACCAGCTGGTTGACAAGGGCAACACGGTTTTAATTATTGAGCATAACCTGGACGTCATCAAATCCGTGGATTGGATTATAGACCTGGGGCCCGAAGGCGGCGACAAGGGCGGCTATATCGTGGCCCAAGGCACGCCCCGGGAAGTGGCGAAAAATAAAAAATCCTACACCGGGCAGTATTTGGCGAAAGTACTAAAAAATAAAAAGTTGAAAACTTAACCCCCCCCTAGTTCCCTCTCCCGCCCGAACGCTTCAGGCGGGCGGGTGTCAGGGGGAAAAATACAATCCCTTATCGGAGGGGTTTCTTATTTTAGCTTCCCTCTAAACCACTCCCCCAGCTTCTCTATTTTCACCCTCTCCTGCTTCATGGTGTCGCGATCGCGCACGGTCAAGTCGCCATTTTTCAAACTGTCAAAATCCACGGTCAGGCAATAGGGCGTGCCAATTTCATCCTGGCGGCGGTAACGCTTGCCGATATTGCCGTTGTCGTCAAACTCGCAGGCGTAATCTTTTTTTAGGAGGTCAAACACAGCCTTGGCTTTCTTCACCAGCTCCGGCTTGTTTTTGAGCAAAGGAAAAACAGCGATTTTTACCGGCGCCAGCCAAGGCGGAAATTTCATGACCACTCTGGTTTCAATTTTCCCCTGTCCTGGCGAAGGATGGGGTTGGGTGAGGTTTTCTTCATTATAAGCCGCGCAGAGCGCCGCCAGCAGTGTCCGCTCCACCCCGAGAGACGGCTCAATCACATGAGGCGTAAACTTGTTTCCTTTATCGTCAGTATATGACAAATCAGCGCCGGAAAACTCGGCATGCTGTTTTAAATCATAATCCGTGCGGTAAACCAGGCCATACAATTCTTTTTGCCCGAAAGGAAATTTATATTCAAAATCAATGGTCTTCTTGGAATAATGCGCCCGCTCCCCGTCCGGCACGTTAAGCTCGTAAATATCATGTTTCACGTCCAGACCCAGCTCTTTCATCCAGTTTATGATTTCTTGCCGCCACATCTCAAAAGCCGCCTGCCAATCTTTGTCCTTCTTGGGCGGCGCGATAAAGTATTCTATCTCCATCTGCTCAAATTCACGCGTGCGAAAAACAAAATTACCCGGCGTAATCTCGTTTCTGAAAGCCTTGCCGATCTGGCCGATGCCGAACGGCAGTTTCGGACGGCTAGTGTCCATGACATTTTTAAAATTGACGAATATCCCCTGGGCGGTTTCTGGCCTTAAATAAGCGATATTAGAACTTTTTTCGGCCGGACCGATGAAAGTCTTAAACATTAAATTGAACTGTCTGGGTTCGCTCCAGCTAACTGAATTACAGATTGGACATGTTATTTTTTCCTTAATTAACAACTCTCGCTGTAACTCATGATCTAAAGGAAGTATTTGAACCTTGCCTAAATGCGCTCGACGCAATAATTCATCTGATCGAAAACGACTATTGCATTTTTTGCATTCAACTAAAGGATCGCTAAAATTATCAAGGTGTCCGGACGCTTTCCAGGTTTCCGGATTCATGATAATGGCCGCGTCCAGCCCGACCATGTCCTCGCGCTCCAGCACAAATTTCCGCCACCACCTCTGTTTAATATTATTCTTTAATTCCACGCCGTAAGGCCCGTAGTCCCAGGCGTTGGCCAAGCCGCCGTATATTTCCGAACCCGAGAAAATAAACCCCCTTCGTTTGCATAAAGAAACAATTTTATCCATGGTAACATCATTTTTATTATTGGACATATGGCTTTTGTCATTGCGAGGAGCAAACGAACACCGGCCTTGAGCCGAAGACGAAACAATCTCCCCTTTCTGTCATTCCCGAAGCCGCAGGCTGTCGGGAATCCAGGGGGTAGCAGTACAAACATGTTTTTTGGATTCCCGCCCGCCCGAACGACGTAGTCGGGCAGGCCTTCGCGGGAATGACAAATAAGAAAATTACCGCGCCTACCGGCCGGCAGGCTCCTTTCGGTCGCTCGCAATGACAGAAAAAATTTTTAATTTTAAGATTTAAACTTTACATTTTTAATATGCCTTCTCACATACCAAACTACTGCGCCAATTATAGCAATTATTAGAACAAAATCAAATTTATGGAAATATGGGCTTAAGACGTTCCAACGATCGCCCAATACTTTTCCCAAATAGGCCAGCCCCAGGCACCAGGGCCACGAACCTAAAAAAGTAAAAATGACAAATTTGGAAAAATCCATTTTGGCGATGCCGGCCGGCAATGATATGAAAGTGCGCACCACCGGCATCAGGCGCGAGAAAAAAATCGCGCTGGCGCCGTATTTGTTGAAAAACCTGTCTGCCACTTCCAGGTCGTGGCGCGAGATTAAAATATACTTGCCGTACTTTTCTATAAAGCCGCGCCCGCCCCAGACCCCGACCGCGTAAGCTATAACCGAGCCGACCACGCAGCCGATCGCGCCGGCCAGACTGACGCCCAGCAAGCTGAATCTGCCTTGCGCGGCAAGAAAACCGGCGAACGGCATAATTACTTCCGATGGTAACGGAATACAGGCGCTCTCAATCGCCATCATCAAAGCGATACCGGCATAACCCAGGGAAGAGATAGCGTTAATTATAAAATTTGTTACTAAACTGATAGTGGCGCTAATCATTAATTTTCAATTTTCAATTTACAATTTACAATCAATGTTTAAATTATCCAATTTTCAATTAAACCTTTTAAATCTGCCGGTTAAATTAAAAATTTAATCATTGAAAATTCATTAAAAATTGAAAATTCGTAAATTGAAAATTTTCCTACATCTCCTCCACCGTCTCAATCCCTAAAAGCTCCAGGCCATTAGCCAGCGTTTGTTTAACCGCCATAATTAGCGCCAACCTGGCTTGCCTGATTTTTGCCCTGGCCTTTAGCACCGGCACGGCGTGATAGTAATCATTAAACTCCCGCGCCAGCTCAAACAAATATTTGGCGATTTCCGCGGGATCGTAATTTTTACCGGCTAAGGCCACGATTTCCGGATATCTGGCCAGCTTGTTGACCAAGTCCGCTTCCTTCATTTCCACCAACACGGCACAATTTACCTTTGAAATTTGAGATTTAGAATTTAGAATTTTGGATTTAGGATTTGTTTCGGATTTCGGATTTCGGATTTCGGATTTTCTTAACACGCTGTTTATTCGGGCGTACGTATACTGCAGATAAGGACCAGAGGCGCCCGAAAAACTGATTGATTCTTCCAGGCTAAAGGCAATATCGGTGTTAATGCCGCTTTTTAAAATAGAATATTTGACCGCGGCCGAAGAAATTTTTTCCGCCACTTGGCCTTTATTTTTTAAATTCCTCTTGTCCTCCATGATTTTAAGCACTTCTTTTTTGGCTTCGTCCAACAGCCACTCGCCTAAAACTACATTCCCCAGACGCGAGCTCATCTTGCCTTCTCTTAATTTAACCCAGCCATAAGGCAAATGTATTTCCCGCCCCTTGGTTTCCGGCTTAATGATTTCCAGGGCCTTAATTATAACCTTAAAATATTCCGCCTGTTCCGGACCGACCACATGCACTATTTTTTCCGGATTATGCTCTTTAAACTGTAGTTCGGCCAGACCCATATCTTTGGCCTCATAGGTCGGATTGCCTTCTGAATTTATGAAAACCCTGGTGTGCAGACCGTAGGTTTCACCCTTAAAAATGACCGCGCCCTGGCTTTTCTCAAAGATTCCCTTTTTTAAATTTTTTAAAACCAGCCGACGGCCACCGGCGAAAACTTCCGACTCAAAATAAAGCCGGTCAAATTTAGTGTTCAGCCTTTTATAAATGCCGGCGAAATAATCCAGGCTCCACTTTCTGGTGGCCCGATAGAGCCCTATGATGCTTTTGTCCTGATCGTAAATTTTTTTATTCAACGCCGTAATTTCCTGCTTGGCGGCTTCACTGGTTTCATAATTTTGGCTGCCCAGGGCGTAGGCTCGGCCTAAAAATTCAGCTCTCGCTTTGGCGCCGGCCCGGGCGGCTGTTTGATATTCTTTTTCAAGCCGCGATATCCCCCATAAGCATTTGGCGATATGTGGCCCGATGTCGCCCTGATAGTTGGCACGGATGATTTTAAAGCCATTAACCGTTAAAATTCTGGCTATGGCTTCGCCGATCAGAATATTTCTTAAATGGCCGATATGAAAAGCCTTGTGGGTGTTGGGATGGGCGAATTCCACCATGATCTTTTTATTTTTGCCCGCCCGGTTCAAACCGTATTGTTCTTGGATTTTTAAGATTTCCCCGATAACGCCTTGAGCCAATTTTTGCTTGTTCAAGGTGAAATTGATAAACGGCCCGATCGCTTTTACGCCGCTGATAACCCCTCCGGGTACGGGCGAACGGCCGTTCGCCCCGACTAAAAATTCCGCCATCTCCACCGCGCTTTTCTTAAATAACTTGGCGATGCCGTAGCAGGGCAGGCTTAAATCCCCGAATTCCGGCTTGGGCGGATAGATCAAATCCGAGGCCTTGACCGCTTTTTGCTTCAAGGCCGCATTAATGGCCTTAGCGATAGCTTGTTTTATTTTATCTAAAGTGGACATAGATAAATTAAAATGTAAAAATCAAAGTTAAAAATGACCGTTTAAACATTTTAAAATGAAAAGTTAGATAATTTCTAATTTTATCTCAAAACTCAAATGTCAAATGTCAAATGTCAAAACCATATCTTAAAACTCAAAACTGCCAATTTTTACGTTAGTTTTAACATTTAAATTATGGATTTGAGTTTTGAGTTTTGACATTTGAGATAAATCTATTGAAATTTGTAATTATAAATCTTACCTTGTCATTTTAAGACATTTTGCATTTTTACAGCTCTATCTTCTTAACTTCCCCCACGCTCCTGCCTAAAAACCTCTGACCCAGCTCTTTGAATTTATGGGCATCGTCGGAGGTATAAAAAACCAACTTACCCGCTCGGCTCAATTTTTTCTCCATGGCCTGATGCCGGCCTAAGTATAAAACCAGTTTCCCCGCGGCCGCCTTGGCCGGGTCAACCACTTTCACCCGCTTGCCCATAATCCTAATAATCTCCCTGGCCAAAAGCGGGTAATGCGTGCAGCCCAAGATTAAAGTGTCAATTTCTTTGACCTTAAGCGGCCGCAAATATTTTTTTAAAATCATCCTGGTTTCCAGCCGATCCAGCCAGCCTTCTTCCGCCAGCGGCACGAGCAAAGGGCAGGCCTGCTCGTGAATTTCCAGGTCGCCCCTTAATTTCTCCAGTTCTTTTTTGTAAACGCCGGAGCTGACGGTGGAGCTGGTGCCGATGATGCCTAGCTTATGATAGCGGCTCAACTTCACCGCTTCCTCCACCGTGGGCACGACCACGCCCAATACCCTTTTGCCCGGATAATGTTTCGGCAAGTACTCCTGCTGAATTTTTCTTAAGGCCCTGCTGGAGGCCGTGTGGCAAGCGATAATTATCAACTCGCAGCCGGCTTTAAATAAAAAATCAACCGCCTGCCGGGTGTATTCATAAATTACTTCGGCGGATTTATTGCCGTAAGGCGCCCGGGCGTTGTCGCCCAAATAGACATAGCCATAATCCGGCAGAACCCGCAAGAATTCTTTAAGCACTGTGAGCCCGCCAAAGCCGGAATCAAAAACTCCGATCATAACAAATAAAAATTAAAAATCTCCGCCAGAGGCGCCCTGCCCGCCGGCAGGCAGGGATCTCCGCCCAGGGCGGACCAGCCTCGGCTGGCGCGACAAACTTTGGCGGAAAAATGAACATCTTTGCTCGGCCAGACAGATTCTATACATAATAACTCTCAAAATTTTATCCCTTTGTCACTCTCGCAAACCCCCTCTTGCCTTTTTGCAATAATACTCCGTTTTCAGTTGCTTCAACCGTCTTATTTACGTCTTTTATCACTATCCCATCCACTTTAACTCCACCCTGCTCAATTAATCTCCGCGCCTTGCTCCGACTGGTCGCCAACTTCACCTTTACCAGCAAATCAACTAATCTCCAATTCGTAATTCGTAATTCGTAATTCGTAATTGCTTTCGGCGCTTCCTTTTTCTGCACGGTTTTTACAAAATACTCCTGCGCTTCATGCGCCTTCTTCTCGCCATGATAAATTTTCGTTATTTCATAAGCCAAGCGCATCTTTAAATCGCGCGGATTAATTTTCCCGCCAGCCAATTCTCGCTCAATCCCGGCTATTTCACTCTCCGTTAAATCAGTGCACAAAAAGAAATACCTGACAATCAGACTGTCGGTTAAGGACATGATTTTGCCATACATCTCCTCCGGCTGTTCCGCCAAAGCAATATAATTATCCAGGTTTTTACTCATCTTGTCGCCGCCGGCTAAACCCTCTAAGAGCGGACAGGTGACTATGTCTTGCGGCTCCTGGTCATATTTTTTTTGCAGCTGACGCCCCATTAACAAATTAAACTTTTGGTCCGTACCGCCAAGCTCAACGTCGGCTTTAAGCGCCACCGAATCATAACCCACCATGAGCGGATACAAAAATTCCTGCAGGCTTAAATCCTGGTCGCTTCTTATCCTTTCCTTAAAATCCGCCCGTTGAGCTACTTGGGCGTAAGTGACTTTTGAAGCCAGCTTAATCAACTCTTCAAAACTCAACCTATCCAGCCACTCGGAGTTATACCTGATTTCCACTTTTTTCATGTCCAAGATCAGTCCGGCTTGTTTGGCGTAGCTTTTCATGTTAGTTTCTATTTCCTGATCGGTCATAGGCTTCCTGGCAACTGACCGCCCGGTCGGATCGCCGATGCGCGCGGTAAAATCACCGATTAAAAAAATAACTTGATGCCCTAAATTTTGAAAGTCTTTTAATTTGCGCAAAACCACGCCATGGCCCAAGTGCAGAACCGAACCGGTCGGATCAATGCCCAGTTTAATTCTTAATTTCTTGCCTGAAGCCAGTCTCTGCCTTAAATTTTCTTTGACTATTACTTCGGCCGCGCCGCGCCTTAAAACCTCCTCAATTTTATTTTTGTCGGTTATAATTTTTGCCATATTATTTCAATTAAACGCTTAATATATCAAGCAAAAATTGCTTAAATTCATTGGCTTTAGCTTATATTTCATTCTAACATATATTGAAATTAGAGCAAATCTTTGCACTCGTCCATGTCATACTTAACACCGAGGAGTGCAAAATATGT
>MFFY01000054.1:0-2619 GCA_001778055.1 Candidatus Falkowbacteria bacterium RIFCSPLOWO2_12_FULL_45_13
ATGACATCTCACTGGTTCCCTATTGTCCTTCCGGCCAAGTATGCGCAACGTATGCGCCTTTCGCAATCGCCCAAGGCGTGTCCGGCTCAACCTATACCTGGAATGTCGGCAGTACGGTTGGCGGCTCGGCGCCGGCGGGGAGTTACACCGTTCAAATCTGCCAGTCCGGAACCACCACCTGCGACTCAAGCGACTCTTTCTTCACCATCGCCGCGTCTTACACCCAACCCTCCATCACCGTCCTTAGTCCGAATGGGGGAGAGAGTTTGGTGCATGGGCAAACATATGAATTCCGATGGACTTCAAACGGTCTTGGTCGAGTGTCCATCCAAGTGAGTGACGGCAAAGGTTACTCCTACTCTGTCGCCGCCGGCATTCCCGCTTTGCCCGGCTCTTATTCTTGGACAGTTTCAAATCGGATTCCTCCTGCATCAACTTACCGAGCGGGGATTGGATGGTCTGCGGCCTACTACGATCAAAGCGACTCCGACTTCACCATCGCCGCGTCTTACACCCAACCCTCCATCACCGTCCTTAGTCCGAATGGGGGAGAATACTTTAGAACCGGCGCCGCAATGACGATAAACTGGAAAACGGCAAATGTGCCGGCTTCACACACATTTGATGTTATCAGATTGCGGGCATATCCGAACGGCCAGGAATACAATCTTGTCCACAATATAGCCAATGACGGCCAGGAAATCATTACTATTCCGTCTTCAATTCCTATCGGCACGTACACGCTTGAAATTAAGTCCTATTTCAACGGCGTTCTGGTTATGGACGCCAGCGATTCGTATTTCAAGATAGTATCTGCGGATTCAACTAACCTCCCGCCTGTCGTTGACGGCGTCTCCGGCCCGACCAGTTTGAAGGTGGGCGAAACGGGGACATGGACAATTAAAGCGCGCGATCCGGAAAACGGCGCGCTTAGTTACAGCGTTGATTGGGGAGACGGCGTGCCGCGCGTATTCATCACTAACGACACAGCGGCTTCTCCGTTCGTTCAACAACCTTCCACCTTTACGCACAGCTATGCGACCGCCGGAAGATACAATGTGAAATTTACCGTGACCGACGACAAAGGCCTCACCGCGCAGTCATCCATTACGGTGCAGGTGAGCACGACGGCGGTTATATCCAATCTTGATCTTAGTAGTCACATTACAGAACAGATAGACAGCAGATTAAACGCGGCCGATCCCACAACCGGACTTTCACAATATCTATCGCGAAGCGCATCAGAATCCCCGCGGAATCCGAATGTCTGGACCGGAAAGTTAGCGCCTTTGGATTTCACAGGTGTTTCCGGCTGGAAGGAATACGCTGGAAATTATGTGCCGTATGGCGCCACACTAATAACTCCAAGGCATTTTGTCGCTGCCAACCATGTACTGCTTGCGAACGGCACGCGAGTGACATTTTTTGACAGAAACGGCAAACCTGTAACGCGAACCGTACTCAATTCGCGGCGCATATCCAATACGGACATCAGCATTGGCGTGCTAGATGGAAACGTGGATTCCATCGCCCACTACCCCGTCGTTGATACTGCGACGTTGAAGCGCCTGATAGATAGTGATGGAGACGGAAGATTGGACGGTGTGCCTATTATTATCTTTAATCAATTGGGAGAGACGCTGGTTCGCAAGATGACCGTCCTAGATTCAAGTTCTTCCCCCATTCTTCCCGGCGCCGTTGTTCATTCACGATACTTAGACGGGTTCCGCGCTGGATTCAGCAAAGAACTGATAGTGGGTGATTCGGGGCACCCGATCTTCACCGTGATCAATAACACGCCGGTAATTTTGGCCGAGAACTTCGGGTCCAACCTCGGACACGCTCCGGGCAGTCATATAGATGAGATAAATTCCGCGATCATAGCTCTCGGCGACTACGGTTTCCGCGTTACGGAATATTCCCTTTCATCTTTCGAACCAGCGCCCTCCATCACCGTCCTTACACCTCCCGGCTCGAGACCATGGCAGTTAGGAGCAACGCAAAATATCACCTGGCAATCAACCGGAATAAGTAAGGTGGTTATTTCACTGTGCACCGGCGCAAGCACCGCGCGAAGATGCGAAAGGTTGCTTGGAATCACTGCCACCGGTATTGCTAACACTAACTCTTATGCCTGGTACATCAGTCCTGATCAGCCGAATATCTATGACGGCAACTGGAATATTCGCGTGGCGAGCGCCGACACGCCTTCAGTTTTTGATGACAGTAATTCATTTGCTCTTCTTGACCCCCTTATCGTCAGTATTTCGAGTCCCGCCGGCAACATCTTTACCGCTCCCGCTTCATTTACCGTGAGAGCCGAGGCGCAAAACACTCTCGGCTCGGTAACAAAAGTAGAGTTTTATCAGAACGGCGCGAAGGTAAGCGAAGACACTACTGCGCCGTATGAATATCACGCGCAGAATCTTGTCGTAGGCGGCTACAGTTTTGAAGCAAAAGCATTCAATAGCCGGGGTGATACCGCGCGGTCAGGAGGCACGGATGTTAGAGTTAACGATACACCCCAACCCTCCATCACCGTCCTTAGTCCGAATGGGGGAGAATACTTTAGAACCGGCGCCGCAATGACGATAAACTGGAAAACGGCAAATGTGCCGG
>MFFY01000054.1:2638-15387 GCA_001778055.1 Candidatus Falkowbacteria bacterium RIFCSPLOWO2_12_FULL_45_13
CAAACATATGAATTCCGATGGACTTCTAATGGTCTTGATAAAGTATCTATTCAAGTAGATGATGGCAAAGGTTACTTCTACTCTGTCGCCGCCGGCATTCCCGCTTTGCCCGGCTCTTATTCTTGGACAGTTTCAAATCGGATTCCTCCTGCGTCAACTTACCGAGCGCGGATTGGATGGGGGTCTACGACCAACGATCGGAGTGACTCTTTCTTCACCATCGCCGCGACGGCCCAACCCTCCATCACCGTCCTTAGTCCGAATGGGGGAGAATACTTTAGAACCGGCGCCGCAATGACGATAAACTGGAAAACGGCAAATGTGCCGGCTTCACACACATTTGATGTTATCAGATTGCGGGCATATCCGAACGGCCAGGAATACAATCTTGTCCACAATATAGCCAATGACGGCCAGGAAATCATTACTATTCCGTCTTCAATTCCTATCGGCACGTACACGCTTGAAATTAAGTCCTATTTCAACGGCGTTCTGGTTATGGACGCCAGCGATTCGTATTTCAAGATAGTATCTGCGGATTCAACTAACCTCCCGCCTGTCGTTGACGGCGTCTCCGGCCCGACCAGTTTGAAGGTGGGCGAAACGGGGACATGGACAATTAAAGCGCGCGATCCGGAAAACGGCGCGCTTAGTTACAGCGTTGATTGGGGAGACGGCGTGCCGCGCGTATTCATCACTAACGACACAGCGGCTTCTCCGTTCGTTCAGCAACCTTCCACCTTTACGCACAGCTATGCGACCGCCGGAAGATACAATGTGAAATTTACCGTGACCGACGACAAAGGCCTCACCGCGCAGTCATCCATTTCGGTTCAGGTTGGCTCAACAGTACCCCCCATTACCGTTCTCTCGCCCAACGGCGGAGAAACGTGGCAGAAAGGCACGACACAGACAATCAAGTGGAATAGTAATTTGGTTAGTATCCCCGAGCAGCCGATTATATATAACATCTCTCTGGTTCTGTATTGTCCTTCTGGTCAGGCATGTACTGCGATTGCTCCGTTTGTCATCGCCAACAGCGTGTCAGGCCCGACCTATACCTGGAACGTTGGCAGCGTGGTTGGCGGCTCGGCGCCAACGGGCAACTACACGGTTAAAATTTGCGCGCCCGGCACCAACACCTGCGACTCCAGCGATTCTTCCTTCACCATCGCCGCGCCTTCCACCCAACCCTCCATCACCGCCTCCCTTCAAAACACCTTCACCGACCGGGCGGGAGTGTGGGGGAATTTTGGCCCGGGCGCAGGCAACATCAACAAAAATCCGGCCGATTGGAATTGGTCCGCCACCTTAACTTTGCCTAGCCGGAAAATTATTAGCCGCCTGACCATAATTCATAATACTCACGGGGAAGTCTGGTCTACCGGCTACGCTCGCTATCTTAAAGACGGCACTGATTTATATGGCTATGAAGAACATCCGTATCCGCTGGTGGTTATCTCGGAAAAACAAAATCAGCTAAATACCGCCTATGACCAAGAGCTCGGCGCTTACGGAGCGGGCACCACGCAAACCTTTACTCTTTACGGCCAGCCCGAGTCCGGGCAATTCACTGGCGGCAGGCTGATAGCTGAATTTACCGACGGGATAAGCGCAACGGCTAAAATCATGGCGTCAGACTATCGGCCCTTGGCCACAACAACCCCGGCCACAGCATCAGCCGTCGTTCAGGAACAAGTGAAATGCGTTTTTAAAGGCTCTGTTTCTGAACAAAAGTGTTATACCGCCATCGACAACTCTAACCCCTATTACGGCCGTGGCTGTGGTGGCGCGGAAACCTGCGTGGTGGACATGAAAGGAACATATGGGGACAAAATAACCTGGAAAAGTTCTTGTGGCGGCTACGCTTATACGGTTATGGACGGACAAAGCGAATACGCCATATTTAATTGCCCGTCTCCGACCACGCCCACGTCATCTGCCGGCGGCGGATCGTCTCAACAGATTTCAGACATAAACGAGAAATCAAAACTATTGTCTTACGGCAATTTTGGTTTTATTTTGGCCGAGCTCAACCAGCTCCGCAGTCTTATCAAAGAGCAGCAGACTCAAATCAAATATTTAAGTTCGTTATTGAAAGACGTTAGCGCTTTATCGCAAAGAACCCAGGAGGCCTTGAATAATTTCATCACTTACGGCGTGGACGCCAATACAGTAAAATTAGGCGCCGGTGAAAGAGCGGCGGTGATAAATTCATATAAAGCGGCCTTTGACAAACTGCCGGAAACCGAGGCCGAATTGGCTGACGCCATTAAAATCGCCAATGGCCGCTGGCCCAGCATTACCAACAAGGACGCTGAAGAAAAGGCCAAAGCGCAATTTCAGAAAATCTATAAGAGAATAGCCGACATGAATAACGCCAACGATAATGCCGCGGTTACGGTTATGGCTTATGGGCTTAGGCAAAAGGCGGAAAACCGGAATCTAAATTCGGAAAAACAAGGCATTCAGATTTTTAAGGTCATTTACGGGCATGTCCCAAGTTCTACCAGAGACTGGAATACCACGCAGGCCATTACTTATTCTGGCGCCAGCCGAGGGGTTGACAGCGATGGGGATTTATTAACAGACGACAGAGAAAGAGAATTGGGCACGGATCCAAAGAAAAAAGATACGGACGGCGATGGCTATTCAGATGGCGTAGAAGTGGCTAATGGGCATGATCCTCTGAAAAAATAAAAATTGCTTAACCCTTTTTTAGCGGCATGTTTAAAATTACTAAGGCCCGGGACATGACGCAAGCCATGGTTTATTGGGGCGCGACCAGATAGAAAAATGGAATAATCCTCCCAACCCCCCTTAATAAGGGGGGGGGTTGCTCAAGGGGGAAACGCAAGACTTAACCTTCTTCATTCTTCCTTTATAGGGAGGGCTTGAGTTCTGTTGACTTGTATTTCAAGCAGTGCTACTATATAAACACTAAGGCTAGTTGATTAATTTCAAACTAGCCTTTTCGTTTACTCTACGAATCAACGAATTTTACAACAAATATCATGAATATTATTCGTTGTATTTGTTGTAAAATTAGTTGATTAGCCAGATGATAATGTGTTAAAATAATAAGACCCTAAAATTAATAAAATAATTAAGAATATATGTCTGATATCACCAACGCCATTAAGCAAATTTGCGAAGAAAAAAATTTAAGCTATAAGGCGGTTTTGGAGACCATTGAATCGGCTTTGGCCGCGGCTTACCGCAAGGATTTCGGCGAAAAAAACCAGAATATAAAAGTTGAATTTGACCCGGAAACCGCTAAATCCAAGGTTTTTGACGTTAAAACCGTGGTGGATGACATGCCGGAAGAGGAAATAGTTGAAAGTGAAAAGTTAAAAGTTAAAAGTGAAGCAGAGACAAAGGAAGAAAAAAAATCAGGGGACGATGAAGTAAAAAAAGCGGAAAGCGACGTTGTTGCTGGAGTTGAAAGAAAGAAGTTATCCGCCTTGGGCGGAGAAGTTAGAAGTAAGAAAGAGAAGAAAAAAGAAGCTGATGCGGCGATAAGTTCTAAAGCAGAGGCTGAAAAAGAAAAGGAAGAAGGCGGCGAGAAGAAGGCGGAAAATACAAATTTGACTCCGTTGGAAACCTCCCCTTCGCCCCTCCTTCGTAAGGGGGGACACCGAGTCTCCCCCGCCGCTGCTTTTGAAGCAGGGCAAGAAGAGGAGGTCAGAAAATTTAATCCTAAAACCGAATTGCAGATTAAAGACGCCAAACTGATAAAAAAGACCGCTAAAGTCGGCGATATTATAAAAACTAAGCTGCCGGTGCCGTCCGGCTATGGTCGCATGGCCGCGCAAACCGCCAAGCAGGTGATCATCCAGAAATTAAGGGAGGCCGAGCGGGAGATGATTTTTTCTGAATTTAAAAATAAAGAGCATGAAGTGGTGGCCGGCGTGGTTCAGCGCCGCGAGGGCAGGATAGTTTTGGTTGATTTAGGCAAGGCGGTCGGCGTTCTGCCGGCCGAGGAGCAGATTATGGGCGAGCGCTACCGTTTGGGCGATCGGCTAAAAGTCTACGTAAAATACGTTGGCGTAACTCCCCGGGGCCCGGAAATTCTTTTGTCCAGAACCTCGGAAGAGATATTAAGAAAAGTTTTTTATTTGGAAATTCCGGAAATTTCCAATGGCCTGGTGGAAATAAAAGCCGTGGCGCGCGAAGCCGGTAATCGTTCCAAGGTGGCAGTGGCCGCAACGGGCGAGAACGTCGATCCGATCGGTTCCTGCGTCGGGCAAAGGGGTTCGAGAATTCAAACCATCATTTCCGAGCTGGGCGGAGAAAAGATTGATATTATTGAATACGATGAAGACATCGCCAAGTTTATAGCTCACGCTTTGGCACCGGCCCGGGTATTAACCGTCGAGCTAAATCAGGCGGAGAAGCGGGCCGTGGTCAAAGTGGTTGAAGATCAATTGTCTCTAGCCATCGGCCGCGAAGGACAAAACGTCAGGCTGGCCGCCATGCTGACCGGCTGGAAATTGGATATCGTGGGCGAAAAGGCGGAGAAAGAAAGTAAGCAGACGGCAGACGGCGGCAAGCGGAACGAGAATAAAGCGGAAGAGGCGGCAGCGAAAATTAACATAGAAAAGCCGGCGCCGGAAGCGGAAGCTAAAAAAAATGAAAAAATAGAAACTGAAGTCGTGCCTGCCAACGCCTTCGCTCCTGCTTCGACGGACAGGCCGGCAGAAGTTAAAACTGAACCAGCAGCGGAGAAACCGAAAAAGGAGAAAAAGAGCAAGAAAAAAGAGAAAACAGGATAAAATTTTCAATTTTCGAATTATTCCGCCCAAGACGGATCAGCCTTGGGCTGACAATCAATTTTCAATGCCATAATTTTTAATTGAAAATTGAAAATTTTTTTCGTGTTTAGTTAAAATATTAAAGTCCGGCCGATGCCGGATAGAAAATATTTATAATTAACAAAACTCTATGTCTCAAACCACGCTTCTTATTCTGGGCAGCGCCGTTCTGGCCATCATTTACGGCGCAATTTTAATCAAACTGGTCTTACGCCTGCCGGCCGGCAACGAAAAAATGCTCTCCATCGCCAAAGCGATTCAGGAGGGGGCTAAGGCTTATTTAAACCGCCAGTACGGCACCATCGCGGTAGTGGCGGCTGTGCTTTTTTTAATCATCGGCTTTGCGCCTAAATTAGGCTGGAATACGGCCATGGCTTTTTTGCTCGGCGCTTTTTTATCAGCCTTAACCGGCTATATCGGCATGAATATTGCCGTGCGCGCTAATGTTAGAACGGCCGAAGCGGCCAGGCGCGGTTTGGCCAGCGCTTTGAGGGTGGCGGTTCAGGGCGGCAATGTTACCGGCATGTTGGTAGTTGGTTTGGCTTTGCTTGGTACAGCCAGCTTTTATTTTATCAGTAAAGATATTCAGGCTTTAATCGGTCTGGGTTTCGGCGGTTCTCTAATTTCTATTTTCGCCCGTTTGGGCGGCGGTATTTTTACCAAAGCCGCGGACGTGGGCGCGGACTTGGTGGGCAAAGTTGAGGCCGGTATTCCGGAGGACGATCCCAGAAATCCGGCCGTGATCGCTGATAACGTGGGCGACAACGTGGGTGACTGCGCTGGTATGGCCGCGGATCTTTTTGAAACTTACGTGGTAACCTGTATCGCCACCATGATATTAGGTTCGCTGCTTTTCGTCGGCTTCGGCAACGCCGTGCTTTATCCGCTGGCTTTAGGCGCGGTTTCAATTATCGCCTCCATCGTCGGCAGTTTCTTTATTAAACTAGGCTATAGCGAAAATATCATGGGCGCTTTGTACAAGGGTTTGATCGTTAGCGGAGTTTTAGCTACCGCGGCTTTTTACCCGGTGACCAGCCGGCTGATGTCAGGCAACGGCAGCTTTAGCGTCATGAATTTATATTTAGCCTCGCTGGTCGGTTTATTGGTAACCGCGGCCATGGTGATCATCACCGAGTATTATACGTCCAAAAGCTACGCGCCGGTCAAGTCAATCGCCGAAGCTTCAAAAACCGGCCACGGTACCAATGTAATCGCTGGGCTAGCCGTATCCATGAAATCAACGGCCTGGCCGGTCATGGTGATCGTGGCTGCGATTTTAACCGCTTACGCTCTGGCCGGCATTTACGGCGTGGCCGTCGCGGCCATGGCCATGCTATCCATGGCCGGTATCATCGTAACAATTGACTCTTACGGTCCGATCACGGATAACGCTGGCGGCATCGCCGAGATGGCCCAAATGGGCGACGAAGTTCGTGCCGTCACCGATCCTTTGGACGCGGTGGGCAACACCACTAAAGCCGTAACCAAGGGTTATGCCATCGGTTCGGCCGCTTTGGCCGCTTTAGTGCTTTTCGCCGATTACACTCATAGCCTGCCGGAAAATTTCCAATTTTTGATCAATGATCCCAAGGTTTTAGCCGGCTTATTCATCGGCGGTTTGCTGCCCTACTATTTTGGCGCTTTAGCCATGCAAGCGGTCGGCCGGGCGGCTGGCGCGGTGGTGGAAGAAGTGCGCGCCCAGTTTAAAGCCAAGCCCGGCATTATGGCCGGCACGGAAAAACCGGATTACGGCCGCACCGTGGATATTGTCACCAAGGCCGCTATCGGGGAAATGATTATTCCCGCCTTGATTCCGGTAGCCGCGCCGATTTTAGTGGGTTTTATATTAGGCGCGGAGGCTTTGGGCGGGCTATTGGTCGGTTCAATTATTACTGGGATTTTCGTGGCCATTTCCATGACCTCTGGCGGCGGCGCCTGGGACAATGCCAAGAAATATATTGAAGACGGCAATTTCGGCGGCAAAGGTTCGGAGGCTCATAGGGCGGCCGTCACCGGCGATACCGTGGGCGATCCATATAAAGATACGGCCGGTCCGGCCATTAACCCGATGATAAAGATATTGAATATTGTGGCGTTGTTGATAGTGGGGTTATTGATATAATAAACCCTCTCCTTGCGAAGGAGAGGGCAGGGTGAGGTTAAATTGAATCATTTATAGCGCAGTCGGGCGGCATATGTAATTTTTTGTTTTCCGCTCGACTGGAGAAAATTATTTTTTCTGCTTAGACGAAATCTGGGCGCTTTGGTAATGACAGTCGTTACCTCCTGCCATTACCAAAACGCTACAATTTCGTATGCGCGACAAAAATAATTTTCTCCAGTCGAGCACATTATTCAAACAGTCCTCACCTCAATAATTACATATCCCAGCCGGCTACTTAGGAAATTTTTTTGTCATTCCCGCGCAGGCCTGCCTGCCGGCAGGTAGACGGGAATGACAAAATAAAAAATAACTAGATTGCGGATCAAGCCCACAACGACAATGATATATGAACATAACCAAAAAAAATTTAGATAAATCGCAGATTGAGCTGACCGTGGAAATGACGGCAGAAGAATTCAAGCCGTATACTTTGCGCGGCGCGGAAAAAGTTTCCACCGACGTTAAAATTGAAGGCTTTCGTCCGGGCAAAGTGCCATATGATATTTTAAAAGCTAAAATCGGCGAGATGACAATTTTGGAGGAGGCCGCTCATATTGCCATTGATAAAACCGCGGACAAGGCGGTGAGAGAGAACGTAAGTGAACAGATCGTGGGCCAGCCACAAATTAATATTACCAAGCTGGCGCCCGATAACCCGCTAGAATATAAAATAGTTTTAACTCTGTTGCCCGAAGTTAAATTGGGAAAATACCGGGATTTAAAAATAAAGCAAGCCAAAGCGGAAGTTAAAGACGAAGAAATAGAAAAGTTGATCACCGAGTTAAGGGAAATGCGCGCCAGCGAAACCATCGCCGAAGGCGAGGTGAAAGACGGCCAGCGGGTGATTTTAGACATAGAAATATTTTTGGATAAGATTCCGGTTGAAGGCGGCCAAGGCAAGGGCGCCAGCGTCATCATGGGCAAGAATTACGTTATTCCAGGTTTTGATAAACATATCATCGGCGCTATGAAAAATGATTCGCGCGAATTCAGCCTGCCCTATCCTGTTAAGCATCATGATAAAAATTTAGCCGGCAAGCTGGCCGAGTTCAGGGTTAAAATTAAAGAGATATACGACCGGCGCCTACCTGAAGTGAACGATAACTTCGTTAAGGGCTTTGGCTTAAAGTCGCCCGACGAGTTAAGAAACAATATAAAAAAGAGTCTGGCCGCGGAAAAAGAGTCGGAAGAAGCGCGCCGCAGCGACGCCGCCCTATTAGATAAAATAATCGGGGCCTCTAAATTCGGCGATTTGCCCGACCTGCTAATCAAGCACGAAGCCGAGGTGATGATGTCGGAATTGGAGTATGGGGTAAAAAAACAGGGCGGCAAGCTTGAGGATTATTTAACGCATCTTAAAAAGACCCGGGAGCAGATGATATTGGATATCATGCCCGAAGCGGTTAAAAGAGTCAAAATTTCTTTAATTATCAGGGGAATCGCCAAACTGGAGAAAATTTCCGTTAGCCGTGAAGAAATCCAAAAGGTAGTTGATGACATCGCTAAGCAATATAAAGATAATCAAACCGTGCGGGAGCGGGCCTCAAGCCACGCTTACCATGACTACGTGGAAAATAATTTGGCCGGCAAAAAAGTCATGGAGAAGTTGAGAGAATGGAATGTAGTGAAGTAATTTTTTGTCCGCTAGAAAGGCGAAGAAGGTATTTCTCGCTTAAGGCGGAATTTGCCAGCCGAAGATATTTATTTTTCGCTTAAGACAAAATCTGGGCATTTTTTATTAAAACCGCGTTATCATTAATTAAAACAGCTGAGCAATTTTAATAAAAAATGCGACGATTTTGTATGCGCTCAAAATAAATATCTTCGGCTGGCAAATATCGAAATTTCGCATGCGCTCAAAGATAGCATCTTTGTCCAGCAACCATTATTTAGGATAATATGCCCGTACTGGCTGTCAATAAAAGAGCCAATTTCGATTATGACATCCAAGAAATTTACGAAGCTGGCTTGGTATTATTGGGTTATGAAGTTAAATCGATTAAAACCGGGCACGTCAGTCTGAAGGGCAGTTACGTTACTTTTAAAAAAAGCCGGGGGAAAAATTTGCCCGAAGCCTACCTGACTAACGCTCATATTCCTTTATATAAGTTCGCCGGCGACTGGCCAGGTTATGAGCCGCTCCGCGCCAGGAAACTGCTTTTAAAAAAGAAAGAAATTAGATACCTAATGGGCAAGAAAGATGAACAAGGCTTGACACTGATCCCGATAAAAATATATACTAAGCATAGTTTTATTAAACTGGAATTTGGCGTGGGCAAGGGCAGAAAAAAGTACGACAAGCGGGAAGTCATCAAGAAAAGAGAGCTGGACCGAGAGGTTAGAACGTTGACAAAAGGCCAATTACGAATTACAAATTAACAATTACGAATTAATTTAATTTTTAATTCGTAATTGATAATTGCTAATTGATTTCGGGGATGCCAGGTATCGATAATAACATTTTCTTAACAGCTTTCAGAAGTGAATCACAGCCGCCACTTAAATCGCGCTGTAACTAAAATAAGTGTCAAAAACTTATTAAGCAAAGCGACCTTCTCTTGGAGAATGCCGACCTTTGCTCCTGTTGCCGCTTAATAAGCCGCAACCATCCGCTCGGCTTATGTCTATACGCCGGTAACGGGTGTTAATTTATAGGCTCGGATAGTCGGTTGCTTTAGCCGGTTATCTTAAAAAATTAAAGCTGGTCGCGGTCGATTTTAGTTCGGTTTTTACGGCCGCAACGAGACAACAAACCGGGCTAATCTGTAAACAGGCTTTAAGAAGTTTATTAGACAGGGGTTCAATTCCCCTCATCTCCACCATGGATATTTTAGATTTCTGATTTTCGATTTACGATTTATGGCTAAGGAGGAGTTAAAAAAATAGAACAAAACAATTCGCCCTGAGAATCATTAAGTTGGCCAACGCTTTACCCAACACCGAAATTGGCGGAATTATTAAAAATCAGTTGCTTAGATGCAGTACTTCAGTAGCTTCCAATTATCGGGCGGTTTGCAGGAGCCGGTCAATGTTAGATTTTATTTCCAAATTATCAGTCGTTGAAGAAGAGGCGGATGAAAGCGCTTTTTGGTTAGAAATTATTATTGAATGCAATTTAATTAAGAAAGAATTAGTTGAGCCCTTGTTAAAAGAAGCGAATGAGGTTGTGGCTATCATGGTTTCCTCCAAAAAAACATCCAGAAATAATAAATTGAAAATTGAAAATTTTAAATCGTAAATGTTTTTTGGCTCAGTGGCGGAACTGGTATACGCACAACACTTAAAATGTTGCGTCCTATGGGCATGTGGGTTCGACTCCCACCTGAGCCACGTAGTTATTTTAGATTTATGATTTTCGATTAACGATTTAAATTAAAATCGCAAATTACCATGCGGGTGTAGTACAATGGTTAGTACGTCAGGTTGCCAATCTGAAGACGGCGGTTCGATTCCGCTCACCCGCTCATCGCATAAATAACAACAGCTCTAATATAATCTTGGGGCTGTTTTTTTAAATAAGAATCGGGTGGATTTTTCATCCACCCGGCGGCGACGGCTGTTTATTTAACTTAAAAACGTTATTTAACAATTATTTTGTCCACGATGCCGTATTTCTTGGCGTCGTCGGCGTTCATGAAGTTATCGCGATCAGTGTCTTTCTCGATAGTGGTGATGGGCTGGCCGGTGTGATTGGCCAGTATTTTATTTAACTTTTCCCGGACTTTTAAGATGTGCTCCGAGTGGATTTTTATGTCCGACGCCTGGCCTTCAAAACCGCCCATGACCTGGTGGATCAGAATTTCCGAGTTGGGCAGGGTAAAGCGTTTGCCCGGCGCGCCCGCGGCTAGAAGCACCGCTCCCATGGAAGCGGCCAGGCCGACGCAGATGGTGGAAACGTCGCTTTTAACATATTGCATGGTGTCATAAATCGCCATGCCGGCGGTAACCGAGCCGCCCGGGGTGTTAATGTAAAATTTAATATCTTTGCCCTTGTTCTCCGCGTCCAGGAATAAAAATTGGGCGATGATGATATTGGCCGTATGGTCGGTTATGGGTTCGCCCAAAAAGATGATGCGGTCTTTTAAAAGCCTGGAATAAATATCATAGGCTCGTTCAATTTGGCCTGATTTTTCTATGACGGTTGGGATTAGGGGCATAAATTTCAATTAAAAATTAAAAATTATCAATTACGAATTCATTTTATAACAAAAGATGTTTTTTATCAATGAGCCTGTCATATAGGGGTTATTTTAATTCGTGATTTTTAATTGTCGATTATATCACTTTCCAGCCTTTTTCCGTTTTCTCCAAACGGCCTTCGATGGTAAAGCCGGCCGCTCGCGGATGTCCGCCGCCGCCCAAAATTTGGGCTAGCCGGGAAACGTCGACATTAGGCTTGGCGGTCCGGAGGCTGCCTTTTATTTTTCCGTCTTTCAACTCCCGCAGCAAAATCAAGCCGTTAACTTTGTCCAGGTTGCTTAAAAATCCGGACATGCCTTCCAGATCTTCTTCGGTCGCGTCGGCCGGCACATCTTCGGCCAAAAGCGCGGTAAAAGCCAGACCGTAGGTTTTGTTAATTTGCAGATTGGACATGGCTTTGCCCCAAGTTTTCATTGAAGCGATGCTTTTGTTGCGCCAAGTGTTTTCCATGATTTGCGGCAGCCGCGCGCCTTTCATGAGCATTTCTGAAGCGATATTGATGGTTTGGGGCGAAGTTGAGGGGTAGAGAAAGTTGCTGGTGTCGGTCATGATGCCGGTCAAGACGCAATTGGCCAGATTTTTATTTATTTTTATCTTATTGGCCTTAAGAAAGTAATATAATATTTCCGTGGTGGCGGCCGCGGCCGGGTCGCGGATTTCCAAATCGGCATAGCCCTCAATTTTAGGGTGATGATCGATTTCCAGCGCCAGCTGATGGGGCAGCCGGTTGGCGATTTTCTCCTCCAGCTTGGTGCGCTTGAGGCTGCCGCAATCTAGGGCGATGATTAGGCCAAAATTAAAATTTATCAGGCTGGTTGTGAATTTTTCCAGATGCGGCAAAAAGCCAAATTGGAGATTTGTTTGGCTTTGGCAATAAAGAGTGTAATTTTTATCGATCAAACTTAAAACTTCAGCCATTAAGCAGGCTGAAGCGATGGCGTCGCCGTCGGGATTGTCATGAATGACGACGAGGATGTTGACGGAGCTTTTTATTAAGTTGTAGGCTTTGATGAATAATTGATTGTCCATAAGTGACTGTCTGTCGCAATGACAATAAAAAGTTTAAACTTTTTCCTCCTCTTCCTTTATTTTTTTAATTATCTCCTCAATTTTTGCTGCCTGACTTTCGGTAGTGTCAAGCAGCCAGTTGAACTTTGGAATTTGCCTGATGCTCAACTTGCTCCTTAATATTCGGCTGAAGTGGCCGGACAGCCGGTTCATTTTTTTTAAAACCGATGGCCAGTATTTTTCCGGCAGAACCGAAATGCCGATTTTAGCGTGCTTCAAATCGGTTGAGCAGTCAACAAAGCTCACGGTTATAAGGCCGTTCGGTAAAGGCGCCTCTTTAACAATCAGGCTGGCCAGTTCGGCTTTTAATTGTTCGTTCAATCGCTCTATTTTTCTCATATAAATTCAAATCTACGAATGTTGTCAAAATCTACAAATATTTTGGATAGTTAGTTAATTTGTAAATTAGTCATTTACCCCGTCCGCTTGCGGCGGGGAACATATTAAGGGGGTTCAAAGGGGGATATCCCCCTTTGCGCGCAAGCGTGTTATGGTACAATTAT
>MFFY01000055.1 GCA_001778055.1 Candidatus Falkowbacteria bacterium RIFCSPLOWO2_12_FULL_45_13
CGATTTAAATTTGTTGTTAATCTACGCCTAATCTTACAACGAAAACAAAGTTTTCACCAACCAATTTTAAGTATTAAACCAAAAATTATTTGGCACTGACGGCATCAGGGGGACTGTCAATGGCGATAGGATAAATTCGGAGCTGGCTTTCCGTATTGGCGCGGCCTTAGTTGATTTTAGCCGCGGATTAAAGATCGCGCCAAGAATTGTCGTGGGCAGAGACACTCGCGAGTCTGGTCCGATGCTGGAGAAAGCCTTAGCCCAGGGCATTCATTCTTCGGGCGGAGAGGCGATTTTAGCCGGAGTTATTCCGACGCCCGGCCTGGCCTTTTTAGCTAAAAAAATGGGACGGGTGGGAATAGTAATATCCGCCTCCCACAGCAGTTTTGAATTTAACGGCTTTAAAATTTTTAAGTCGGACGGCACTAAATTAACCGATGAAGAGGAAGAAACGTTCGAGGGTTTAATTTTTAAGAAAAATTTTTTAGTGGACGGCTTGAGCGGCCGGGAGATTTTGACGGATGAAAATTTGGCCAGGGAATATGTTTTTTTTCTAAAAAATATTTTTCCACCAGCGTATAATCTGCAGAGAAAAAAAATCATTTTAGATTGCGCTAACGGGGCGACCCATCGAGTGGCGCCGCGCGTTTTTGAAGACTTGGGAGCTGACTTAACCTTAATTTTTACCGAGCCCGACGGGAGAAATATTAATGCCGATTGCGGCTCGCAATATACTTCCCACTTAGAAGCGGCGGTGAAAAAAGAGCCGGGCGCGATTGGTTTTGCTTTCGATGGGGACGGTGACCGGCTGATCGCGGTGGCGGATGACGGTAAAACTTTAACCGGCGACCAGATACTTTATATCTTGGCTAGATTTTTTCTGGCCAAAGGCTTATTGAAAAATAACCGTGTGGTTAGCACGGTAATGAGCAATATTAATTTTATTAACGCCCTGAAGGCGCTGGAGCTAGAACATCTGGCTACTGACGTCGGCGACCGGGCGGTTTTTTACGCTATGCGAGCCAGAGGAGCGGTTTTGGGCGGCGAGGAATCCGGGCATATTATTTTTTCGGATTTCCATACCACCGGCGACGGGATTTTAAGCGCTCTTTTTCTGCTTTCCGCCCTCGATCATTTTAAAAAAGATTTATCTCAACTCGCCGGCGAATTGAATTTGGCTCCCAAGGCTCTGCTAAGCGTTACGGTCAGGAACAGGCCGGAATTACGTCTAATTCCGGAAATAAGCCAAGCCGTAAAAAAAGCGGAGGCTAGCTTAGGATCAGGCGGCCGGGTGCTAGTCCGTTACAGCGGCACCGAGCCTTTATGCCGGGTAATGGTTGAAGGCCGGAATGAGCCGGAGATAAAAAAGCTGGTCGCGGAAATCGCGGAAATTATCGAAAAAAAATTAAATTAATAATTATGGACAAAATCGTTATCCTGGCCGCGGGCAAGGGCAGACGCATGAAGAGCGAGTTGCCTAAAGCGCTGGTTAAACTCCAGGGCAAATCCATGATTGAGTACCTGGTAAAACCCTGTCTGGAATCAGGCGTGGATTCGGAGCCGATTATCGTGGTTTCGCCGGACAATCAGAAAGTAATCAGCCGAGCCTTGTCTAAGTATAATTGCCGCTACGCTATTCAGTCCGAACAGCTTGGCACGGGGCACGCTTTGGCTTGCGCTGAAAGTTTGATTGACAAGTCGGTGGAGCGGATAATTTGTTTTTACGGCGATCATCCGTTTATCAAAGCCGAAACCGTTAAAAATGTGGCGGCCCGCGATAATGGCGCGATCACCATGATGACCGTCAAGCTAGAAGATTTTGCCGGCTGGCGAAAGTGTTTTTATCATTGGGGCAGAATTAAAAGAGACAAAAGCGGCCAGGTTGTAGCTAGCATTGAATTTCGCGACGCCTCGGAGGAGGTTAGAAAAATTAAAGAAGTCAATCCGTCCATGTATTGTTTTCAAAGCCGGTGGTTGTGGGAAAATTTGAAAAAAATTGATAACCACAACGCCCAGAGCGAATATTATCTGACCGATTTGGTAAAATTGGCCTTTGAACAAAATTTGCAGATCGATTCTTTTTATTTGGACGCCGCCGAGGCAATTGGCATAAATAGCCCGGAGGAACTGGCGATCGCCGAAAGTTTAATTTAAATAAAAAAATTGCATCGCGGTCTTTATTGTAGAACAATATACTTATCATTTATGCCAAACGTTTTATTCTGTCATGGCGGCCTTGAGCCGTCATCCAGGAGTAGACAGTAGGAATATGACGGATGAAACAACGTGTTCGTGCCGCTCCCTCCTGGATTGCGGTCGGAGCCCGCAATAACAATATAAGGTCAAGCCAGACGTAACATTTAATAATATGCAGCAAATTTTAGATTTGCATATCCATTCAAAATATTCGCGTTCCTGCTCGCCGGAGCTGACGCTTTCTAATATTGACGCGGTCTGTCGGACCAAGGGCGTTGACATTATCGCCACCGGAGATTTTACTTATCCGGAGTGGTTTTCCGATATAAAAAATAAATTAGAAGAAATACCCCCTTTTAATCTCCCTCTTAGTAAGGGAGAGAACGGTGATGTTCCCCTCCTTATGAAGGAGGGGGTAGGGGGAGGTTTGTATAAACTAAAAAGAGCCCGGGATGATAAAGTTAAATTTATTTTGTCCACCGAAGTGGCCTTGATCTATAAAGATGGCGGCAAGGTCAGGCGGATTCATCTGGTAATTCACGCTCCCAGCCTGGAGGCGGCCGAAGAGCTGAATGAATATTTGGATAAGGATTTTAATATCCGTTCCGATGGTCGGCCGATTTTAGGCATGAGCGCGCCAGACTTGATGAAATTATGCCTGGGGATTGATCAAAGATTTTTAATTTATCCGGCGCATATTTGGACGCCCTGGTTCGCTGTTTTTGGCTCAAAGTCAGGTTTTGATAAAATGGAAGAATGTTTTCATGAGTATGCCAAAAATGTTTATGCCATTGAAACCGGCCTGTCCAGCGACCCGGAAATGAATTGGCGCTTGTCTGCTTTGGACAAATTGACCATCCTGTCCAACTCGGACGCGCATTCGCTACCTAATATCGCGCGCGAAGCCAATGTCTTTGAAATGAAAAATATTAGTTACGATGAAATTTACGAAATTATTAAAAATAAAAAAATATACAAGGGAATGAACCCACGCCCGCGCTACGCCGAAAGCTCCGGCGGCACGTCGCCAAGGCTCTGGCCAACGGCGCGCGAGGCGAGCCTTCGCGGGGATGACAAAAGGAGAGGCGGGAGCGGAGATAACAGCAAAAATATCGGCGTTAAATATACCATTGAATTTTATCCGGAGGAAGGTATGTACCATTATGACGGCCACCGGGCTTGCGGCGTCAGTTTCACGCCGGAGCAAACCAAAAAGCATAAAGGCGTCTGTCCGGTTTGCAAAAAGTCTCTGACTATCGGCGTGATGAACCGGGTTGATGAATTGGCTGACCGTCCCGCCTTCGCTTCGCAAAGCGGAGCTACGGCGGGCAAGCCCGCTAGCCTTGGTAAAACAAATCGAGTTGCAATGAGCATGCCCGCGCTTACTATCGCCGACCGGGGAGCCGCGACAGACATAACGGCAGGTTCAAATCCGCCCTTGGGACAGGCTGGATTTGTTAAGTTAGTGGAGCTGGATAAAATCATCGCCGAGGCCATGGACATTAAATCAAGGCAATCGGGTAAAGTGCAAGCCGAATATCGTAATTTAATCAAACAAGGCGGCAATGAACTTAATATTTTATTAAATATCAGCCCGGAAGACTTAGGCAAGATGACGGACGCGGCCGTAGCGGAGGGCATCAAGCGAGTGCGTCAAGGCCGGTTGATAATCAAGCCCGGCTTTGACGGCCAATACGGCGAAATCAGGATTTTTGACCAACAAGAAAAAAAGAAAAACCAGCAGAAGAGTTTATTTGAATACACTCCGCAATAAAAAATTTTTTTGACGGGGGACAGGAACTCATTTGGAAAAATCTCTGACTTAAATTTGTCTAAGTCAAATTTATAGTATAACATATATTCATTAGATGTGAATTTGACATATGCCCGCTAGTATTATAAGATAGCCACACAACAAAAATGTGCTTTTCCCATACGAGTTGTAATAAAAACCCGGATGGCGAAAGTGCCGCAAACCGGAGCGTATACCGGTTAGAATAGTCATGAAGACAAGAAAAAAGAGCAGAAGAGGCTTCGCGGTCATGAGTCCCGAGACGCAAAGGCAGTTAGCTCGTGAAGGAGGACTGACTGTCAGTCGCGATCGTCGACATATGGCCGACATTGGCCGTGTCGGCGGCCGGCGCAGTCATAGCGGCGGAAGACACTAGCGTGACCGCTAATTCTAATCGTTTAAGGTATAGCTCAATGTCCCGCGTCAACTTCCAAAGAAAGGAAACAGAGGCGGCATTTTTATTTTCGCCGATTTTTGACAATCGGCGCGGATTGGATTAGTCTATTTAGGTACTTGTTAAAACGTACCTTCAACAAAAAAACTCAACCAACGAAAGGAGGGCAAGATGCTCTATACCTTTAAAGGAGCGACTGCGGGAGCCATAAGGGAAATAGCGGAAGAGATGAAAATCCGTCAGACTCAAGAGGTGTTTTTGTTTTTTTCTTTGGGCAGTCAGTTTGATCACTTAATCAAACAGGCAATGGATCGACTGGGAGTCTTTTGCTTGGTTTCTGATCCGGCCAGCGTAACAGCCGAGGATGTTAAAGAGGTTAATCCTAAAGGGATAATTCTTTCCGGCGGTCCGGTTTCGGTTTACGAGAAACCCCCGCCATTTGGCGGGAGAATTTTTAATCTGGGAATCCCGGTATTGGGCATCTGTTTGGGCTTCCAGCTTTGGGCCAAGCATATTGGCGCGCGAGTCGGCCGAGGAAAGAAAGCAGAGTTTGGAACTCATCCGTTTTTTCGTTCAGCCGGTCTTGACAGTTTGTCTAACGGCTTATTTGCAGGTTGCCCTGAAGAAATGCCGGTGTTGGAAAGCCACGGCGATATTATTGAAAGCGACTGGCGAATCACCATACTTGGCCGAACTGAAAACGCGCCGGTAGCGGCCGGAAGATTCGAACATCTTTGGGGCGTGCAGTTTCATCCCGAGGTGGTGCCAGAAACCGAGTATGGGCCGCAGATTTTTGACAATTTCTGTTTTAAGATTTGCGGCGCCAAAGACCGCTATCCGGCCGAAAACGCGGCAAAAAGAAAAATCAAGGAATTACGCCAACAAATTGGTGGCCAGAAAATGCTCTTGGCCCTATCCGGCGGGTCGGACTCGTCCACTGTCGCCTATCTTTTAAAGGAAGCGTTAAAGGGACGGAAAGAACAGTTGCGCGCGGTTTACATCCGAGGCATTGATCGGCCGGACGACGAAGCCTATGTCTTAAAGCATTTCGGCAATCAGGATTGGTTGACCCTGAAAATAATCGATGCCACGGAGCAGTTCCTGGCCGCCTTGGGTTGTCCGAGGTGGATTAAGGCAATTTTGGGCGAACGCCTGGGCAACTGGCTTTTTGCCAAGAAATTTATGAGGGGAAAAAGGCTAGCTGTACGCCGGGTTTACAAACGCGTTTTGGAAGCCGCGGCTAAACAATACGGCGCTTCTTTCATCGCTCAAGGCACGCTGTACACGGATATTTCCGAAAGCGGCGGCGGCTATACCAGCGGAGCAAAAAAGGCCCAGATAAAAATTCACCATAACGTGGATTTGGGGTTTAGCCTGCCTGAGATCACCCCATTGGATGACTGCGTTAAAGACGCAGGCAGGAACATCGGCCGAGAAATCGGCGTGCCAGAAGAACTGTTAATTCGTCATCCCTTCCCCGGCCCTGGCCAGGCGGTTAGGATTGAGGGGGCGGTTGACTCGGTCAAACTGAAAATCGCCAGGCAGGCGGATAGCATCTTCATAGAGGAATTAAGAAAATGGCAACTTTATGACTCGGTTTGGCAGGCCGGCGCGGTGGTGACCAATTCGGTTACTACTTGCACTAAGGGCGATGATGCGGCCAGCGGCTACGTGATTGCTCTTTGGGCGGTTTGGAGCGTCAACGGTTTTACCGCGCGCTGGGCCAGGCTACCGGACGACTTTCTTGATTTGGTTTCCAGGAGGATTACCAATGAAATCAGAGAAGTCGGAGGCGTAGCTTACCGTATCTCATGTAAACCACCTACCACCATCGAGTGGGGTTAAGTTCGTCTCTTACGCCTCCGCATCGGGTTTGCCTGATGCGGATTTTTTTATTGGCTATTTCCAGGGCTAAATTAATTGTTTAAATTAAACGAATTTATGGCCGCGTAGCCGGGGTTGGATTTATGCCTGCGGGGCGGTTAGAATAGGGTTTGAATCTTGTCGGAACAATACGCACTTGACAAGAATATTTAGCTGTGCTAAACTATATTGTTAACTTAAAATTTAATATTGATAAGACCAATTTAAGCGGGCCAGGCACGACAAGCATGGGGATTTTCTTGTCAAGGCTCGACGCGGTTTTTAACTGGGTTTAGCCTCGCAGAAATTTTCTTGCCTGCCCGCTTAAGCTGGTCTTTTTTATGTTATCGCCTGCCTGCCGGCAGGCAGGCTTCGCGGACCCCGCTATCCAGTCCCAGTTTAATAAACTGGAGCTGGAGGGCACATGCGAATAGTGCCTTCGGCAACCCGCCACCTGACTACCGGTGGGCGGTTTTTAATTAGTTGAGACGAGTGGCGTGGAAGTCGCCTGCCCGGAGTCTATTGAAGCGGCGGTACCCGGTGAAGAGGATAATTTTTCCACGCCTAAGAGGCAGACCTCCCGCCAGGGAACGTAATGCGAGGAAAATCTTTTTTCTTTAATTTGCCCGTCCGGATAGGTAACCTTGTAATCAAAATAAGCGTCAGCGCCGTTGTGGGCGCGTTCGGTGCATTTGGTTTCACCCGGTTTTAAATCCAGAGTTTCTATTATTTTAGTGGGTTCGGACTTTACAATATTGTAGATTGTCGGCTTGGTTTTTTCGGCCAAACGGCCATCTCGCTCACCCCAAAATTCAAACGCCAAAGTATTGGTGGCGATTTTTGTCTGGATTAAAATATAGGTCGGCATGTCGTTTATAAAGCGGAAATCAGGCCAGGGGTCGTAAATCGTGGCGTCCGTGCCGGCCGGTTCATAGTATTGGACTCGGTAAGAATGGTTGCGGCGCATGGTGATGGGCAGGCCGCTTTCCAGTGCCGCTCGAAACATGGTGGTGCCGACCTGGCAGAGGCCGCCGCCGTATTCGGGTATGGTTTTATTTTCTTTTATAACCAACTCGGGCAAATAACCGGTTTTGGCCGACACCTCTCCCAAAGCTTTTAAAAGAGAAAATTCTTCGCCGGGCTTTATTAGCAGGCCGTTAATCGCGGCGCCGCCGATTTTAATATTATGGCGCCGGTTAGGGGGCGAGCCGGTGAAATCCGACCGGCCGACGCCGACTGTTTCTTTAATGCCGAAATTATTTATATTGCCGGTTGTAATCAAGGAGGGCCGCGGTTCGACCACTAGTCCGATGGAGCTGGTGGCCGCCATTTCATTCTCTATTTTTGTAATGCTTGCTTCCAGGTTGAGCGTTTGGCCGTCTTGGCTACTTTGAAATTCAGTTACTTTGCCGTCGCTGATGGCAAATTTAGCCTCAATGGGTTTTTTATCTATGGCCGGGGCGATTTCTTTTGCCAGATAGTCTTTAAATTTGTTATCATCCAGCCCCACATTTATTTTATCCTGGGCGGCGTTACTTGGCTTTAAGGCCAGGAATCCGGCTAATTGATCCTGATCAATAATCCATTTGTCATGGCTATAGCTTAAGGTTAGGGGAGCCTGGCTTAAAAGCGCTTCGGCCTTAGTTTCAATATTTAAAGCGTCCTGGGTTAAAATTTTCGGATACTCCGTGACGGTGAAGAGCCTGATTTCGGCCGGATCAAGCTTTGATAAGTTGGCCAAGAGCCGGCCGATCGCGTCTTCGTAGTCAATGGCTTTACCGAGTTTTTCTTTGGCGACCGAAAATTCGAAAACGCCGGCCGGCCGGACCTTTTTTATGACCAGACTGGCGTCCCGAGCCGGTTCGTAGCCTTGGGTAAAATTATTTTTTAGTATTTTTATGATTGCTTCCTGGTTGACTAAGACGGATATAGACAATTGTTTTTTGGCTATGAGCGCCAGCAGTTTATTTTTTATATCGGCGAAAACATTGCCGCTTCGGCCGTAGTTTAAGGCCGCGGCCACGGCTTGGTCGGCGTTAAAGCTGATAATTTGATATGCCAGATCGCCATCGGCGGAAGAAATAACCGGAGTAATGGCGGCGCGCTGGTTTTTATATGAAAAAATTATGCCGCGTTGGTTGATTTTATCGATTTTTTGATTTAAAAGACGGCTGGCTTCTTCAGCCGACTTGCCGCCCAGATTTAAATTACCGATATAAATATTGGCGTAGATTCTATGCTTAAAGGCATTGTCAAAAATTATCAAGCCGGCTCCGGCCACGCCCAATAGGACAAAAAAAATGATTGCTAGCATGAGCAACCACCGCGGCTTTCTGTCAGTTGTTTTGCCGGTTATAGGGTCAGGCATTTTAGGGCTGGTTAATGATTTCATTAATAATATCTTTGGCGGTTTGCTTGTCTTTTAGCTCCCGCTCCGATTCTTCCGCGATATTAAAACTTAGAGCCGAACCTTCGCGCAGGCCGGCGGGCAGTTTATTTTTCGGCCAAACAACCGCCTGGCCGTCTTGAGTTATCAGGACGGCCTTATTTCCTTCAAGGCGGTCGATGGTTAGTTTAATTAACATAATAGATAACTTTTTATTACCCCACGAATCTACAAATCAGCTACGAATCTCGCGAATAAAATTTGTATTATTTGTAGCTGATTTGTAGATTCGTGGGGGAGGTATGGGCTATCAATAACGAATCAGTTAATATTCATTATTTTTCCTTGACTTTAATGGAAATTTGTTTGGCGCTTTTGGCTTTGGGCAGAACCACTGTTAAAACGCCGTTATCCAGGGCTGCTTCAACTTTTTCCGCGTCCACCTCAACCGGCAGTATCACCGAGCGGGAAAAGCCGCCCCAGTAGCATTCTTTAATCAAGTAACTTTCTTCCCTGATTTCTTCCTGGGAAAAGCGCTTGCCGCGGATGGTCAGCATGTCATTATTGATGGAGATGTCAATATCGGCCGGCTTGACCCCGGCGATGGTGGATTTAACCACCAGTTTATCCGGCGTCTGATAGACATCAATGGACAGCTGGCCTTCATCATAATCGCTGCCCAGCCATTCCTGTTCGGCCGGCTCATCAATCCCGGCTTCTATTTTTGGCGCTTCAACTTCAGCCGGTTGATTTTTTTTGTCGCTTAGGCCGGATAATTTTTTAAAGAGATTAACCATAGTTTTATTATTTTTTAAGAGTAGCCGTTATGGCCATATTATACTATTTAAATTATTATTTTACAAGGGAATAAAAAACGTGGGAATAAAAAATGCACCCACAGTGATGGAGCGGGGGCATTTTGCAGTGGACTATAATTGAAAATGCGCGAACCTTTTTTGAGCGAAACGCCGCAGGTATTTCGCAAAATCCCAAACCGCTCCGCCGCCGTTGAAACTTTGGCGGACAAGTCGGGCGGGGCGGGAAGGAAGGGGGTTGAAGGGGAAGGAAATTTCCGCCCCGCCCTCGCTTTCCGAAAAAATTTCGTGGCGAACTTTGACAATTAAAAACTATGAGTTAATCATAACTCATTTCAGAAAATTTTTCAACAGAAATTTTTCTGATTTAGCGGTAATTGTTGCAAAAGAAAAAAGCGGCTTTGTCTTGTTATGACGAGGTGCCGCTGGACCTCTTGTTGTTCAAATCAATCGCGAAAGAACCTGGCGAAGCGCGTTCGCCTTGTCGGGAACCTTCATGATCGGGCTTCCGCACACGACTATGTCCGCCCCGTTTTGAGTGGCGAACTCCGGAGTGACATCTTGTTTGTGCCTATCGTCCTTGAAATCCTCCATACGGATTCCGGGCACGGTCTTGATCCGATCGCTGTCCTTGACCGCTGGCAAGCAAGTTCCCGGCAAAACGACTCCGTGCAAGCCGAGATCCATTGCTCGCTGGACGAGGAATACAACCGTCTCCTCAAGCGAGCGGCGGAAATACATCCTGCACCAATCGTCGCTGTAATGAGTGAGCACGGTAACTCCGAGAATCTTGGTCTTAGAACCCTCGGTAGCTTTGACCGCGCCAGCGAGCTGATCGTCCGCCTGAACCCAGACATTGAAATAGTCTACGCCGGCATCAACCAGCATCTTGGCGAGGTCGGTGACTGTCCGTTTGCCATTCCATGTTTTGGCATCGGCAAAAATCGGACGCGAGGCCGGTAGTTTGCGGGTGGTCGCGCGGACGCCTTCGGCCATCAGACAGTCAAGATTGATCTTGTAGCCGAAGTTGCCGGGCACTTGATCCAACTCTCGAACCGCCTCCAGGGTTTCTCGTCCCTTGTTGCCGAGATCGTCGAGGGCCACGAAAAGCAGCGGACTTTTCATTTCGTGCCTCCCTTCTCTATATGTGCCAGACCGCGATCGGCCTGCCATTGCAGCGGATTTTTCAGGAACTCGCGGTAATCGGCCAAGAGTTCCTTGGGGTGCGTGCCGAATTGATCGGCCACTTTGATAACCCTTGGAAGGGTAAGCAACGAAACCATCTCGATTCCGGCGTTGGCCAAATCCTTATTCGCGACAGGGTTGTCATAGTAAAGGATGCAAGCACCCTTCGTGCAGACGAAGCCCGCTTCGCGAAGGCAAACCGCGCCGTTGGCAATGGTCTGGGCGAAATTGACCAGTTCCTCCATGTCCAAACCGCTGGAGCCGGGAGGGATTTCCCGATTCTTCTGATAGCCAGTGATGAGTTCCTTCTGGCCGCCGGTCTTCCGAAGTTCACGGATGTAAACGAATGGGGTTCGCTTGCCGAGAAGGACTTCCAATTCTTCGCTAATCAACCACCCAAGGATCATACCGCCAGTAACGTTGCCAGCAACGAAGTCGATTCCGGTTGGCCATTTCTCGGCGATTTCAAGCGCCAAATAGCGGCCGAGGCATCTGATCAGCGGCTTATTGCCGACCAGACCCTTAATCATGAGATAACCAGGTCCCCAGTTGCCCGAGGCGTCGTAAAGAAACGGCTGCATGTTGAGAGGCAAGTTCGCCACTTCTTCGTTGGTTACCCTTTTCGGGACATCTCTGAGTTCCAATACATCGGCCCTCAAAACTTCAAGAACCAGCCGGTCCAAAGTAGCATTACTGATCATGACAATCCTCCTTTCCTGTTTTCGAGGTATAAATTGAGTCAAGCGCCAGCTTGACTCCTCCTCTAGACGCACATTACAGAAAAACAAGGAAAAAAGCAAGAGTATGACACACGCCATCTAATATTTTGAAAAATAAAGATTTTGTAAAAAGAAAATTTTTCTCAAGCGAGCCCCGTCCCTCAAAGAGGGGCGGGGCGAGCGAAACAATTCAAAGTAAAAAT
>MFFY01000056.1 GCA_001778055.1 Candidatus Falkowbacteria bacterium RIFCSPLOWO2_12_FULL_45_13
GATAAATTTTTGATTTGGCCAAAAAATTACCAACCATTTTTAAGTATTAAACCCTAATTTTTTATATATTTTTGCGCAAACGCGTAAGTCCTAAATTGGTAATTTGGAAATTTTAATTTGTTTGGTTATTGTATCTTGTATCTTGGTTATTAAGTTATTTTATTTTTCATTTTGAGATTTTAACTTTACATTTATTATTTATTGTCAAATATTACTGCTTCCGTGATGGGCGCGCCGGCGTCATACAAATACAAGACTTTTGAAGGCACAATAATTATGTTTTCCATCTTATAACCTAAGTTTTGAAATACCTTATCCGAAGCAATCAATAATTTTTTGCCGCCAGATATCACATAAGCATAAGGAGAATCAGGGGGTTTTAACAGCTCGCCGTCGTTGAACAAAACCGGTCCGACAGTCTGGTATTGTTCAAGCTCGGCGGACTTAACTTTAATAATCTTTTTATTTTTAAACTTGGTCTGTAAGAAGATTCTATCTACGAGCGGCGCTTTGGCGCCGGCAAACACGTAATAAACGCCGCCGGTCTTCGCGTCCTGGAGCAGGGCGCCGGTCGGATAGGTGGAAGTGGCCGTTAAGGTCGCGCCGTCGGCGTAGGCATTTATGTCTTCCCAGCTGGCGTTCATCACTTCTTCCGGATTAAAACCCATTTTGCGGAAAGAAGCCATGGTGTCAAGACCTCGTTTTTTATCGTCAACCAGCAAGAAAATAGTGCCGCGGGGGGAGCGGATTAGGGAATATTGGGGAAATTTTATCCGGGCGCCGATCGGGTAAGAATCCAGGTCCGATTTATTCACTTTAATGATTTTTTTAGGGTCAAAACGCGACAGCAAAGCGCCTCGGGAAACGAACGGGCGTTTCACGCCAGCCTGAATGAGCCAAACTCCAGGCTCGCCGTCAACCTGCAAGAGCGAGCCGTCAGGATAGACTCTAGTAAAATAGCGCCGCCAAATTTTATAAAAATTATAATTTCCGTTATAAACATGAGGCGTATAATTATAAAGCGCGGCCGTGGCCTGATTAGCCGGCGTCACGGTAACGGGGTTTTGATTAATTGTGCCGTAGGGATTGGTAAAAACATAAGTCTGTCCGGTTTTATAAGTGTAAAACGTCGGTCTATCCAGATAATCCGCAAACTGCAAGGCCGCTGAATTTACTTGTTTGCCGAAACCCTGCCAGCGCGGGTTGCAGCCGCCGGAATCCGGACAGCCATAGCCCGTGGCCCAATCAAGGTTTTTCTGGCTGGGAGATGATTCTTCTATCAAACTTTGCTCTTTTTGGAGCAGGACTAAAAGAAATTTTGGGTTGATAGAAATTTTTCGGCATTTAAGGCTTTTTTCCTGATCAGTCGGGTTAGCGCCTAAATTTTGCGCCTGATCGCAATTATAATTTTTAACCGCCGCGTTATAGATGATTTCCGACGCTCGCCTGATAACGCCGTACGCGTCCAGACACGAGTAACCAGCCAGGAAGCTGCCTTTAGTTTCTAAAAATTTTTGGATATCGGCTAAATCCATGGCGCTGTTATCAATGATTTCTGAGTCGCTGATGATATTATTAGGGTCAAAGCTATCGGCTCTTGCTTGGTAAGCGAAAAAAAGCGTTATCGCAAAACAAAAAAACATGGATAATAAGTATCTGTATATCATGCCTATATTATAGTATACGAAGCCAAGAGGAGCAAATTATACGTTAGGCTGTTTAAAATTAGCTAAAAAATTAAAAATAAAAACCCCGGCGCTTTCTCCGTGGTTTTTATCAATCTGGCGATTATTCTATAAGGCGTCTTTATTTGACCGTCATTAAGATTTTATCTTTTAGATTCAGGTCAATTTCTACTTTGTCGCCCGCCTTAATTTTGCCTTCAATGATTTCCATGGCCAGCTCATCTAGAATCATATTTTGGATAATCCGCTTTAGCGGGCGGGCGCCGTAGGTGGTATCATAACCCTTTTCCATCAGCATTTTCTTTACCTTAACGGCAATTTTTAAATTGATCACTTTATTTTTTAATCTTTTTTCAACTTTAGCCAATTCCAGATCCACGATCTTGGATAAAACTTCTTTATTCAAGCTCTTGAAAATAACGATTTCATCAATGCGGTTTAAAAACTCCAATTTAAAATGGTCTTTAAGAATCTGATCAATTTTTTCTTTCATTTCGTTAACGCGCAAATCGGCCGTTTTTACCTCGTCGCTGGTATCGGCAAAACCGATGGAATATTCTTTAATAATTTCATTGCCCAGATTTGACGTCATGATGATAATGGCATTTTTAAAGTTGACCACCCGTCCTTTAGAATCGGTTAAGCGGCCGTCGTCCAATATCTGGAGCAAGATGTTAAAAATTTCCGGATGGGCTTTTTCGATTTCATCGAATAAGACTACGCTGTACGGTCGCCGCCTGATTTTATCCGTTAATTGCCCGCCCTCGTCATGGCCGACGTAGCCCGGGGGAGAACCGATAATTTTCGCCACCGAATGCTTTTCCATGAATTCGCTCATGTCCAGCCTGATCAGGGCGCTTTCATCGTTAAACATAAATTCGGCCAAAGCCTTGGCTAGCTCGGTTTTGCCCACGCCGGTCGGGCCGACGAACAAAAAGGAGCCAATCGGTTTTTTTTCTTCGTTAATGCCGGCCCGCGAACGCCTGATGGCGTTGGCCACTGATTTGATGGCGTCATCTTGGCCGACCACTCGTTTAGCTAAAACTTCTTCGGCTTTGGCTAATTTTTTTATTTCCGATTCCAGCATTTTGGCCACAGGAATCCCGGTCCAACGGGAAACCACTTTGGCGATATCTTCCTCCTGGACTTCTTCTTTTAAGATTCTTTGACCGGCGCTTTGAATTTTTATCAATTGCGCTTCCTGGCGGTTAATCTCCTGCTTTAAAGCCGGGATTTTTGAGTATAAGATTTCGGCCACTTGAGTCAGGTCGTCGCCATGGCGTTCAATAATTTCCGCCCGGGCCTTAAGTTCGTCAATTTGTTTTTTTGACTCCCTGATTTTAGCGATGGCGTTTTTTTCGTTATGCCAATGCAGTTCCAGCTGATTGGCCTGCTCTTTGTATTGGGCTAATTTTTTATTTAACTCTTTCAAGCGAGCGGATGGCTTGCTTTCATTTAAAAAGCCAGCCTTTTCAATTTCAAGCTTTTTTATTTCCCGTTTTAACACATCCAATTCGTCGGGCGAAGAATCTATTTCCATGCGCAAGGCCGATGATGCCTCATCAATTAAATCCACGGCTTTATCAGGCAGGAACCGGTCGGTGATATAACGGGATGATAATTTTGCCGCGGCTTCCAGGGCGCTGTCGGTGATGCGTACGCCATGGTGAACCTCATACTTTTCTTTAATGCCTCGCAGCATGGTCAAGGTGTCATCAATTGAAGGTTCGGCCACGTAAATCGGTTGAAACCGCCTTTCCAGGGCCGTGTCTTTCTCAATATATCTATGAAATTCCTTGGTGGTGGTGGCGCCGATGGCTCTTAATTCGCCCCGCGCCAAGGCCGGTTTCAGCATGTTGGACGCGTCCATGGAGCCTTCTGACGCGCCGGCGCCCACTAAAGTGTGCAGTTCGTCAATAAACAGAATAATATTGCCGCCCTGGGCTTTGATTTCTTTTAAAACCGCTTTCAGGCGGTCTTCGAATTCGCCTCTGAATTTCGAACCGGCGACCAAGGCGCCAAGGTCCAGGCTGATCAGTTCTTTGCCCTTTAAGGTTTCCGGCACCTCGCCCGAAATTATCCTTTGCGCCAGCCCTTCGACAATGGCGGTTTTACCCGTACCAGCCTCGCCGATCAGCACCGGATTATTCTTGGTGCGGCGCGACAGCACTTGCATAATGCGCCTGATTTCTTCGTCGCGGCCGATCACCGGGTCTAATTTTTCGCCCCGGGCCAGTTCGGTTAAATTAATAGCGTATTTTTCTAAAACGCGGAACTTTGATTCCGGCTCCGGGTCGGTAATGGTATGAGAGCCGCGGAGTTTAGCTAGTATCTTTAAGACTTCGTCATAAGAGACGCCGGCGCTGATTAATATTTCCTGGGCCTTAGATCTGATGCCGATCAAGGCCAAGAACATGTGTTCGGTTGAGATGTATTCGTCGCCGATTTTATCCGCTTCTTTTTTGGAGCGTTCCAGTATCATGGCCACTTCGGCCGTGCCCTGGACCGTGCCGACATTTATTGAAACGGCTATCTTGGGCAGGCGTTCCAGCGCGTCAACGGCCCGCTTTTCCATGGTCTTGAAATTAATATTTAAGCGTTCCAGGATCGGTTTAATCAGGCTCTCGCTTTGCGACAATAAAGAGGCCAAGACATGCAAAGCCTCAATTTGCTGCTGGCCATGCTCCTGGGCGATAATTTGCGCGTTGATGATGGCTTCTTGGGATTTATGAGTAAATTTGTCAAACATATATAAGTTTAAAGTTTAAATGTCAAAATGAAAAATGACAATTAAAATGTAAAATGTCAAATAATTTAATTTTTAACTTTGCATTGTCATTTTACACTTTGAAATTTACATTTTGCTTTTATGCTAGCACTCTCACTCTTTGAGTGCTAAATTCAATATAATTCACCTGTATTTATTTGTCAAGCAATCAGGTTTAAACTTTCACCGCACTTGGCACAACGTCCATCCTTGTCAAATCTGGTGATATCATAGCCCAGCCTTTTTATGGCTAATTGGCCGCAATTCGGGCAATAAGTATTTTCTTTGTCCGTGTTATAAACATTGCCGGCATAAACATATTTTAAGCCGGCCTGTTTGCCGATTAGGTGGGCTTGGAAAACAGCTTCTTCGGCCGTAACCGGAGTGTCTTTTAATTTCCAGGAGATATTAGGAGAAAACCTGGAAACGTGCCAAGGCACGTTATCGCCCAATTCGTTGGCAATGAATTCAGCTAATTTTTTAAGCATAGCCGGATCATCTGACAACCCGGGAATTATTAAAGTGGTAATTTCTAAATGCGCGCCAGCCTGTTTTATTTTTAATAAATTCTTCAACACAGGTTTAAGTTTGGCCCCGCAGTTCTTTTGATAAAATTTATCGTCCATTGATTTAAGGTCAATGTTGGTGGCGTCCAGGCAGGGGAGAATGGCCTCAAGACAAAACCGGCTCATATAGCCGTTGGACACCCAGACATTTTTTAAATTATGTTGCTGGGCCAGCTTCATGATGTCCAGGGCGTATTCGGCGAAAATAGTGGGTTCGTTGTAAGTGTAAGCGATGGATTGGCCGCCGGAGGCCAGAGCCTGTTCAATAATTTTTTGCGGTTTCACTAATTGTAGGGGCGAACGGTTATTCATTCCTACGGGTGTCCCTTTCCCTTTAACCACTTTTTGGACACTTGGTGTCCCAAGGACACCAAGTGTCTCTGGCGTTTTTTCCAGGGGGATTGTATTGCCCCCCTTGTAAAAGGGGGTGAGGGGGGTTATCCCGACCTGGCTTATTTTCCAATTCTGACAATTGGAGCAACGGAAATTGCAACCCAAAGTACCCAAGGAAAAAGTCGTACTGCCGGGCTGAAAATGAAACAAAGGCTTTTTTTCAATCGGGTCAACATTCACAGCCGCGGGACGGCCGTAAACCAAAGAGTAGAGCGTGCCGTCTATATTTTGCCTGGCGCCGCAAAGGCCGACCGCTCCGCTTTTGATGCGGCAGTAATGACAGCAGAGTTGGCAAGTCACTATTTGCTTATCTAATTTTTTATAGAATTTAGCTTCTGTCATGAGTCTATTTTAGCAGAAAATGGTTTCATTGTCATTCAGTTTAAGCGCGAAAAAGGCTTTTTAACATACTCGGTAATCATTATTAATGAACTTTGGCTAAAATTGATTCACTGCAGATGATTTTTGCCTAATGACGCGGGCAAATTATCCTAAAACAGCCAAACTTCGCCAGCTGGCTAATCCTTTTCGTAATAACAATTAACCAGATTGTTAAAATCAGTTTTTTTTAGTATAATCAAACCATGGGCCTCCGTTAGAAATTACTTTATGTCAGCGGGTAGAAATCAAAACAACTATGCAAAGTTTGAAAAATAATATTTCTAACCGGTTGGATAAAATCAATCTTTTGGGCGTGAATATCACCAGGGCTTCACAGGCGGAAGTCAGGGCGCGAATTCAGGAATTTCTGGACGGCCGCCGGCAGCATGTTATCGTGACACCTAATCCGGAAATAATTTTACAGGCCATAGATCGGGACGAAGAATTGTGGTATATATTAAATCACGCCGATCTGGCCTTGGCCGACGGCGTCGCGCTTAAATTCGCGGCCTGGTTTTACGGAAAAAATATCAAGCGGATTACGGGCGCGGACTTAACGGTGGATATTTTAAAATCAGCCCAAGCCAGGAAATATAAAGTGGCGGTGTTTAATCGGCAGAGGGGGTTATCCGGCGCGGAAGAGATAAAATCGGCCTTAAATAAAAAGTTCCCTGAATTGAAAGTTTATGTGCAAGCGGTTGAACAGCCTCCTCAAACTGAGCGACAACATAGCGACGAGATGCTATCGGTCGCTCCTGGCGTCACCTCCAGCATGACAGTTCTCGCGCGGTCTGATGGGAGGCTGGATTTCAGGGACGTTAATCAGTTCGCGCCGGATATTGTTTTCTGCGCTCTGGGCTCTCCTGGCCAGGAAAAATTTATTTATTATAATTTGCCTAAAATTCCATCGGCCAGATTAGGCATGTCGATCGGAGGCAGTTTTGATTTTTTAACCGGCAAAGCCAGGCGCGCGCCGAAGCTGTTAAGGCGAATCGGCTTGGAATGGTTTTGGCGGCTGGCTAATCAGCCGAAAAGAGTTAAGAGAATTTATCGGGCCACAGTTATTTTTCCGTTTAGATTTTTTGTTTTTTTCTTTATCTTGCGTTGGTTTTACCGGTCTAATGTGGCCTGCCTGCTTTATAAAAAAGTTCAGGCAGCGGACGGTAAAGCGAGCTATAAAATATTGATCGTTGAACGGGTCGGAGACAGGGGGCATTGGCAACTGCCCCAGGGCGGGACGGGCGGGGAAAGCTTATCGGTTGCTGGCGCGCGAGAATTAAGCGAGGAATTGAATACCAGGAATTTTAAACCCATGGCGGTTTTTGAAAATTTGTTTAAATATAAATTTGACGCAAGATTAGATAAAGACGGTCTGAAAACCAGCTATCAGCCTATGAAAAATCAGCGTGGTTACAAAGGCCAGAAGCAAAGCCTGTTTATCGCCGAATTCGTTGGAACGGACGGTGAAATAATGGTAAATCTTTGGGAGCACTCGGCCTGGCGCTGGGTGAAAGCGAAAAAATTAGTTGAATCATTGCATCCGGTTCGCCGAGAAGCGGCCAAGATATTTATGGAAAAATTTTGGGAAGCGGTAAGTTCTCTGTCATTGCGGGCTTGACCCGCAATCCAGGAGAAAAAGCGCCATCGTATTTATTGCACACACCTGGATTCCGGCTCGGAGGCCGGAATTACATTGAGATGGTTACAAGTAACTTTATGTTAAAATACACGTCGTCAAAAAATGCGCTGTTAATCGCCAAGCAATACTTGAAGCAGGAATTCAGAAAGGTTTTTTCGGATGTTAAGAATGATAGATTTTATAAAAGACTTGATCGGTCAATCGATAATTTTGACAAGCGGGAAGGGGAGCCGTCTTTTTGGAATTTACTGGCCGCCGTTAGCGAAGGCTGGAAATTGAAGCAGGTTTTCTCGGTTTTATCCGATGATAAATATCAATGGAAATTAAAAGACATCCCGCTGGAAAAAATATATTTAACCAGCTTGTCGCCGGTGATGGATAAATATATCGTAAAAAAATTTAACCGCGATCCGATGACTTTTGCCAGGGCCTGGAAAGCGAATAAGATTATGAGAGGGGAGATAATAAAAACCGGTTTTTCGGCTCATAAAGAAAGAGATAATTTTCCGATCTTGGTCTATAAAATTGGCGAGAGTTATCGCGTCTTTGACGGCATGCGTCGGGTTTTATTGGCTTTGATTAATAATCAATTAGCCATTAAATCCTGGGTGGGCGCGAAAGTAAATACTAAAGGCAAGCCCTTGATTAGCACTAACCGCTGTTATTTCCTGTCAAACTTATATAATCAGGCTAAAAGCAAAGATAAAAATTTAGAAAAAGCCATTATTAGAATCGGCAAGGAAATTAATAAAAATTATCGCAACGGCAAAGAAGTTTTATTAAAAAGAGTGATCGGCTGGTCGCATGATCAGAAAATCAAAAGCATTTTCGCGGAGATGATAAAGTAAAACCTACAAATCAACGAATATAACAACTAATTTACGAATAAATAAATAACCAATTTTATGAAAAACCAACCAACAGACCAGGAACAGCCTAAATTTATTCCAGCGCCAGCCGAATCTTTCGCTATAGAGTTTTTAAACACTAAGATAGCGGGAATACAAAGGGCAATGTCGGAAATTGGAAATTTTTCGTTTAGAAGCTCCGGCCCAGAAGAAGATGAAAATTCTGTTTATTTTAAAGGAGAAAGAGACGATGGCACAAAAATTAAAATTATTATTGAAAAAGGTAATAATTATAAATCTCCGGCAGAAATTGAAAGAATTGAAAGAGAAGAGACAGCAAGTAAAAAAGAGAGTTAAACTGGTTTATTTATTAAATAATTTTTATATGTCAACTAATGTTCGCGTGCGTTTCGCGCCATCGCCAACCGGTTTTTTACATATCGGCAGCTTAAGAACCGCCTTGTTTGATTATTTAATCGCCAGAACTTTGGGCGGAAAATTAATTTTAAGAATTGAGGATACAGACAAAAAAAGACAGATGGAAGGCGCGGTAGAGGGCTTAATTAATATTTTGGCTTGGGCGGGCATAAAATTTGACGAAGGCCCGGGGTATTTGCGCGCGGTTGATAATGACACCCAAGCGGATATCAATAAAGATGTGGGAGAATTCGGCCCTTATATTCAATCGCAGAGACTGGGAATATACAAGGAACACAGCCAAGCGCTCTTAAAGAAGGGCGGGGCTTACCGTTGTTTTTGCAGCCCAGCCAGGCTGGAAGAGATGCGGGCCGAGCAGCAAGCCCAAAAAATGCCGCCGCGCTATGATCGCGCTTGCCGCGATTTGAGCGAGCGGCAGATTGCCAAAAAAATAGCCGATGGCGAAATTTTCGTGCTTAGGCAAAAAATGCCTTTGTCCGGAGAAATTATCGCTCACGATGAACTGCGCGGCGACATAAAATTTGCGGCCCGAGATCTGGAAGACCAGGTTTTAATAAAATCAGACGGCATGCCGACTTATCAATTCGCCAGCGTGGTTGACGACCATCTAATGGAAATCAGCCATGTTTTAAGAGGCGAAGAGTGGATCTCGTCATTCCCTAAAAATATTTTACTTTATCAGGGGTTTGGCTGGCGGCCGCCGAAATTTATCCATCTGACGCTGACTTTAAATAAAGCCGGCGGCAAATTAAGCAAACGGCAAGGTGATGTGGCAGTTGAGGATTTTCGAGCCATGGGCTATCTGCCCGAGGCTTTGCTTAATTTTTGCGTTTTGCAGGGCTGGCATCCTTCGGCTTCGGCCAAAGCGCCGGCCGACAAAAAAGACGAGATTTTAAGCCTGGATCAGATGATTGAATATTTTGATTATCAGGATATGGGTACCAGCTCGGCGATTTTTGAGATAGAAAAATTGGATTATTTCAACGGGTATTATATTCGGCAGAAATCCGTTGAAGCGCTGACCAAGCTTTGTTTGCCATTTTTAGGGGAAAATTTGAAGCTCACCAAGGATTCAAGAAAGCAATCCGAAGATTATATTAAAAAAGTTATCGCCTTAGAGCAGGAGAGGCTTAAAAAACTATCGGCAATAGGAGAGTTGACCGAATTTATGTTTACCGACGATTTACGGTATGAGCCGAAACTCTTGGTTTGGAAAAAATTGACCCTGGAACAGGTTAAAGAGAATTTGCAAACTGTTTTTGAATTATTGGAAAAAATTTCGGCAACCGACTGGACCAGAAGTAGCATTGAAACAGCGTTAATTGGCTATATAGAGGCCAAGCAGATGAAAGCCGGGGATTATCTCTGGCCTCTGCGGGCGGCTCTAACCGGCCGCCAATCAAGCTCCGGGCCGTTCGAGGTGGCAGAGGTTTTAGGCAAAGAAGAGAGCCTAAAGAGAATCAACGTGGCGATAAAGAAAATATAAAAATGACAAATAGCATAATACGGTTATGAAAAATAAAACATATAAAATCGCAACTTGTTTAATTATCGCTCTATTTTTATTTAACCCAGTAATAAGCTTGGGCCAAGATGTTGAATCGGAAAATCAAGAAGTCAAGCAGTTAAACCAGGAAATTCAGGTCAAGCGCGACCGGATTAAAAAAATGCAGGAGCAGGCCGAGCTTTATAACCGGACCATCGCGCAAAAGCAAAGAGAGGCGGCCAGTTTAAGCAACCAACTGGCCATTTTGGAGAATCGCCTGGCTAAAGCCGCCCTGGACATAGACAGCGCGCAGACCGAAATCGACCGCGTCGGCCTGGAGATTGAAAAGGTTAACCTGGAAATAAAAGACAAGGGCGCGCGGATTCTAAAGCAAAAAGAGCATATTGGTTCGGTTTTGAGATTAACGCAAAAACAAGACGAAAAATCCGCTCTGGAAATATTATTATTAAACGGCACTTTAAACGATTTCGTCAGTCAGGCCAAATATTTGGAAGACATAAACAAAGAAATCAGCCGCGGCCTGGAGGCGCTAAAACAATATAAAAAAGATTTGGAAAAAAAGCAAAAAGATTTAAGCGCCAACAAACAGGAATTGGCGAAATTCAAAGCGCAATTGGATGATAAAAAGTTCAAATTAGCCGCTGAACAGCAAAACAAAGATTTTATATTAGACCAGACCAAAGCTTCGGAAAAGGAGTATCAAAGATTATTAAAGCTGGTTAAACAGGAGCAGCAGCAAGCCGAGGCTGAAATTGTCAATCTGGAAAAAGTGGTTAGAGCCAGAATCGCCAAAGTTTCCGGTAAACAGCTGGAATTTAATGATGCCGGTTTTATCTGGCCGGTGGCCAAAAATACCATCACCGCCTATTTCCATGATCCTGAATATCCTTTCCGTTACGTTTTTGAGCACCCGGCGATTGACATCAGGGCTGGCCAAGGCACGGCCATCAAAGCCGCGGCTTCGGGCTATATCGCCATCGCCAAGGACGCGGGCCGAGGCTATAGCTATATTATGATCATCCATGGCGATGGCTTAGCCACGGTCTACGGCCATGTTTCCAAAATTTATGTCCAAGCCGATGAATATGTGGTCCAAGGACAGTCAGTAGGCTTAACCGGAGGCACTCCGGGCACTAATGGAGCTGGCCGGCTGACCACCGGACCGCATCTTCATTTTGAAACGCGCTTAAACGGCGTGCCGGTTGATCCGCTGGAATATCTGCCGTAAATTTGTTATAATATAAGAGCATTGTCATTTCCTCACAGCTCCAGTTTAAGAGGCCGGAGCTGGGTAAACTCCGGCTCGCCTCGCTGGAGCTACGGCGAAGCGGGCGGGAATCCGCTTCCGCTAAATTATAAATTTACAAACATGAATTTATGCCTATAATAAAAAAAAAGAAAGGGAAATTTTTGAAAAATAGCGGTTTTACTTTAATTGAGCTTTTAGTGGTGATTTCCATTATCGGATTTTTAGCCGCCCTGGTTACTGTTTCGCTTAATTCCGCCAGGATGAAGGCCAGAGACGCGCGCAGAAAAGCTGATTTAACCCAGATAAGAAAAGCACTGGACCTGTATTTTGACAAATACGGCTATTATCCGCCTTCCTCCGGTTGCGGCTATGACTGCAATGGTTATTCTTTTAGCACCTCTGGCGGCAACTGGATCGCCGGTTTACAGGAATTTTTGCCGAAAATTCAGGTTGATCCGATTAATAACATAGCCGGTCCATGGTCAATTGGTAATTATTCTTACGCTTACGGCAATGTGGGTAAAGACAGTTATCCGGCGCAATATGATTTAACCACGCAATTGGAAAATACCAGCGACCCGGATCGTTGCGCGGTCAAAGCTTATAAGTTTTACTTTAACGACCAGTCTTGGTGCGGGGCCTATTCAGGCCAAATTTTTGAAGTTTCGCAGTTAAAAAGTTTTTAGCGGAAATAATTTATAAATCAAAGTATTTTATTAGATGGAAATATCTTATTTCGATCAAAAAGTCCAGGCGGTTTGCGATCAAGCTTTAAAATTAATCGGTTTGGACAAATTAAAATTCAGGCCCATGCGCCGTCGAAACGACCGCCTTAACACCAAGCGCGGTTTTGTAATTGGCCGGACAAATTTAAAAACCGGCCTGATCACGATTGATATTTGGACGCCTAAATTCAGAAAGCCTAAAGCCGTCGCCTCCATCCTGCGCACTTTGGCCCATGAGGCGGCGCACCACCAGAAGCCGCCTTACCGGTCGCGATTTAGGGGACACTTGATAAATCGCGGCCATTATCCGGTTTTTTATCGGCAAGTAACGAGAAATATTAAAAAGTTAAAAAAAGATAAAATATTAGGGTCGTATTTTATTAAATAAATCCTCGCGCTAAAATCAGCGCGGGAAGGAAGTATGATTATTAGGCCGATATGGCGGGGGGACGAAATGGAAGCTTTTTCTTTATTATCGTTTTAGTTTGTAAGCCAGCGGATGATATTAATCATCAGACATAATAAATTCGTTAAAAAATCGTCTGTTTAGCGATAGGTTAAATTATTTGCCGATGTGAGGTTGCTGGCGGGCAGAGAAGCAAGAGCAGAGGATATTTTTAAATATAATAGCGTCGCACAATATAACTTATACGACTCATTGACATATAGTTAAAACTCCCTTCCTCTGGTGATTGATATTTTGAAGCTAGGTTATGAGCAGGCCGAAGATATGTATTTGCGGCGTGAATAATAATATTATTTTTAATAATAATAAAAATAAGCCGATAATTAAAATACAAAACACTATTACTCCCAAAACAAACAAGGTCTTAAAAATTTTTTCCATAAATTTAATTTAACCGTTAAAATTTAGCCCGCGTCATGGTAGATTGTATCATGATTGATTAAAATTTTAAGGCGTTTATTAATCAAATAATATTTTATGTTTTAATTTAATTGAATTTTACCCTAATTCATTAATTCGGCCCATTATGATGCTTTAAGAAATTCAGCTAGAGTTTTAATATCCCAGCTATTTGAAAATTTTTATTTATTATCCAGGCGTCGTAAAATATACATTAAATCACCGCTACATTTAAGCCAAAAATTATTAAATAATTATATTTTTGCTAATATTAAATAAAAAATAGCTTATCGCCAATTAAATATGCTCATTTTATGTAAATGTTATTACCATATTTTAAATTAATATACTCTTTATTTTTAAAGCTGTCTTTTAATTTTTCCCTGATTAATAAATCCAAGGCCGCCGCTTGCTCGGCCAGCGTTTTATCCGTGTTAAAATAAATTTTCGGTCCATCCATAATCGCCATTTTAACCGTATTAATATCTTTATCAAGGATGAATTTTTCTATTTCAAAATCGTGCTTTTTATCTTTAAACTCGTTAAAGAGCGCTAAGATATAGTCAACGGCCGATTGGTTAATATTGGCTTGACGGCCATCCATTTTCAGGCCGGATAAATTTTCTACCAAGGGGCGGCTTTGCCGATTAACGCTTAACGGGTCAACCTGATTTATGACCTTGCCCTGGTTGTCAATATAATAAAATTTATCGTCTTCCTGCCAGACCGCAGCCGGCTGTTTTTCCCGCAGAGATATTTTTAAAGTATGAAAGAGAACTTTTTTAATGCTTAAGCTTTGCAGATAGTATTTTTCATTCAAAGCCTGGCCTAATTCGCTTTTATCAAATAATAATAAATTATTCCTGCCCCAGAGCCTGTTTCCGGCCTGGCTCCAGGCCGCGGTTTCAATTTCTTTAACCGTGCCCTCGCCTACCCCCCCAACTTCAATTTTAATTATTTTAAAAAGAGCGGAAAAAAACAATAACCAGATTAAGATGGCAATCGCGACGACTAATGCGATCAAGGTTAATTTTATTTTATTAGCAGATAGATCGCCCGGCCGGGCGATCGCCGTCCGCTTGCGCCGAAAAAAAGGATTGGTATAAGTTTTTTTTGAATAAATAAATTTTCT
>MFFY01000057.1 GCA_001778055.1 Candidatus Falkowbacteria bacterium RIFCSPLOWO2_12_FULL_45_13
AGAAAAACAGATCTTTTTTTATGTTAAGGATACCGGCCGGGGCATTACCCCTGAAGACAGAAAAAATCTTTATACCGACTTGCCCGCCGAAGCCTTCTTGTCCACCATAGCTTCAGCGACGGCGGAGGCGCAGGCGGGAGGCGGGCGAGGCAAGGATTCGTTTAAATATAATGTGGACTCAACCGGCTATGGCCTGTCCACGGTCAAGATAGTGGTGGAAGCGCATCAGGGCAAGGTCTGGGAAGATACGGAGGTGGGCAAGGGCAGTACTTTTTATGTGAAGTTGCCGAGGAAAAATTAAATTTAAAACTGTTCTACTCTAAATAATAAAATAGTCCATTTAGAAGAGGTCTATTTTTATTTTGTAATTTTTTAGTTTGAAAACATATTGGCGAAAAAATTTTAGATAAAAATTTACAAAAATTTGGAAATTTAGGCCGAATAGGCATTCGGCCACAGTCCCTTTATAATTATTCGTAATATTCGTAGCCTGTTTGTAGATTTGTGGATTATCTTAATTCCAGATTGGCGTCGGTTTTCAATTTTTGCCATGGCGTGAAATCTTTTCTCCTGGCCCGGAAATAACCGGCGGCCGCGATCATGGCCGCGTTATCCGTGCAATACTTTAAGTCAGGCATGATATATTTGGCTAACGGCAAATTTTTTTTAACCGCAACTGCCAGTTGACTTCTTAATTCCAGATTAGCGGCCACACCGCCGGACAACATCACGGTCCGGCAATTTTGCGTTTTAGCCGCTTTAATGGTTTTATGAACCAAGACGTCCACCGCGGCCTGCTGAAATTCGGCCGCGTATTCAGGAATTCTCATTCTCCAATCCTTGTCTTTCTCCAAGGCATAAAGCAAAGCGGTCTTAAGCCCGGAAAAAGAAAAATCAAAATTTCTGTCTCTGATCATTGGCCGAGGCAAAAAAATTTTCAATTTTAGATTTTCGATTTTAAATTTTAACTGGGTATTGGGATTTGGGATTTGGGATTTGGGATTTATTTTTTTAAAAGAATTGATTTCTTCCGCCAATCTGGCAATTTCTGGCCCGCCCGGATAACCCAAACCTAAGAGTTGCGCGGCCTTATCAAAGGCTTCACCGGCCGCGTCATCCCGCGTTTCGCCCAATACTTTATATTTTCCATGACCGCTCATCAGCGCCAGCATGGTATGCCCGCCGGATACAGTTAATATAATGGCTGGAAATTTAATTTTATTTTGGATTTGGAATTTATGATTTGAAATTTGTTTCGGATTTCGGATTTCGGATTTCGGATTTACGCGAATTGGCTCCAGCCAATTCGCGTAAATGTGCCCTTCAATGTGATTAATCGCCACTGCTGGCAACCGCCAAACATAAGCCAAGACCTTGGCGGTTTCCACACCCACCATGAGTGAGGTAATCAACCCTGGTCCAACCGTTACCGCGATCGCATCAATTACTTTGTTTGCCCCCCTTGTAAAGGGGGAACGAAAGGGGGTTGATTTTCCCCCTCTCCTTGCTAAGGAGAGGGTCGGGGTAAGGTCCGCCTTTTCCAGCGCCTGATTAACCACTGGCAGAATATTTAAAACATGCGTCCTGGCCGCCACTTCCGGCACCACGCCGCCGTATTTTTTGTGTATTTCTGTCTGCGATGAAACCACGTTGGATAATACTTCAAAATTATCGCCATTACCGCGAACCACCGCGGCCGCGGTTTCATCGCAAGAGGTTTCAATGCCTAAAATAATCATATATTCATTTTGTGATTGCGAGCCATTGTATCTTGTCATTCCCGAAGCCGAAGGCTATCGGGAATCCAGGAGGGCGAGGCAGGATCATTTCTATTGTTCAAACTCAACATCAAGAACAAATATGACACTGGATTTATAGGAAAAAACAAGTTTTTACGTCTCTCTCCTGGATCCCCGCCTACGCGGGGATGACAAAAAGAGATAATCCCTCGCCATGACATTATAAAAATTAATTCCATCTTAGCCCGAAACTGCCAAAAAAACAAGCTGGTCTTTACATAAATTATAGATATGTGTATAATGTAAATACTTTCAAAACATATGGTAAAAAACTATTCTAAAATTTACCAACGCGCCGCTTTCATGATATTAGCCATTATTATTTCTGGTCTGCTTAATATTTGCTTATTCTCTTTTCAGGCCAAGGCCGCGCCGATTCAACCGCTTAAATTAAATTTTACCTACGACAATAGTAGCGATTGCGTTGCCGAATCAAAACCCGAACCGACGCAAACCATCAATCATCCGTCCGCGCCCATGTCTGAATGTTGCCTGGCAAAAAACCACTACTATGAAGCCGTTGTCAATACCGCCAGCAATGAATCAGCGCCAATTTTTACTAATCTGGTAATTTTACCGTTAAGCAATTTAAATTTAAAAAATAATTCTACTTATCATATTCCGCAATCAACTTCGCCTCCGCTCGCGGAGCTAGCGCTGGCTTCAACCGTCATCAGAGAGTGAAATTTTAATAATTTGCCTCCGGACAGAAAATTCTTAGCATTGGAAAATGTTAATTTGGCCGGCGGTTTTTTTAATTAAATTAACTCTCTTAATATGTCTAATACTCAAAAATTTATTATTCCCATCAAGGGCATGCACTGCAAATCCTGCGAGATGCTGGTTGAAGATCAGCTTAAAGAAGTTAAGGGCGTCAAAAAAGCAATAGTCAACCACCGCCGGGATTTAGCGGAAGTTTATTACCATGGCGCGAGCCCTGATCTTGAGGCTATAAAAACCGCCGTGGAAAAGGCCGGCTACAGCCTAGGCAAAGAAGAAACCAAGGGCTGGTTTTCTAAAAACAAAAACGATTACCGCGAATTAGGCATGGTGGCCATGTTTTTGGTTGGCCTGTATTTTGTGCTTAAAGGCCTGGGGCTAACCAGCATTAATATTTTGCCGTCAGGCGATGGCGGCGTCACTGTATCGTTAATCCTGCTCATCGGATTAACCGCGGGTTTTTCCACCTGCATGGTCATGGTCGGCGGTTTGGTTTTGGGCCTGTCATCAAGACATAATGAACTTCACCCTGAAGCCACGGCAGTGGAAAAATTCAGGCCGCATTTATTCTTTAATTTAGGGCGAGTTCTGGGCTATGTTTTTTTGGGCGGACTACTAGGATTGCTGGGTTCCACAATCCAGTTGTCCAATTTCTCTTTGGGTATTTTAACCATTATCGTCGGCCTAGTAATGCTCATCATGGGGCTGCAGCTCATAGAAATTTTCCCTTGGGCGCATAGGCTGAAACTAACCCTACCCAAAGGCTTAAGCCGCGTTCTCGGCATAAATAACCAGCAGAAAGAATACAGCCACAAACGTTCGGCTCTCATGGGCGCTTCAACCTTTTTTCTGCCTTGCGGCTTTACCCAGGCTATGCAAGTCATAGCCATAAGCACCGGCAGTCTTTTCTACGGCGGGGTGGTGATGGGCCTGTTCGCCTTAGGCACGGTACCTGGACTTTTAGCCGTGGGCGGGCTGACCGCGGCGGTAAAAGGCGCTTTCGCGCGAAAATTCTTCAAATTCGCCGGCTTAGTAATCTTAATTTTTGCCATGTTTAATATTACGAACGGCTTTAACCTGACCGGCTTTAACTTCGCTTATGGAAAAACGGAAAATCTAAGCCTAAACGACCCCAATGTCACTCTGGAAAATGGCGTGCAAGTGGTCAGGATGAAAGAAACCGGCAGCGGTTATTCGCCCAACCGCTTTACCATTAAACAAGGCATTCCGGTAAGGTGGATAATTGACTCCCAAGCGCCCTATTCTTGCGCCGCCAGCCTGTCCCTGCCCAAATACAATATCAGGAAATATTTAACAGCGGGCGAAAACATTATTGAATTCACGCCTAAAGAAACCGGCCGTATCCCTTTTTCCTGCTCCATGGGTATGTACACCGGCGTTTTTAATGTAGTTGATAAAAACGGCAATGGCGCGGCAGCAACCGGCAGTTTGGCAAGTACAGAACAATCCGGGCCAAGAGCAACAGCTTCGGCCGGCGGCTGTGGCGGAGGCGGGACGGGTGGCGGTGGAGGTTGCGGCTGTGGCGGAGGCGGCAAACCGGTAATTCCCAGTATTGGCAGTGTTACTAACTCACCAGCAGTCAATAACGGCGCTAATGCGTCAGGGCAAGTCATTACCAGCAATTTCACTGTCAGCTCTGATATAGTGCCCAATACTTTCACGGTTAACGCCGGCGCGCCAGTAAGATACGTCATTAATCCAACCGAAGACGGCGTGGGCTGCATGTATGCCATTATGGTGCCGGGGCTTTACAACGATCCCATACCGTTACAAGCCAACCAACAAATTGTTATGAACTTTACGCCCAGCCAGCCGGGTGAATACCCAATCACTTGCGGCATGGGCGTACCCATAGGAAAAATTGTCGTGAGATAGCCAGGTTTGAGGAAATTAACCTAGAGCTAATAAATTAAATGATACAAATCACAAATCTGCCGACTTAAGCTGGCGTCTCTATGGTCTTAAGGGATAATGGCAGAACTAATTCGTGAATTCTAAATTTAACTTCAAAAACATGAAAAAAATCATAATCATATTGTCGGGTTTATTCTTGATTTTGATAGTAAGCACCTGGTCAATAACCATTCCCACGGGAAAACCGGGAAAAAACGTTAAAAAAATTCTCGGGCCTGAAGAGGCCAGAGTCGCGGCGGAAAAATTTATCAATGAAAATTTACTGCCGCCAGATATTAAAGCCACGGTTAAGGGCGCGATTTTAGAAAACAATGTCTACAGTATCAGCCTAAATGTCCAGGGTAAAGACTATACTTCCTACATGACCCGCGATGGCGGCAAATTCTTTCAAAGCGGCCTGGATATGGCTACTTACAAAGAGCAAACCGCGGCCAATCAAGCGGTCAACAATCAGGCAGCTAATCAGGCGCCTGTCCAGCCAACCAAGAATACCGCTTTAGTCAAAACTGATAAGCCGAAAGTTGAATTGTTCGTCATGACTTATTGCCCCTACGGCCTGCAGGCGGAGAAAGGAATCTTGCCGGCTTTCGCGGCCTTGGACGGTAAAATTGACGCCAGCGTGAAATTTGTCCATTATTTCCTGCATGGTGATAAAGAAGAGCAGGAAACATACACTCAAGCCTGCATCCGCGATCAGCAAACGGCCAAATTCAATAATTATTTGCAATGCTTCATTGAACAGGGCGACAGCGCCGCCTGCCAGACAAAAGCTCAAGTTAATCAGACTAAGCTGAACGATTGCGTGGCCTCAAAATCTAAAGATTATTATAAAACCGATTCCGTCTTGAGCCAGCAATATGGCGTCCAAGGCAGTCCAACCCTGGTAATTAACGGCGTGCAATCTAACGCCGGACGCGATGCGGCCAGTTATTTGGCCGGCATTTGCGCGGCCTTCAACCAGACGCCGGCCGAATGTTCAAAACAATTGTCCAGCGCTTCGCCGGCGCCGGGCTTTGGAACGTACAATGCCTCAAATTAATGGAATAAATCAAATTAAATGTATACGAATTACAAATCTAATACGAATTTACCAATACTTTTAAATATCCCCCGCCCAGATCGGCGCATTTGCATTATATTCATTCGTAAATTTGTAATAAATTTGTAATTCGTATACCAAATCATATGACTATACAATTCAAAATAACTAATATGACTTGCCCTTCCTGCGCTTTAGTAAATGAAAAATACTTAAAGAAAGCCAAGGGTGTCTTAAGCGCCAAAGTTAATTTTACCTCCGGCCTGGCCGCAGTAGAATTTGATGAAACAACCATTAATCAAAAACAAATCAAGGAGATAGTAACTAAAAATGGTTACGGCGTAATTTAAACAGTACTTACGCGTTTGAAAAACCTCCGTTTTAGGCAGTTAATCGCATAAATCCTACTAAAATTAATTAGTTGTGCCGATTTGATTAACCCCAGCTAATTTATTATCCGCACAATTCACCATAATAATATGAAGAAACATCTTGAATTGAAAATAACCGGCATGCACTGCGCTTCTTGCGAAAAAATAATCGCCCTGGAACTCAGTGATTTGCCAGGCACGGAAAACATTAAAATAAACTGGACCGCGGGCGCGGGCGAGCTGGATTTAAACGAGGGAATTAATCAAGAGCCGGAAATTATAGAAGCTATAAAAAAAGCCGGCTATGAGGCGCAAATTATCAATGCCGCCCCCCTGCTAAGGGGGGGCGGGGGGGATAATTTTCCGCCAGAGGCGGATCCGCCTTGGGCGGAAACCGCTCCTACCCCTCCCCACCAATTCGGCGGGCAGACTTTAGAAAAAGAGCAAAACAGCAACAGCCAGTTATCCATAAAGCCGGCATCGTCCGGCCAACCCTTAAAAATAAAATTGGAAACCAACGTGCAAGCCGAAGGCCGCGTCTTAACCGGCCAAGACGGCCAGCCCTATTTTGAAGGCAAAATAAAGAACGATAAAAAAGCCGAGTTTGACGTGCCGGAAAACGACCACGATTCTAAAAATTTTATTGATCAGCTGGTTAAATCGGCTAATCTATCTAATTTGTTTGATAAAATCATGGGCGCGGAGAAAGAAAATAATACCCCTTCTAAAGAGGGGCTAGCCTCGCTAACCCCCTTTTTAAAGGAGGGCGGGGGGAGGTTAAATTCTGCGGTAGCGGGACAGACTAATGCCAGCCAAAATAAAAGGATCAGCCTGTCTCTCTCCGGCATGCACTGCGCCTCCTGCGCCAATATAATTGAACGCTCGCTTAAAAAAGTTTCCGGAGTAAAAGAAGCTAATGTTAACTTTGCCGCGGAAAAAGCTTCGGTGCTTTATGATCAAAGCCGCGGCAGTCTAAATGACTTGATCGCGGCCGTAAAAACCGCCGGCTATAAAGCCCAAGCGGTCGACGCCAAAGACACTGAATTTGAAGCCAGAAAAAGACAAGCGGAAATTAAAAACTACTTTAAGAAATTTACTACCAGCATAATTTTGAGTTTACCTATGCTCTATTTTATGCTCTTAGATTTCTTTAAATGGCTGCCGGGCGCAGGCGCCTGGCCGCCTTATTTCGGCATCGTCTCGCTCATTTTGACCACGCCGGTACAATTCATTATCGGCTACGGCTTCTATAAAGGCATGTGGTCGTCATTAAAAATGAAAACCTTTAACATGGACAGCCTGATCGCTATCGGCACTTCCACGGCTTATATTTACAGCTTAATATATTTTGTCGTCTACTTTGCTGAAACCGGTTCGTTAATCGGCTTAATGGGTGAAAAAATTCCCGAGCTGTATTTTGAAACCGCGGCCTTTTTGATTACTTTCGTCACCTTGGGCAAATGGCTGGAAATCAGGGCTAAAGGCAAAACTTCCGATTCCATAAAAAAATTAATGGGGCTCCAGGCTAAAACCGCGCGCGTCAGCCGCGCCGGTAGAGTTATAGATATTCCAATTGATGAGGTCATTAAAGGCGACGCCGTTGTTGTCCGGCCGGGCGAAAAAATTCCGGTTGACGGCAAAATCATTAAAGGCGACTCGGCCGTGGACGAATCCATGCTGACCGGCGAAAGCCTGCCAACGGAGAAGCACCCGGGCGATATGGTCTTCGGCGCCACCATTAATAAAAACGGCAGTTTTGAATTTGAAGCCACCCGCGTGGGCGCGGAAACCGCTTTAGCGCAAATTATCCGCGTAGTTGAAGAGGCCCAAGGCTCAAAAGCGCCGATCCAAGCGTTTGCCGATGCCATTTCCGCCCGCTTCGTGCCAATCGTCATCGCTGTCGCGGTGATGACATTCGCCACCTGGTTCTTTCTCTTGGGTTCCAGCTTAGCTTTCGCTTTAATGGCATTTACCGCCGTTATCGTCATCGCCTGCCCCTGCGCATTGGGTCTGGCCACGCCCACCGCCATCATGGTGGGCACTGGCAAAGGCGCGGAGTACGGCATTTTGGTTAAAGGCGGCGAACCCCTGGAAGCGGCCTGCAAAATCAACACGATTATTTTTGATAAAACCGGCACCCTGACCAAGGGCAAGCCCGAGGTCACTGATGTCTTAACTTTCGCCGGATCGGACGCTGAAGATATAATCGCGGCCGCGGCCAGTCTGGAAAAACTATCCGAGCATCCTCTGGCTGAAGCCATTTACAGCTACAGCCGAGAAGAAGGCATGGATTTAAGCGAAGTTAAAAATTTTCAGGCCATACCCGGCCATGGCGTAGTGGGCGAAATCAGCGGCCTAAAATATTTCTTCGGCAATGCCAAGATGATAACCGAGATTGCCAATTTAAGCCTGGAAAAAATAAAAAGAAAAATAAATAAATTGGAAGAGCAGGGTAAAACCGTCATGACGCTGGCTACGACCCAGGAAATTATCGGCGCCGTGGCCGTGGCCGACACGATTAAAGAAACTTCGCGCGAAGCGGTGGCTCAACTTACTAAAATGGGAATTGAAATTTATATGATCACGGGAGATAATGAACGAACGGCCCAGGCGATTGCTAAACAAGTTGGCATCAGCAATGTTCTCGCCGAGGTTTTGCCGCAAAATAAGGCTGAAATGGTCAAAAAATTACAGCGAGAAGAAGTAAAAGTTAAAAATAAATTGTTTGGGATTTGGGATTTGGGATTTGGGATTTCTACCCATAGGGTGGCTATGGTGGGTGACGGCATTAACGACGCGCCGGCTTTGGCCCAAGCTGATTTAGGCATCGCCATGGGTTCGGGCACGGACGTGGCCATGGAAACCGGCGGCATCGTCATGGTTAAAAATGACTTAAGCGACGTAACCAGCGCCATTCAATTATCCAAAGAAACCATGGCTAAAATCAAACAGAATATGTTTTTCGCTTTGTTCTATAATGTCATCGGCATCCCCATCGCCGCTAGAGTTTTCGCCTTTGCCGGCCTGATCCTTAAACCGGAATTGGCTGGTTTGGCCATGGCCCTAAGCTCAATTTCCGTGGTTACCAATTCCTTGTCGTTAAAATATTTCCGGCCCGGAAAAAAAAATTATCTGTCAATCGCCGCTCCCGCGATCATGGTCGTGCTGTTCAGCTTTATCTTCTTTGAGTTCGCCAGATTAAGTTCGGCGGGCATGAAATAAAGCGACAAATATATGCCAAAAAACTTGCCGCAAATAAAGCTGTTAGTTCTGTTAACGGTTATGATAATCGCGGCGGCCTTAATAATCATGACGGTAAAAAATAACCAAATCACAGCTGATGGACCGCTTAAAGAAAAAATGGCGGCGGTTTATCGTTCCGCCGGTTGCGGTTGTTGCGCCAACTATATTGCCTATCTAAAGCGAGCCGGAGTGCGAGTTGAGGAAAAATTGACCGAAGACATGGCGGCCGTCAGAAAAAAATTTAGCGTGAGCGACGAACTTTCCAGCTGCCATACGACTCAAATAGAAAATTATACGATAGAAGGGCATATTCCCATTGAAGCGATTGAAAAATTGCTGGCCGAAAAACCGAATCTGGCGGGCATCGCTTTGCCGCTCATGCCGGCCGGATCGCCGGGCATGCCGGGCAGAAAAGTTGAGACCTTCAACATTAGCGGTTTTACCGCCGCCGGTTCATCCTCCCCATACTTAAGCTTATAGCCAATCAACCCTTATGAAAAAAACAGCGTGGTCACGACTTTTTCTTGGCGGGATTATCTTAGCCGCTCTGGCCTTTCCGTCCGCGGCCTTGGCGCATTGCCCTCTTTGCACGGCCGGAGCCGGGCTGGCGGCCCTGGGCGCTTATTGGCTAGGCATTAATGGTCTGACTGTTGGCCTGCTAATCGGCGCTTTCGCCGTAGCGCTGGGGCTTTGGCTGGGCAGGATGATTGCCAAAAAATATCTGCCCGGTCAAAACAATCTTATCGCCGTCTTTTCTTGGCTAACAACCGTACTGCCTTTACAAACGCTCTTGTCTGATTACACCTCAATTTTCATTAACTGGAGCGGCTCCTACGGCTCCTGGCTAAATCGCACCTACTTAATTAATCTGTTTTTGGTCGGCGGCATTATCGGCGCCATACTGGTTTATCTGGCGCCGCGGTTTAGCCGTTTTCTCTCCTGCCGGCGCGGTAAAACTATTCCTTTTCAGTCTATGATAATAACTTTCGCCCTGCTTCTGCTGGCCTCACTCGTAACCCAATTAGTTTTTTAAGCGATTGTCAGATAGTTATAACAAGCGTCTTTGTGCCATAATATAAATAAGTTAATTCTTAACATAAACTCTATGAGTTTAAACGCGCAGAAATTTTCTCTCTTAACCGCGGCCGGCTCGGGCGCGCTGTATGCGGTCTGCTCTTTGTTCGTGGCTTTATTCCCGACCTTATCTACCAAACTAATGGGCTGGCTATTTCATTTAACCAACCCGGAAGCCGTCTTCGGCTCACAGCGAGTAACTTTAACCGGTTTTGGGGGCGGCGTAATTGAAGTGGCAATTTACATGTATGTCGCTTCTTTAATTTTCGCCTGGATATTCAATCGGTCGGTAAAATAGAAATATAAAAAAAACTAAAATTCGTCTAAATAAATTCTAATAAGGGAACGTCGCCGCTATAACGCCAAAATAAATCTAGCGCTTCACCCGGCCAAGCGCTGGATAAATTCATAATACCAATTTTCGCTAAATCCTGAAAGTAAAATTTTGGCGACCATTTGGCGGCAGCCCCAATTAAAGAGAAAGGCATAATTATATGATGTGGTACTACGGTAATTTTATGAACGGCTTCGGCTGGTTCGGCTTCTTTTTCATGATTCTGTTTTGGGTTTTAATAATCTGGGGCATTATCGCGCTGGTTAGATGGGATGGCGGCCAATCCGCCGCCTCTTTCGGCAACGGAAAAAATAAAGCCCTGGGTATTCTAAAAGAACGCTACGCTAAGGGCGAAATTGATAAAAAAGAATTTGAGGAAAAAAAGAAAGATTTATCAAGCTAACCGCCTGAAAAATTATAGAACGTGGGCATAATGACTATAAAATGACTATAAAAATGCCCGCGCCTGATTAATAGTCAGAACTTCATCGAAGCCGACCGTTGACACCGCATAGCCTCTGGCCCAGAAGTGCGCCCCAGGGTAGTTTCTTGCCTGACCTTGAAAGCGTGCGATGGCTATCGCGCTCTTGCCCTTGAGAAATCCCAGCACTGAAGCCACGGCGTATTTGGGCGGAATTTCAACGCACATATGGACATGATCCAGACTTAAACTGCCTTCGGTGATTCGGCTTTCTTTCTGCTGAGCTAATTCGTGAGGTATTTTAACCAGTTCTTTCCTAATTTGGCCGTACAATACTTTCTTCCTTTTCTTAGGCACAAATATCACGTGATATTTGCAATTCCATTTTGAATGGGATAAACTTTGATCTAGGTTAGACATAGTGTTGTTTTATGAGCGACGGCCACTCATCAAGCCGTTTTCATTATACAACACTTTGTCTTTTTTTGTGGTTGACGGAACGGTAGAACCTTTGCAAGTCTCACCAGTAGAACTGGTGGATTACCTTTTGGGAAAAACTATTTAACCAAGGATTCTGTGCTGGTTCATCTTGAACAGTTGATGGACCGGTTGCCGGATATTTCCGAAATCACCCGCCTGTTTAAGCCGACGCGTTCCGGATATTATGCCTTCGACGGATTGTGGTTTAAATTCCACGGCGCCAACAAAGTGCTCATGATCTGTTTCGACGCCGCCAGCTTGGACCTCGTAAACTACCTGATTGCCGATGATGAGAATTATATTACCTATGGCAGACTAATTGATTCAGTTAATGCGGCTGAACCAGGCATTTTAACTGGGGCAAAAGGGTTTTACGCCGATGGCGAATTAGGTCTCTTAAAAAGGCTTAAAGAAAATTACGAGCACATACCGCTACAACTGTGCGTCTTCCACAAATACACCAGGTCAAACCAAATTATTCCCTTTGTCCGCGCCAAAGGCATAGATAAAGAAATTAAAAGCCGGGTGGAAAAAGTGCTATTCGCGCCGACCAAGGACGAAGCGATTGCTGCGCTGGATAATTTAAAAAGGTACGCTCGAGAACATCAGCAGAACGACAAACTCAAAAAAATCGTTGGTGTGCTCAAGCGTAATTTTCATCTGCTCTTAACTCATTTTGATAATCCGGAAATGAGTCCTTACAATAATGTATTAGAGGGATTCAACCACATCATTAAGAGAAAAATCAGATTGATGAAAGGTTTTAAAAAAGAGCTTAATATGGACAGATGGCTGAAGTTTATTCTATTAGACTACCGTTTCCACAAAGTGCACTCCAGCGGCCTTAAAGATAGAAACGGGAAATTCCCATTGGAATTAGCTAAAGTTAATCTGCCAAAATATCATAATTGGATTAACTTGGTTAGGA
>MFFY01000058.1:0-10749 GCA_001778055.1 Candidatus Falkowbacteria bacterium RIFCSPLOWO2_12_FULL_45_13
TGATTCGATACTTAGTTTTTGTTTTCATAGCTTTATTTTAGTGTTAATATACCTATATTATATCACAAATCCGCAAGCGGATTTGTGCAACAAAGCCATCTTTTGCTAAAATATGAAATCTTATTATTAAGCGAAATATATGGACTTCATCGGTATATTTATCAGCCAAATATTCGGCAGCAAAGAATAACCAGCGTTAGTTTTTAACGCCCAAAAATTTTTTAGTAATCAGCGGCAAACTGGCTGGACTTATGGTTGGGGCGTTTTTTGTGGACAATGTAGGACTCGGACCTACGACCCCCTCGGTGTAAACGAGGTGCTCTAACCAACTGAGCTAATTGTCCTTGTATAAAGAGTGCCGAGGACAGGACTCGAACCTGCAAGGGGTTGCCCCCGTCAGCACCTCAAGCTGATGCGTCTACCAGTTTCGCCACCTCGGCCAAAAAAAAATTTACGATTTTAGATTTTTGATTTTGGATTTAAATGACTTTGGTGAAGCTACCAAATGGATATTATTTTGTCAGTCTCATCTAACAAAGGTAAAATGATTCTTTTTGTTAATCCGCTTTTTATGATAGTTTCCGGCTGAAGGCAGATTCGTGGACAGCGTTTAGGCGATTATTTTTTCTTTAAGTTTTTTCTTATAATTTCTCAGATAATAAAGTTTGGCGCGTCTGACTTTGGCGCGTTTTTTAATTTCAATTTTGGTTATAGCAGGTAGATTCAGGGGAAAAATTTTTTCCACGCCCACGCCATCGGAGATTTTTCTTACTGTGATAGTGGTGCCGGCCTCCCGGCCATGCTTTTTGGCGATAATTATGCCTTCATAATATTGGATTCTTTCTTTTTCCTCACCCTTGGCGTTAAGTTCTTTGATTTTTTGGTAGACCCTGACGGTCAGGCCGGGCTTTAAATCTTCAGACTTGGCTTTTGGGCTGGTCGTTTCTTTGGCCATATTTTTTGAATTTAAAAATAGAACATTAGTCGGTTCTATTTTAAATATGTTTATTATTTAATAATTTTAATATTAAGGCAATTAATCGGGTTTGTCAATCATTTTTAGTCTATTTTTAATATAATTATAAATTTGGTCAAAAACTTGTTTTTTATTTAAATAAGAAGTGTCCAGAATAAAATCGTAATTTTTTTTGTCAAAAAGATTGAAATTATAATATTTTTTATAACGTTTATAATCACTTAATTTTCTTTTTTTGTGGCTGGCTAAAACATCCGCGAGACTGATTAACTTCTCGTCTTCATTTCTTTGATTGTGCCCGTTTAGTTCTTTAAAAACTCTTTCGGCGCCGATTTTTTTATTAACATCAATATAAATTTTAATTGAATTTGGCATAAAATACCAAGCGGTGCGACTTTCAATAACACAATTATGATGTTTTTTAGCCATTTGTTTTAAATAATTGTCAACTTCATAATCGGTGCTTGAGTCATTTTCCCCAAGTTTGTTAAACTCAGCCAGAGTCAAACCCAGAGACTTGGCCTTTAATCTTCTAATGCCGCCTCCATAAAATCTTGGCCAGTTTAATTTTTTAGCTAATTTTTTAGCTACGGTGGATTTGCCAGACCCTGGCGCGCCGTTTATGGTGATTATCATATTTATTTCACAACTTTTAAAATGTTTTTTAATTCTTCGGTCAGATCTATTTTAAAATCTCTTGGCTGATTATTTGAATCATTAAAACATAGGTGGTCCGCCATTAAAAAAATTCGTTTTAAGTCTAATTTCCTGTTTTGCGTCCTGGTTTTGGCCGTGCCATAAACATTATCGCCGACCACCGGATGATCATAAGCGGCCAAGTGGACTCTGATTTGGTGGGTGCGGCCGGTCCTGATTTTTAGTTTTAACAAGGTATAATTAATCAGCTTGGCGATGACGCGGAATTCGGTTTCCGCCAAACGGCCATCGGTCGCTGGCTCGCCCCTTAGGGTCAGCGGCAGGGCGGCCATTTTATAGCCTTCACGGGAACGTTTGATCGGAAAATTTATCAGGCCGGAGTCTTTCTGGATTTGACCGTGGACCAGGGCGGTATATTCTTTAATGACGGTCCGGGTTTGAAACTGTTTTTTCAGGCGCTCAAAGCTGGCCGTGGTTTTAGCTATAACCATGAGTCCGCTGACGTCTTTATCCAGGCGGTGAACTATGCCCGGCCGAGCCGGATCATCGCCCACGGTTTTTATTGTCGGGTATTTATTTTTAAGCCAATCGGCCAGAGTATAGCCGGTGGTTCCATGCGCGGCTAAGCCGGCTGGCTTGTTGACGACTAAAAATTCATCAGTTTCAGCGATGATTTTAATTTCATGGCTTAATTCAGCGCTAACATTTTTTTTAGCCGGTTGGTTGTCTCTAAGCCGCCTTTTTTGAATATTAATCATGTCGCTCGGCTTTAGCCAATAATGAGAGACGGCCGGTAAGCCGTTAATTTTAATAATATTTTGTTTAATTAGATTTTGTATCCGGCTTCGGGAAAGCGCTTGCTTATTCCAAATTAAACTGGCGCCGGCTAAAAATTTATCCAATCTGATGCCGGCGGTTTTTTTGGTTATTTTTATGATCATATTTTTTGATTAGTTCCGTGGCGGAACTTGCGGTCGGGCAAGTCGAGTTAGCTCGTTAATTGGCCAAAGAATTAATTCCTTAGGACTTGTTCCATTTTAGCCACCATTTTATTTAAAGTAAAAAATTGGTTAACTCGCTCCTGGCCGTTCTTTCCAAGATACAGGCGCAACCTTTTGTCCTGATGTAATTTAATTATATGGCGCGCCAGCATTTCGTTGTTATCCACTTCAATCAAAGAGCCGGTTTTATTTTCTACGATTAAATCTTCTAGGCCGACGTTTCGCGGCCCGAGGATCGGTAACCCGCCGGCCATGGCCTCTAAAACATGGCCGTAATCGTCAAGTTTCGGAGGGTCGTTCCAGGCCAAAAAAACATCAAAACTATCCAGCCATTTTTTTAATTGTTCCTGTTCTCCCACCAGCCAGACTAAATTTTCAATTCCCATTTTTTTAGAAAGCCATAAAAGATTTTTTCTTTCCCGGCCTTCGCCGATAATGATAAGTTGCAAATTAGGGATAACCGGCAGGCAATTTTTTATCGCCTGAAAGATAGTTTCAATTTTTTGTTTTTGGCTTAATTCGGTGATAAGGCCGACGGTGAAATATTGGCGGTGGAAATTGGCTTGGCTCTGGACAGCCAGTTTATTAAAAATATTTTCCTGGTAGGGGTTCGGTTTTGCGCCTGGTGAAATAATGTATATTTTTTTATCATCAAAACCCAGACTGGCCAGCTGGGTTTTTGCGCAATGGTTAAAGGCGATTATTTCGGCCAGCTGATAATTTATTTTATAGAAATGAAATAAAAATTTATCCATCTGCCGATAGTTTAAATCCGGCGCCTCCAACCAGACCGTCTTTATGCCCAAAAGCTTGGCCGGAGCGGTGATGATTATCTTTTCATTGAAATTTAAGCAAATTATTAAATCAACCTGGTGTTTGATTTTTAATCTGGCCAAGGCGGCCAAATATCCAATTTGAATTAATAACAGGCTAACGGTGAAAAGCGCCAGGCGTGGTTTATTTTTTAAATTTGGTCCCAAAAATACTTTTTTAGCCGGCCAGCAGTTTTTTTTAAATTGACCGATTAAATCCGCCCGGGACGACCACAGACGGAAGGAAAAATTTTTTTGTCCCAGTTCTTTAAGGGTCCGCAACAGTAGGCATTGCTTATCGGCCGAAGAGTTTATAATTAAAATTTTTATGGGCATACCGCAATAATTTTAAGTTTAAAATTTTAAATATTTTAACCAGACATTAAATTTTTCAGGTCAGTTTTGGTTATGCCTTTAAACAAATATAAACAGACCGAATAGATTAGCCCCGCCAGCAATATGACTAAGATTAAGTTTAGTCGACCGAGCAGCCAGCAGGCCGATAGCGCCATGACGGCCGAGGCCGCGATGGATTTAAATAAAATATTCAGATTAAGCTTGAAGCGGCTGTATTTTCTAACGATGTAAAAAGAAAATATGGCGATAGACAGCTCGCTGTAAACCGTTACCCAGGCGGCCGCGTAATATGAATACAGCGGTATAAAAAACAAATAACCCAGTAAAGCCGTCAAGGCGGTAAAAATATAGGCGCCGATGGTGTTTTTTTGCTTATCCAAAGCGATGACCGCGTGAGCCAGCAAACAGCCGATAAAAATAAAGCCGATGGCTAAAATTAAAATTTTTAGAACATCGCCGGCCGCTTGAAAATTTCCACCAGTGGCCATTATCATTAATGGTTTGGCGACGATTTGGGCGCCGACAATCAAAGGCACGGCCAGCATGAACATGGCGTCAATTGATTTTTGCAAGACTTGATTAAATCGATTAGCGTTGCGGTTGGCCCAATTTAGGCTTAAGATCGGCAGAATCAGCCCGGCGAACATAAACGGCAACGCGGTTAAGACGTCGATTATTTTATATGTGGCGCCGTAGATGCCGACCTCGCTTTGGCTTTTTAAAAGCGATAAAATAAAGACATCGGCCCGAAGGTAAATTAAATTCAAAAAAATGGTTAGTCCGAGCGGCCATGATTTTTTTATGATTTCGCGCCAGACAGCCAGATTGACTTGCCAATTGATCTTAATGAAACGGCGGGAAAACCAGTAATGCATAAAAAAGCTGATGGCGCTGGAGATAACCGTGGCCACCATTATGCTTAAAAGGCCTAAATTTAAATAAGCGGTTAAAATAATGCCGGCTAAAAGAATCGCTCGGCTGACCACTTCAGCGGCTGAAACCATGGCCATGGTCAAGTTTTTTTGGAAAAAACCGACTAAAATTTGGTTCAAAGCGATGAAGAAAAAAGACAGACCGGTTATGGCCACGCCGATTTTAATAATCGGCTCATAAGGGAAAAAGAAAACCACCAGCGGCGCCAGCCCCAGAAAGACAATCGCGGAAATCAGTCGCAAGCTAAATAAATTATTAAGCAAAGTCGCTTGGCTGGCTCCCGGCTGGCTGATCATTTGCGAAGTTATTAAAGTTAAGCCAAAATCGGAAATTATGCCGAAGAAAGATAAAAAGGTTATGATGGTGGTGTATTGTCCAAAACCGGCTTCACGCAAATATCTGGCCATAACGGCTAAGGCCGCGAGCCCCAGCGCGGTGGCGATAATTTTACCGGCTATTTGAATAATAGTGTTATGAGCGACCCGGGCGGACAGTTTTTCCATATTTTTGCTTGATTTACTAATTTTAGCTATAATATAGATAACACTAATCTGCAAATTTATGCCAATACCGCAAATTTAGAATTTATACGTAGCATTCGCATAATAATTTGCGTTATTCGCATTATCTATTCTTAACTAAATTATAGCAAAATAATATGCCGATGACCAAAAGGACAAAAATGCATTTTTTCGGAAACTTAAAATCCAGCATTATGGCGATGATTTTATTTACTCTGGCAGTTGTCTCTCTGGGCGGAAATTTAATAGCCGTTAATCAAGCGGCGGCGCAAGACGACCCGCCAGCGACCTGGCTGGAGAGGGCACAGCGGGGCGGGCTGGACAAGGTAGGCCAGGCTTACGGCGGCGGCGAGCCCAAAGACGTTAGACTAATCGTGGCGCTGATTATAAATATTATTTTGAGTTTTTTAGGTATTTTGGCGCTGGTTTTAATCTTCTATGCCGGTTTTAAATGGATGACGGCCGGAGGCAATGAAGACAGCGTGGCCACGGCCAAAAAAATACTTATCGCCGGTGTTATTGGTTTGGTCATTATCTTGGCTTCTTGGGGACTGACCACCTACGTTTTGGAGGCGCTGATTAACGTCACGGTTAACAAATAGGGTGCAGACTCTTGATTGGGCGCCCAGATTTTGCCGGCCGGATTAATTATGTTTAAGATTTTTAAAAGAATCAAAATATTTTTTGCGGTTTTGATTTTATGCTTGTTTTTTATTTTTTTAGCCAGCCGTGGGCAGGTTTATAAAATCGAAGAATTGGCGTATGGCGTAACCTTTTCTCAAAAGCAGGCTCAAAGTCTGGGGCTTGACTGGCGGAGCATTTATTTGTCGGTTTTTGACGACTTGGGAGTAAAAAAAATCAGGTTGCCAGCCTATTGGGATGAAATTGAAAGCCAGGAGGGCAGTTTTTTTTGGCCAGATTTGGATTGGCAAATCAGCCAGGCGTCTAGTAGACGGGTCGAGATAATTTTAGCGGTTGGCGCCAGGCTGCCGCGTTGGCCGGAATGCCATCTTCCCGCTTGGACAAAAAATTTCCTGAAAGCGCAAATTGAAAATAAGACTTTAGATTATATCACCGCAGTAATTAAGCGGTATAAAGGCAACCAGCAAATCATCGCCTGGCAAATAGAAAACGAGCCTTTTTTGTCGCATTTTGGCGATTGTCCGAAGTTTGATAAAAAGTTTTTAGACCAAGAAATCATTTTAGCGCGCAGTCTTGACTCTAGGCCGATTATCATTACCGATTCCGGCGAACTGTCTCTCTGGCTGGGCGCGGTCAGGCGGGCGGATATTTTTGGCACCACCATGTACCTTAATACTTATTCCAAGTTTTTTAAAAATTATATTCATTATCCGATCGCGCCCGGGTTCTTCCGTTTTAAGAAAAATTTAGCCAGCTGGCTGGCGCGGCCCAAAGATTGGATCGTGATTGAGCTTCAGGCCGAGCCCTGGGGACCCGGGCCTTATCAAAATTTAAGCCAGGCCGAGCGCGATCGCACCATGAACCTTGAAAAATTTAAAAATATCATTGAGTTTTCCCGCCAGGCCGGCTTTCGCGAATTTTATCTTTGGGGAGCGGAATGGTGGTACTGGGAGATGCAACAGGGGAGGCCGGAGGTGTGGCAGTATGCGAAGACACTTTTTAAATAAAAATTACAAGCACCAAATTACAAACAAATTCTAATGACCGAAAATACAAATTCAAAACAGTATGATTTAGAAGAGAGGACCGCTTTATTTGCTGAGCGTTGCAGAGATTTGGTAAAAAATTTACCAAGAACAATTTCAAACATTGAATATGGTAAACAATTAATTCGTTCTTCAGGCTCTCAGGCCGCTAATTATATTGAAGCCAATGAATCGTTGGGCAAAAAAGATTTTGTTTATAGAGTACGCATTTGCCGCAAGGAAACGAAAGAAAGCTGTTTATGGTTACGACTTTGCGGCACTGGCGATGCGGAAAAATTGAAAATGGAAAAACAAGAGCTTTTTAATGAAGCTATTGAGTTAAGAAAATTTTTAACTCCATTATTAATAAAAGTATTTAGTTTAGTATTTTGATATTAGATATTGATGATTGTTTGTAATTTGGAATTTGTAATTTAATTTAAAGTAAAAATATGGCGAATCGTAGTTTTAATAAACAGTACACTATCGGTATTGATATCGGCGGCACGAAAATGAGCGCGGTTTTGTTTGACGGCCAAGAGGTGGTGGCTGATTATCTGTTGGCCACGCCCAAGGATAACTTGGAGCATTTTATGATTATACTTAAGGCCCTGATTGAGCCGCTTCAAGACCGGGCCGGCAAAGACAAAATTGTAGTTAAGGGCATCGGCTTAGGCATTGCGGCTGAATTGGATTATAAAGAAAATAAGGCGCTGGAGGCGCCCAATCTGCCGTTTATAAACGGACAGAACCTGGCCGCTAATCTAGCCGCCAGGCTGGGCCTGGAAAATATCAAGATGGATAATGACGCGCATTGTTTTTTATTGGCGGAAATGAAATTGGGAGCCGGCAAAAGGTTAAATAACGTTTTAGGCGTGATTATCGGCACCGGCATCGGCGGCGCTTGGTGGTTTAACAATCAGATTTATCGAGGCAGCCATAGCGGCACCAGGGGACCGGGCTGGTCGATTATTGACTGTAAGGAAGGCATAAATTTGGAGCAGGCTTATCATAAACTGGCGCAAAATAACCCGGCCGCCTTGGCCGAGGAAGCTTTCCGGGGCGATATCTTGGCTGAAAAATCTTATCAGGAATTCGGCCATTATTTAGGCATCAGCCTGGCCAATATCGTAAATTTAATTGATCCGCAATTAATCATCATCAACGGCGGCGCGGTTGAATCAAGTGGTTTATTCATTTCCACCACCAAAAAAGTCATGCGCCAATATATAAAAAACGAGGAAACGAAAAAGATCAGGATCGTCAAAGCCAAATTGGGCGCGCGCGCCGGTGCCATCGGAGCGGCGCTGTTGGTTTCTTAGTTGTTATCTCTACCCCCTTCTGTCATTCCCGAAGCCGAAGGCTGTCGGGAATCCAGGAGGGAGAAGTAGAAACGTATCTTCTTTTCTAGACCTTGTACAATGTAAAGATTTTAAATCAGCGAGTGAAAAGTAAAAGTGTCATTACTGTTCACTTCTGGATTCCCGCCTGTGCGGGAATGACAATAAATGCAAAACATAAAAACCTCCTGGCGGAGGTTTTTATGTTTATAAAATTTATAAATTACTGACCTATGTTCCGCCTATCGCGAGAATAACAAATCTAATCAGCGCGTAAGCGGTGAAAATAATCGCCAGGCCCAATGTTGCCCAAATAATTATATTTTTTCCTTTGGAAACCTGCTCCTGGTTGCCGCGGGACAGCATCCAGACTGCGCCGCCGTAAATAAACATGACCAGAGCCAAAGAGCCGATAATGCCCATGGCGTAGTAGATGATTTGGCCGAGTAACTCTGGGACAGACTTGCTGCTTTGGGTGCCGGTTAGGGGGTTGGCGAGGGAGACGGTGTCGGTTGTGCCACCTTGGCTTGTGCCATCGGGCGTAGCAGCATAACAAATTTGAGCAGATAAAATAAAAGCTGATGCTAAAATTAACAAATAAATAATAATTTTGTTTCGCATATAGATATTAAATAATATATTTACATTATAGCAAAGAAAAAAGAAAAGAGGTAGGTTAGCGTTGATGCCTAGACCTACCTCTTGAATTTATTCCCCCTTTCTCAAAAGAACGTTAGGGAATATTGACCGTTAATTTGACAGCCGTGTTCCCCGCCTTGACTTGAAGTTTACCCGCGTAATCCGCGGTCCACGGCAGGTTGTTATCTGCCAACTTCCAATTGGCTAGATCGCCATCGCCTTTATCTATGCGATGGCTGAAAGCGCCATTGAAAGATAGGTAGCGCCATGATTGTCCTTGGCGTATGTCGTCATGTATCGTGAGAACCTGACCATTGGTCAGATTGATTTCCAGGGTTACTCCTGGGAACATTGGTTTGACGACAGTCGAGGTAGCTTTGGCAGGCTTTAGCGTTGGCGGTGGAATGGCCGGCTCTAGGCTGGACCTGATTGTTGACCACCTAACTCTGAATTGTCCCAGGGCGTTGGTGATGTCTCGAGGCGATCCGTTGGTGGCCATGAGGTTATTTATTTCCTCGGCCAATTTGTCGCCAGCTTTTGTCAGGTTGTTCACCACGACGGCTTGGGCAGGGCCTAACCCGTCACTAGCCAGAAGGGCGGCTCTCGCGTCCCGTTGGATTGTGGCTCGGGAAAACACTCCTTTGGTGAGGGGGAAGATTCCCGAGAACCAATAGGCTCCGAGTACGAAGGCCCCATAGCAGAGGAGCCCGACCACCAGCCACTTGGCTAGGCGCGGATGACTCTGGCGGAAAGTCACCGTGAGGTATCCGACTTCCGCCAGAACCAAGATGGCCCAAAACGACAGGCCAGTGAATGACATAACCAGGACAGCCACCAAAGCGGCCACTCCCGTGTACTTTGCGAAGTTGATCCATTTCATACTCTTCCTTTTCCTTTCGGTTTTTTGTTATGCGAAGATTCTTCGGAGCAGTCCCGGGAGGACCTCCATGATAAAGTCTGACAAGAGGTCAGACCTAAGAAGCTCCCAGAACGTGTTTTTGTGATGCACTCGTTGGGGTGTTGTTGTTGGAGCTGGCGTAGTTTCCGGTGTGGTTGTGTTTGGTATTTCAGCGATGGCGGCAGGAATTTCCCGCCGACTGCGAGCTGTTTTCAACAAGCCGACCAACTCCAGCCAGCGCTGCAGAGCCGGGTCATTGGTAAAGGCCATGTGCCCCCGCTTGTCCATAATCCTGGACCAGCCATTACGTAACGCTTCCGCCATTTCCTCTCGAAGCGACAGGATGCTGTAACCAATGGTGAGCACTGACAGGGCTATGAGGATAAGTAACGACGGTTTTTGCCACCGCTCCTTAAAGGGGGTAGCTTTGTCCGTCTTCACTTCCAGCGGTCCGTCCTTGACTCCCGGGGTGTTGTTGAGCAATCGCTGTTGCTCGGTCAACTCTGTGCGGTGTATGTTCATCAGCGGTTCGCCAAAACCGTTGAACAGTATCAGGGCCGCCCAGATCAGCCACAAGGCTACAGTGATTCGGATGCACCACTTGGCGATTTCGTTGTTCTTGGCGTCCCGGTCAATTTGCTGTTGGGTTTTTGGAACTCTTTGGGCCGGGATATGCAGGACCGCCGGGCTGGAAATGCCCGAGACCAAGGCGGTGAGCCTTTGGTCTTCATTTGTCTTGGTTACCGTACGCGGGTAATCGCAGATCCCATTTTCGTCTGTTTCCTGGTCAGTGCGACCGTCTCTGCCCGAACAGAAGGTGATGGTTTTGTCTTCCATCCCTAGGTCCTTGATGTCAAGAACCCGGGCCAGAACGATTATGCTGTCGTCCGGCTTGGTGTAGCGGAACAGTTGTAGTTCCACTGGATTTGGATCCGGAGGTGGTGCCGG
>MFFY01000058.1:10768-10896 GCA_001778055.1 Candidatus Falkowbacteria bacterium RIFCSPLOWO2_12_FULL_45_13
GTTGGTGCCGGAGGCGATGTCGCCGGTGGCGTTCCTGTTCCTCCTGCCGCTGGTGCTGCCGGTGCGGTTGGAGCCGCGGTTGGTGCTGTTGTTGCCATAGTTTGCTCTCTTTCTTTTTTTGGTTTTGT
>MFFY01000059.1 GCA_001778055.1 Candidatus Falkowbacteria bacterium RIFCSPLOWO2_12_FULL_45_13
CGGTCTTACAACGACGCTAAACCAAGTGTACACGCTCAATTCACCGCAACTGCTCGCCTACCAAGAGGCGTATATCAAAAAAGTTATAGACACTGTGAACGAATTTGACAACGTCCTTTACGAAATTGGCAACGAAATGCCAAGCCAGTCCAAAGACTTCCAGTACCACATGATCAGTCTGATTAAAAGTTACGAAGCGGGCAAGCCTAAACAACACCCGGTCGGCATGACGGCGTTTGACTACACGACTATGGAGACGCAAAAGCTTCCGGGCAACGACTGGCTCGCCCAAAGTCCGGCCGATTGGATCTCGCCTTCCGGCGGCGGATCGCTCTATACGACTTACTCAACAAACCCGCCGGCGGCAACTGGTGGCAAAGTCATCATCCTTGACACCGATCACATCGGCGCCTCGGGCGACTGGACATACTGGGCTTGGGAGAGTTTTACGCGCGGCCACAATCCGATTTACATGGACCCTTATGATTTGGCGTCTCGGCCGGCCGATACGGGCCTGCGCGCCGCCATGGGGCATACAAAAATTTACGCCGATAAAATGAATATCGCGGCCATGACGCCGCGCGGCGATCTTACTTCAACCGGATTCGCCCTCGCCAATCCGGGCGAAGAGTATCTGGTTTATCAAAAAGCCAATTCGGGATTTACGGTGAATCTGCCCGCCGCCGTCTATCAAGCCGAATGGTTTGATCCGGTGCGGGGCATTGTTACGGCAACCGAGTCCGTAACGGCGGGCGGCGGCAACCAAAGTTTTACTTTCCCGGCGGGCTACGCCTCCGGCGCCGTGCTTTACCTTAAAAAATCGGCGAGCGCGCCGCCGTCCGCGACGTACACTCTCTCGGTTGGCAAATCTGGAACCGGCTCGGGCACAGTCGCGCATGTTCCGGCCGCAGGCGGCACACAGGTCATCAACTGCGGCACCGACTGTTCGGAAAGTCTCAATGCCGGCACCTCGCTTGTGCTTTCGGCAACACCAGCGGCGGGTTCAACCTTCGCCGGCTGGTCCCAGGGGTGCACCGGCACTGGCACTTGCACCGTGACGCTCGGTGCCAACACGACCGTGACGGCTACATTTAATACGACATCTACGCCACCTCCTCCTGGATCAGGGAAGACGATTAATGCCCTAAGCTGCAGCCAACCAGACGTCCAGAACGCGATTAACAGTGCAGTGAGCGGAGACACGGTACTGGTTCCAGCGGGGACATGTACGTGGGGCAGCGAAGTCAATCTACCTAACGGCAAAGATATCATCCTGAAGGGGGCGGGCGTGGGCAAGACCGTCATCACCGGCGCTGGGTGGCGAGCTTTTTATATCGGTTCGGGTTCTCGCGTGACCGGCTTTGAGATCTACCAGAACGCGGGCAAGGAAATCATCAAGGTGGAGTCGCCGAACAGCGCCCGGTTCCGGATTGACCACAACAAATTTGAAGGCCCGGCGGCCGACCGCAAGTTCATTGAGATTGACGGGAGCGCTACCCGCGGCGGCCAGCCCTTCGGCGTCATTGACAATAACCAGATCCGGAACATCAAGACCAACCTCATCGGCTCCTCGCCTCTCTATGCCTGGGAGATGTGGGCGAGGCCCTTGGATCTCGGCACCGACCGCTACGTCTATGTTGAGGACAATGTCTTTGACTACACTGCCGACTTCAACCCGATTGACTCCAACTGGGGCACCCGGGCCGTCTTTCGCTACAACGATGTCACGAACGGCTGGGTGGAGGTCCACGGCAACCAGGGCAACACGTCTCGCGGCAACCGAGCCTGGGAGATCTACGGAAACACTTTCGTTTACACGCCGATCTACACCGCCTGGCAGCCGGTTCACTTCATCCGAAGCGGCACCGGGGTGGTCTATGACAATGTCGCCACATCAAACAATCCGTCTCTCTCGGAGTACCTCGGCGTTGACGTCAGGCGGGCGGCGGCCGGCATATCCTTGGGCGGCAACTTCCGGGACGGCAACGAGCCCATCCCTTCTCAAGGCACCGGATCCCATACTGGAGGGAACGGGACGAGCGTTCTCTCGGACTCCACCAAGAACTGGGCGCCCGAGAGTCTAACCAAAGGACGGGTGCTCGGCACGGCCTACGGCAACTTCAACCCGGCCTTCTGGCTTTACAACCTCACCTCCGGCGCTTACGGCGTCATCTCTTCGCACACGGGGAGTACCGTTACCGCCTCACTCGGGGGCGGCAGCCGGACGACCTGGAATACCGGCGACAAGTACAAGATCACCGGCGGTTACTACTCCCGCGACCAGATCGGCCGCTCCACTGACGCTTACCTCGGGAGCGAGACCAACTGGCCGCCCCAGGCGCTTGATCCGGCTTACTTCTGGAACAACACCATGAACGGCAAGTTGATGATCGTGAACGTCCGGAACGGCACCACCTTCTGGGCCAAGGAGGGTCGCGACTTCTTCGTCAACGTCGGCCCCAAGCCCGGCTACACTCCTTACACTTATCCGCATCCGCTGCGGACGAGCGGCTTTTTAGCCGATACGCAATCTTCCCCGCCGTCCACCCCCGCCTCTTACACGCTCACAGTGACCAAATCGGGCACCGGCACCGGCACCGTAACCGGCGCCGGAATTGCCTGCGGCACCGACTGCTCGGAGACTCTCGTTTCCGGCACGAGCGTGACGCTGACTGCCGCGCCCGCGGCCGGTTCCGCCTTCGCCGGCTGGTCCGGCGGCGGCTGCGCTGGCACAGGAACGTGCACTGTTTTGCTTGATGCCGACAAAAACGTAACGGCGACCTTTGCTCTGGAGCCTGTCAATGGAGCATGCGGTCTCGCGGCCAAAAGCTATTCGGCAACGGAGGCGTTTCCTGCGGGAGCGTATTGCGCGGCCGGCACGCCCAGCCCGTTATCGCCTTTAAATCCCGTCGCCGGCAGCTCGAGCTCGTGGAATTGCGTCGGGTCAAATGGCGGCTGGACGGCTCTTTGCACGGCTTCACGCCAGCCTCTGGCAATAAACGGCGCCTGCGGTTTGATTCAAGATACTTGCGTCAGCGGTTCATTCGCCGACCTTTCGGATTCTTCAACAAATTATCTTTGGAGTTGCGTTGGCTCGGACGGCGGTGCGACTGCGTCCTGCAGCATCGTTAAGCCAGCCTTCACTTTGACCGTACAGAAAGTCGGGACAGGTTCGGGCATCGTAACAAGCAATCCTGCCGCCATTAATTGCGGTCTGGATTGCACTGAGTCCATGGTGAGCGGCAGTTCAATCAGTCTTTCGGCCGCGGCCGATGACGGTTCGGCTTTCGCCGGCTGGTCCGGCGCCTGCTTTGGAGCGGGGAGCTGTGCCATTTTGGCTGATTCCGTCAAAATTGTTACGGCCGCATTTACTGACATTGCCGCTCCGCTGATAAGCGCCATAAATGAAAGCGTTCCGACTTACAATAGCATTACGATCTCATGGTTCACCAATGAGCTGGCTGATTCGCAGGTAGAATATGGTCTAAGCGCGGCCTACGGCACTCTCTCCGCGCTCAATTCCGAAATGACTAAAAGTCACAGCCTTTCTTTAACCGGGCTGGAGCCGTCCAGCTTGTACTACTATCGCTTGATTTCCCTCGATGCCTTCGGCAATGCCGCGAGATCTGAAAGTCGAACCTTTAGCACTACCGGCGCACCGGCCATAATCGATGTCGCGCCTCCGAAAATTTTGGGAATTACGGTTAGCGATGTTACATCGTCCGGAGCGACAATTTCCTGGGAAACCGACGAGCCGACCATTGGCAGCGTTGAATATGGCCAAAATTCAACGTACGGCTCGACGGAATCCGATTCAGCGCTTAAGACATCCCACCGCATCACGCTGGCCAACCTTGCCAGGAAAACCACGTATCATTTCCGAATAAAAGTTCAAGACCAGGCCGCAAATTTTAACGTTTCCGGCGATCAGACCTTTACCACGCTTTCCCGTTTGTCAAAGCCGCCGCGCATCTCAAAACTATCGGCCGCCAATGGTTCGGTGATACTCTCGTGGGAAAATCCTGACTATGAGTTTTTTGATCATGTCAATATATACCGCCGCACCGATTGGTTCCCCAAGGCAAACGAGATTGGATCAAAAGCCGCCGTTGCCTTTACGCCGACGTGGACGGACGCTGACGTCAAGCCGGCGACAACGTATTACTACACGCTGTACGTTGCTGATGACCAGAATGTGTTGTCCGATGCCGAGCCAATTGCTTTTACCACTCCAGCGCAAGCAGTTCAATCCGCGGCTGCTTCGCCCGGCGGCGGCACGACCTTCATTGTCACCTTGCCCGAGCCCCTGGCCACTTCCACCCCGGCTATAAACGCTGCTACCTCCACTCCGGTTCTGACTCTGGCCATTCCAGCTCAAGCCACTACCACGCAAACCAGCCTCACCAGCTTCCCCATAACCAACAGCCGCCTTTATGAAAGATTAAAGGGCAGAATTATTTTAAGGGTCAAGAGCCATGGCCAAGCGTATTATATCAGCCCTAAAGAAAAAATTATGCATTATTTAGGACGGCCGGCTGACGCTTTCTCTATTATGAGAAGCCAAGTGTTGGGAATTAGTGATGTTAATTTAGCTAAAATCAGGCTAAATCTTGAGCTGGTCGGCGGCTCGGACACGGATCAAGACGGCCTGCCCGATGATTTAGAGATAAGCCTGGGCACGGATCCGAACCAAAGCGATACGGACGCGGACGGCTTTTCGGATAAAGCGGAAATTATGAATGATTACCCGCCGCTTTTAGAAAAGAACCAAAGGACTATATTTGATAATGCTCTGGCCTTAAGGCTCAAGGGTCGGATACTGCTTCAGACGGAACGCCGTGGTCAGGCTTACTATCTTAACCCGCTGGATGGGCAAAGATATTTCCTTTCTCGGCCCAGGGACGCTTTTAACATTATGCGTCAATTAGGCCTGGGCATTACGGACCAAGATTATCAAGCCTTGGGCGGGAAGTAGGAAAAAATGATTAAATAAAAATACTATGTCCATAAAAGTCAACGAGGAATTATGCATCGGCTGCGGCACCTGCGAAGCGCTGTGCCCGCGTGTTTTTAAATTGAATGCCGAGGCAAAGGCCGAGGTAATCAGCGAGGAAGATTTGCCTTGCGCCAAGATTGCGGCGGAAAGCTGCCCGACGCAGGCGATTGAGATCAATTAAAAATTCGAATTAACAATTAAAAACAATCCATTATCATGGTGGGTTGTTTTTTGTCGGGCGAGGTGGTAAAATAATGCAAAATGCAAATATCAATATGTCTTTAGAGCAAGTGAAAAAATTTAATATCCCCACCACCCCCGGTTGTTATCAGTTTTATAATGGCCGAGGCGAAATTATTTATATCGGCAAGGCGGCTAATTTAAAAAGCCGGATTTTGTCGTACTGGCGCGCGAGCGCGAATCATGCGCCGGCCAAAAATAAGATGCTTCAGGAAATAAAAAAAATAGCCTGGCTGGTCGCGGACAGTGAAATTGAGGCTTTGCTCTTGGAAGCCAATCTGATTAAAAAGCATCAGCCTTATTACAATGTGCTCTTGCGCGACGACAAGCGGTTTGCCTATATTAAAATTTCCACTGAAGATGAAATTCCCGGCGTGTTCATCACCCGGCGGATTGATAAATCGGGCAAGTACTTCGGGCCGTTTATAAGTTCTTTGGCGGCGCGTGAAACCATCAGAGCCATCAGAAAAATTTGGCCTTACTGCAATATGAAGCAGACGCAAAAGCGGCCGTGTTTTTATTACCAAATCGGTCGCTGTTTGGGTATTTGCGCGGGAAAAGTCAGCCGGCAGGAATATATGAGGCTCGTAATCAAGCCGCTGATATTATTTTTGGAGGGCAAAAAAGGGAAAATAATTACGAATTATCAATCGCGAATTACGAATTTGGAGAAGAATAATGATGATGGGGCCAGTAACGGAGAGCTGGCCAGGTTAAAATTTGAATTAAAAAACATGAAACAGGCGCTAGATCACGCTCGGGTGCTGTCCGTGGGCGAGAAGTACGCCAACGATGTGGTGGAATTGGCAAAGTTGCTCAATTTGCCAAAAGTGCCGGCGCGAATAGAGGGCTATGACATCGCCAATATTTTCGGCCGGGAAGCGGTTGGTTCAATGGTAGTTTTCAGCTCCGGCGAACCGGATAAAAATGAATACCGGAAATTTAAAATAAAAATCGGCCAGGGGCGGGCTAACGATGTTGGCATGCTGGAAGAAGTGTTGGAGAGGAGATTTAGACATAGTTCTCCCCCTGATAAGGGGGAGTTAGAGGGGGTTTTGTGGCGAAAAAACAACCCCCTTTCATCCCCCCTTATCAGGGGGGAGAATTGGCCATTACCAGACCTAATAATTGTTGATGGCGGCAAAGTCCATCTTAACGCGTCTTTAAGAGTTTTAAAAAAGCAAAAATTGGAAATTGCGGCCATCGCTATTTCCAAGGGGCTGGGCTTGCGCTCCAGCGCGGCGCCTGATAAATTATTTTTTCCCGGTGAGTCCAAGCCGCTGGAATTGCCGCTGGCATCGCCGGCCTTGCATTTAATCAAGCGGGCGCGCGACGAAGCGCACCGCTTCGCCATCGGTTACCACCGGCGGTTGAGAAGCCGGGAGAAGTTTAAGTAATGAGATGGTTACAAAACTATTTCGCTACGAAATAGTTTTGTAACCATCTCAATGCCTCTTTTGACAAAAAAGGCAAAAGGAGGGCATTAAAAAATCCGCCCTTCAGGGCGGATTTTTACGCGCAGACCTTCAGTTCCAGGGGGATTTCATTGCAGCTGCCCCGGCCCGGACCGGCGTCGTTTTTGGGGCAGTGCCGGCAATCAGCCTGGGCTTTAAAAGCGATTTTTTTGAAGCCTATTTTTTTAAAGCCGAATTTTTCAAACAGTTCGGGCACCAGGGTCAGAGTGAAAAAATAGCTAAAACCCAGGGAGACGCCCTTATTGATGACGCTTTGTATCAGCGCCGTGCCAATACCCCGATGCTGGAACTCCGGTTTGACGGCCAAAGAAACGATTTCCAGCCAGTCCGGCTGCCAGAGGCGAAAGCCGCAAGTGCCGACGAACTGGCCGTTGGCGATAGCCACGGAATAGTTGGCCAAAAGTTTATGCAGGTAGTTCTGATCGCGCGGCAACATCAGATTTTTAGCCGCGTAGAAGGAAATTAAGCGGCGTATTTTCACCACATCCTTGATAACGGCGGGACGGATATAATAGCCCATAAAATTTTTTCATTTCTATTTTTTAATTTTTAAGAAGCGTTATCTTAATGATATGAGACATTTTTTTGCTTGTCAATCAGAAAGCCCCCGATACCCGTCCAAACGACTCCGCCAGAATGACGCTGTCGGGCTGGCGTTCGGTCGGGCGGGTGTCAGGTGGCCGTGGCAATTAAAATTTTTCATTCGGCCGGACTAAGCTGACGAAAAGAATCGGTACGATGAATAAAGTTAAGAAAGAAGAAAGCATTAAGCCGAAGATGATGGCGCCGCCCAGGGCAGTCCAGGTTTCGTTGGACAGAGTTACCGGGATAATGCCGGCGATGGTGCAGATGGAAGTTATGACAATGGCTTCCAGCCGTGACTTACCCGCGTCCACCACCGCGTCGTAAAAAGGAATTTGGCTTTTCAGGTTTAAATTTATTTTATCAATTAAAATGATGGCGTTTTTTACCACAATGCCGAACAGCGCCACGATGCCGATCAAGCCGGGGAAAGACAGCGTCAGCCTAAAAATTGCCAAGCCGTAGAAGACGCCAATCAAAGCCAAGGGAATGGTGACCAGAACGATCAGGGCTTTTTTAAATGAGTTAAATTGAATAACCAGGGTGGAAACGATTAAGAGGCCGGCTATAATCATGGCCCGTAAAATAGAAGCTACGGATTCATTATTTTCCTGGTTTTGGCCGCCATAAGTAATGGCATAGCCGTCTGGCAATTTATAATTTTTTGCCGCCTGATTTTGGAATTCTTTGACTACGGCCGCGGGCAGGTTATCCTTATTGACGCTTGATGAAAGCAAAACGGTTCTTTTTTGGTCGATGCGGCTAATAGTTTCCACCGACGGTTCGAGTTTAACCGTGGCCACGTCTTTAAGAAAGACTGGCTGCTTTTTTAGGTTGAGTATCTGCAGATTTTGCACGGCCTCCAGATTGTGGATTTTATCCGCGGCGAACCTGGCCATCACGTTGATTTCTTTGCCCTGGTTTAGAACCGTTGTCACCTTGGTGCCGGAAATCGCTATTCTGATCATGGATCCGACGTAGGCGGCGTTTAGGTTATATAGTTCCAGGCGCACCGGGTCTAACTTAAAAGTATAGTCGGCCGGCGATTCTTTAAGCGAGATGTCGTCATTAACCACGCCCTTGATTTTTGTCAGGTAAGGTCTTAAGTCATGGGCGATTTTATCCAGCACCATCAGGTCGTCGCCCGAGATCCTGGCCTCAAAGTCGGCGCCCGACGGCGGGCCGCCGTGCGGCGCCTCCACTGTAATCGTGGCATTTTTAATATCTTTAAGATCATCCCTGATGATATCTGTTAGCTGGTAGGATTTCAATTTTCGTTGTTTGGCGTCAACCAGTTTAATCGTGACTTGGCTTTTATTGGTCGGGTTGCCGGTCGAGGCGGACAGGGCATTGAATGAAGTGCCGGCCGAACCGACCACGGTGGAAAAATTGCTGATTTCTTTATATTTATATAGTCTGGTTTCTATTTGTTGGGCGATCTTATCAGTTTCGGCTAGATTGGTCCCAGCCGGTGCGGTAATGTCAATAAACAAGTAATCGAAGTCGGCGGCGGGGAAGAATTCACTGGGCACAATGCCGGTAATGGGTAAACTGACCGCGGAAATGAATAAAACGAAAACAAGGGCCAGGGTAGCCAGGCGATATTTTTTTGAGCTTAAGATCTGACAAAGAAATTTTTCATAGATGGGCAGGAGTCTGTCAAAATGGGCCAGGCCGTGGATCAGACGGTTGTACCAGTTGCCGTTCTCATGCTGGCTTTGGTAGCGGAGCTTATTTTTTATTAGCTCGTCATCGCGCCATTCAGCTTCTTTCAGGCGATAATTTTCTTCCATGATAACGCGCCCGTCCTTAACGTAATATTTCACCATCAAAGTCAGGACGGTAAAAATTAACAAGGCCAGGCCGTAGCCCGGGTAGCTTTTCAGAAAAATTAGGCCTAGGCCGGTAAAAAACAAAGCCAAGGCCAGGACCAGGAAAATTTTTTTCGTCAGCCGGACTCTTTCCAGGACCGCGGCCAGAGGATGGTTGATAATTAGGGCGATAATTAAAGAAGCGATTAAAGTGACAGAAACGGTGATGGGGATGGACTTAATGAATTCGCCGATAATGCCCGAAGCGGACAAGAGGGGTAAGAAGGCCCAGACCGTGGTCAGGGTAGTGGTGGTTAAAACCACTTTGAAATCATTTAAAACCAAGAGCACGGCTTGTTCGGGCGTGAATTTGCCGGTTTTGATGTATTGCTTGGTGGCGCTGACCACCACGATGGCGTCATCGACCAAGAGCCCCAAAGCCAAAATCAGGGAAAACATGGATAAGAAGTTTAGCGTGATGCCGGCGTAAAGCATGACGCCGAAGGTGGCGAAAAAAACCAAGGGCACGGCCAGGCCGGCCACGACGGCTTCTTTTAAGCCGACAATCAGGAACAAGATGGAAAAGACCAGGAAGATGGTCAGCAGAAAATCATGGCTTAATTGGGTGAAATCTTTTTTGATTTGCTTTGAAGTATCCACCGTAATATCATAATATAGCCCGGCCGGCAAGGTTGTCAAAAGGCTGCCAATTTTAGCTTTGGCTGCGTCCGCGGTGTTGACGATATTGCCGCCGGTTTTTTTAACCACGCTGATATTGACGCCGTTTTGGGCCGGCCGGCCTTTGTCGGAAAATCGGGAAACTACGGTTTTTTTTATGGCTTGCTGGCTGACTTGAGCGACATCTTTAAGGTAAATTATGGCGCCATTGTCGGCGTGAGCCAGCGGCGTATCGCCGATTTTTTCCGCCGTGTAAAATCTGGCGTCAGCCTTAATCGGGTAGGAATACTTTTGGCCTTCAAAATTGCCGCCGGGGAAAACCAGATTGGTCGCTTTGACGATTTGGTTGGCCTGGTCCGGGGAGATATTATAAAAAGTCAGTTTTTGCGGATCATAGGCAATTTCAAATTCCCGCGCATCGCCGCCGGAAACGTTGACTTCTCTGACGCCGGTTATTTTTTCCAATTCATCCTGAATTTCTTCCGCGTAAGTCCTTAAAGTGAAACCGTCGTAAGGCCCGGCCAGGGAGAAAGAAAAAATCGGCGTGTCATCAAAAGAAATTTCATTGACCAGCGGATCTTCGGCCTCGGCCGGCAGGTCGTTTTTTAAGCTGTTGACTTGGTCCCTTAGGTTTCTAATACTAGTGGCGAGGTCAGCCCGGGCGTCAAATTCCACCGAGATGGAAGAAATTGAATTGGACGAATTGGAAGTAATAGTTTTAACGTCTTTGATGCCGGCGATTTTGGTTTCAATTTTTTTAGTGATCAATTCTTCCACGTCCGCGGGCGAGGCGCCCGGGTAGGCGGTAATAACCACGGCGACGGGGATTTTGACTTCAGGCTGCGATTCCAGTGGCAGTTGGTTATAGGAGTAAACGCCCCAGATGGTCAAAAGGATGATTAATAAAATTACCACCCGGAAGTTGGAAACGAAAAAATTAAGCCAGCTTTTTCTTAATTCCGGCTTAAAGGTTAATTTTTCCAGATATAAATAATCGGAGGATTTTGATTCATTTTTTTCTGGTTGATTGCGAGGTATTGAGTTCCTATTTGATTCCATATGTATAGTCCGACCTTATTTTGTTCTATTCCCTTAAAACCACCAAATCGCCCTCTTGAACCAGTTTATTGCCGTCGGTGATAATTATCGCGGTTTCCGGCAAGTCGGTTTTTATTTCCGCGGTTTCCCCCTGAATTTTTATGATGGTTACCGGTATCTTTTTCGCTCGACCATCCCCTATGATAAAAATGCCGTTGTCATTTTGGCCGATTTCAATGGCCGATAAGGGCAGAATAATATTACCCGAGTCGGATTTTTTTTCCACGGTGATCAGTATGTTTATCACTGTGCCCAAGGAAAAATCGGCGGCGTTAAAATTCACGGGCGCGACTTCAACTAAAAATCTTTTAGAAAAGGCGTCGGCTTGAGTCGACAGGCTGGTAATTTTACCCCGTACTTCTTTGTTCTCATTATTTTTAATGGCGACCAGTTGGCCCGGGCTGATTTTTTTTAACACGGTTTCATCAATATAAAATTGGAATTTTACGGTTTGGCCGGAACTGATCGTGGCCATAAGCTGGCCGGCGGAAACCGTCTCGCCCATAGCCGTAAAATTTTGCGTAACTTTTCCGCTCAAAGGCGCGATCACTAAATGGATATCAATAATGCTTTGCAGGCCGAGGAGCGCGTTGCGGTATTGTAATTCGGCCGCGTCCAGCGCTGATTTAATATTGGCTTGCTGGGTGGCAAGAGCTTGCTGGGCGTTTTTTTCCTGTTGTTTGGCTAAATCATAGGCTTTGTTCAAGGCGTCGGAACTGGTATTGCTATTAATAATATTATTCTCCAAAGTTTGTTTGGCACCGTTAGCTTCTCTTAGGGCGGCACTGGCTTGAGCCTGGTAACCGGCCACGGTAGTTTGAAAACCGCTCAAGACGGTTTGGCTTAACGGGCCGCCGACCAGGCTGGCGTCCAAATATTTTTTGGTGATATCGGCCAGCCGGCTGGTTTGATCGACCAACTTTATGGTTTGGCCGACTTTATCATCAATGTCAGCCAGATTGGCGTCGCGATAACTATCGTAAAGAAATTTGGTGGCTCCATAAACGGCTTTGGCGTCAATCGCCAGCTGATTATCAGCCACGCCCAAATTATTTTTATAAGGTGAATCGGCCATGGTGGTGGGATCAAAATTGGTGATATTATTTATGCCGGTGATGATGGCGCCGCAAGTATCGGCCGCAGTGTCAGCCGCGGTTTTGGCGTTGGTATCAACGTCGCCGAAAGATTGGGCGATGCTCTTTTCCCGGTTGGCTAAATTCAATCTGGCCTGTTCGTTGGCGATTTTAGCGGATTCATGAGCGATTTGCGCGGACTTAAGGCTTTCGGCTGAGGTCAGGGCCAGATTGCGCTTATTTATTTCCGCCTGCTCAACCGTTAGCTGGGCTTGCCTAACTTGGCTGGCGGCCAGACCCGAACCCAGAGCGCCGCCCTGGTTAACGTCATCGATTCTGGCCAGAATTTGGCCGATCTTTACCGTGTCACCCAATTTATAATTTTGTTGTTTGACTGTTCCAGAGGTCTTGGCCATGACCCTGGCTTCCTGCTGGCTTAAAACCAGGGCCGGGTATTCGTATACTTGCTGGCTGGATCGGCTTTGAGCCACAGTTTGCCCTTTAACCTGAAGCGCCGGCTTTTCCGGTTGGGGAGCAGCGACTTTTGGTTGGCCACAGGCGGTTAAAAATAGTAAAGACAGCAGAGGCGGGATAATTAAAATTTTTTTGGTTATAGTCATATAAAATAAGCGGAGATTATGAATTTTTAAATAATTTTAGGCATAAACTAGAAGTAATACTAGCCGAGGCAAGGCCGATAGCTCTTCGCTTAAGACGAAATTTGGGTATTTTTTAAAATTTTAAAATTTTAAAAAATACTACCGTATGCGCTCAAAGCTACCGGCCTTGCCTCGGCTACTGGCCAACTATAAAATTATCTGGTGAAATCTTTCTTTTATTATGGAATAATTATTAATTGTAAATTAAGTTAGTTTAACAGAAAGGCGGTTGGGAGTCAAGGCGGCCGGGCCGGGCCGGGCCGATTTTGCGAAGTACTTGACAAATATTGTGATTGTGTTGCTGTGTTAGTATAGTGATACAAAATTAAGCTGAAATATATGGAAAAATTCGCTTTAAATAAAAAAACCGATAGTTTATTTAAAGCTATCATTGGCTTAAAAAACATAAAAGAGGCCGAGAAGTTTTTTCGCGATTTGTGCACAATTGATGAAATTACCGAAATGAGCGAGCGCTGGCAAATCGCGCGATTGGTCAATCAGGGGTTGCCTTATCGCGCCATCGCGGAAAAATTGGCCGTTAGCACCACGACCGTGGCGCGGGTGGCTTCGTGGCTCTATAATGGCGCCGGCGGCTACCGCCTGGTTTTGGATAGAGAGAATCTTCATCATGGCTCTTCTTTAGTTTCTAAGAAGAGTTTAGAATACACAAATTGATACAGAGAGATGGTTACAAAACTATTTCGTAGCGAAATT
>MFFY01000060.1 GCA_001778055.1 Candidatus Falkowbacteria bacterium RIFCSPLOWO2_12_FULL_45_13
ACATCGGAATTATGCGCTGGAACGGCGAAACGCACGAAGGCAAATACCGCCCGCTCATCTCAAAGCAATTGTTTGCGAAAGTGCAGGAAGTTTTGGCAAACAGGCGCAAGCCCCGCAAGAGCAAGAAAAAACATGATTTTCCGTTTGTCGGACTTTTTAATTGCTCTTGCGGCTCGATGATTACGGCACAGTGGACTCATGGCAATGGTGGCACTTACCGATATTATCGGTGCACAAGGAAGCACGGCGCGTGTAGCGAGAAGTATGTGCAGGAAAACGATTTGAAACGGAAAATCATTGAAAGATCGCGAGCAATCGCTTTGCCAGCCGATTGGGCGCATGAATTGTATGCAATGCTCGAAACTGAAGAAAAGAAGGGTGCTCAATCGGCTACCACTTCCGCAGAAGCAATCTCAAAGAAAATGTTTTTGCTCGATGAGAAGCTCGACAAGCTCGTAACTGGCTACTTGGATAATCTGATCGACGAGGACACCTATCGCAAGAAAAAAGGCGAGCTTGTCGAGCAAAAAATATCTCTCAAAAACGAAAAGGAGTTGCTTCTGCGGAAGTGGATGAGTGGTTGGATCGAACCAACACGAGATTACATAAAAACCTTATGCCAAGCGGAAAAAATTGCTTCTGCGGAATCTCTGGGAGAGATATCTCAATTTGCGCAAAAAATTGGAACGAACCGCCTCATTTCCGAAAAAATTGCGTCTTGGGATTTCGCCCCGCCGCTTGATTTTACCGCCCAATTCCTTGCGAGTCCCGCCAGCAGGCGGGACGAGCAAACTATCGCTTTGGCTTCCAGAAAATCACGAAGTCCAATTTGGTGCGCGTGGATGGACTCGAACCATCGACCCCGGCTTTATAAGAGCCGTGCTCTAACCAACTGAGCTACACGCGCTTATCAAGAGTCCATTTTAAAACAAAAAAGGACTTAAGCCTTTTTATTAATTTAACATTAGTCAGAGATTTTTTCAAGCGGATGGCCGCTTTTTGTCAGTGGGAACATCTGGTTTTGGCTTGAGGCGCTATGTCAAACGTTTTTACTGCTCACTCCTGGATTGCGGCTTTCCGTATCAAGTACGGGACAGGCTTAGGCCGCAATGACAAAAATGCTAGAGCGGCAATTTATCAAGCTTGGCTTTGATGGCCGAGATGATAATTTTTTCCGTTTCCGCGATTGGCGCGCCAATGACAGCCTTGGCCAAATATTTGGTGCCGCTGGGGCTAAACTCTTTTATCAGCGCCAGAGCGTCGAGATTTTTTATGGCGTAAAGCAGCAGGTTGGTGGTTTTAACCGGCGCCGGGTTATCCGGGACGAATGAGTTTTCACTTTCATAAATAATGGCGATGACCTTAGCCTGCGGAATGCTGACGATCAGCTCGTCGATGACATCAGTAAGATCTTTTTCCGTGGAGTTGGTTTTTAGAAAATCCGCGGCGGACAGGGCGGACCAGACCAATTTATTATCAGGAGCGCCGATCAGCCTGGCCAGGACCCGGCCCCAAAGTTTTAAAGTGTTTAAGCTTTTGGAGCGGTAAAGCTGGTTGACGATTTCTTCGCGCCGTCCGCCCAAAGACATCAATTGCGAAGCGGCCAAGAGGGCGCGCGGCGTAACATTGTTGGTTTTAAAACTTTTGGTTTCCGCGATCATGCCGGCCAGCAGGCAGGTGGCGATATTTTCATCAATCAAGTCGCGCGAGTAGCTTTCCAGCAGGGAAAAAATTATTTCCGCGGTGGCCACCGCGGTCAATTCGATTAAATTAATTTGCCCGAAAGCCTCGTTGGTTGAGCTGTGATCAAGGTTGATTATCGGCGTTTGGTAAAAAAACTCAGTGTCATTATCATAAATTTTGCCTAAAGATTCCAGATCCGAAGTAGCCACGACGATTATCAAATCATATTTAAAACCGCTGGCGCCGGTGCTGATATCGTCTTCGGTAAACCAGCCGTCTTTGGGCGAAATAATAAAATTCAGCCTGTTTTCTTCCCGCCGATATTTTATCTGACTGACTTTGGCTTTGGTGATGTCCAGAGAAATTATAAAATTGCGCAAATTTTCCAGGCCAGGCTTTATTTCGGCGTAGCCCGGTAGAAAAGAATATAATCTGTCCGAAGCGAATTTATCCGCCGCCAGTTCGACGTTTTTATCCAATTTTTTTAAGAATAGAAACATAGCCAAGGCCGAGGCCACGGCATCGCCGGACCACTTAAAGGCGATTAAAATATTTGAAGCCTTTTTAATTTGTTCAAAAATTTGCTGTTCTTGAGTTAACATACAGTAAATTTTAAATTTAAAATTAGTTTAGGGAGAGATTTTAAGACTCGGCGGGGCGACGCCATTAAATAAAATGATTTAAGGCATGAGGTTAAATTAGTCAGCTAATTAATATATCTTAAATATTTTTGAGTGTCAAGGAAAATTATAACTTCAGACTTTTTCTTGCAAAATAAGGCTAATTTTGATAAGGTATAGATATAATTTTCAATTTTCAATTTATAATTTTCAATAAATTTTGAATGAATTAATGCTCAAATTTTCAATCAGGCATATTTTGAAATGTTAATGACATATGAAAAAAGAATTGCCCAAAACCTATAATCCAGCTGAATACGAGGACGCCATCTATAAAAAGTGGGAGCAGTCGGGATTTTTTAATCCGGATAATTTGAATTTACCCGACACGGCCAAGTCGTACACCATAGTTTTGCCGCCGCCCAATATAACCGATAAGCTGCATTTGGGTCATTCGGCCATGCTGGCGATCGAGGACCTGCTCATCCGTTATCATCGGATGAGGGGCGAGCGCGCTCTTTGGATTCCAGGGACAGATCACGCGGCCATTGCCACGCAGAACGTGGTGGAAAAAAAGTTGCTCCGGGAACAGGGAAAAACCCGGCATGATCTGGGGCGGGAAGAATTTTTGAAAAGAGTGTGGGAATTCCTAAAGACCACGCAGACGATGATATTGCATCAGACCAGAAAGATGGGTGCCTCGCTGGATTGGTCGCGTCAGGCCTTTACTTTGGACGAGCCGCGCGAGAGAGCGGTGAGAAAGTTGTTCAGCGACATGTATCACGAAGGCGTGATCTACCGCGGCGTCAGAGTGGTCAACTGGTGTCCCCGGTGCCAATCCACCCTGGCGGACGACGAGGTGGAATACAAGGAAGAGAAGAGTAAGCTTTATTGGTTAAAATACGGTCCCTTTGTTTTGGCCACCGCCCGGCCGGAAACTAAGCTGGGCGACACGGCTGTGGCGGTTTACCCGGGAGATAAGCGCTACGAAAAAATGGTAGGCAAGAAATTCATGATACCGGGCGTTCTGGGAGAATTTGAAATAACCGTAGTGGCTGATCGGGCAGTCGATCCCAAGTTCGGTTCGGGCGCGATCAAAGTCACTCCGGCCCATGACTTTACCGATTACGAAATCGCGCAAAGACATCATCTGCCCGTGAAACAAGTGATCAACGAACATGGCCGGATGATGGCCAATACTGGTAAGTACGCCGGTCTGACCACCAAACAAGCCAGGGAGGCGATTTTAGCCGATATGGAAAAGATGGGACTCCTGGATCATATTGAAGACGGATACCTTCATAATATCGCGGTCTGCTATCGTTGCGGCACGCAGATTGAGCCCATTCCGTCCAAGCAGTGGTTCGTCAACATGGACAAAAAATTAAAGCATTTGGGCGGCAAATCGCTGAAAGACAAAGCCATTGAAGCGGCCGAAACTGGGCAAATAGAATTTATTCCGGCCAGGTTTAAAAAAAGATATCTGGATTGGATGAATAATCTTCACGATTGGTGCGTTTCGCGGCAAATTTGGTTCGGGCACAGAATACCTGTTTACTACCGTAAACAGGAAATGACCAAATCCCAAATCCCAATTTTCAATGAAATCCCAAATTCCAAATCCCAAACATTAAATAAGGGCTCGGGAACGGATGAAGAAATTTATGTGGGCGAGGAGGCGCCAGCTGGCGAAGGCTGGATCCAGGATCCGGACACTCTGGATACTTGGTTTTCTTCCGGCACCTGGACATTTTCGACCTTAGGCTGGCCCGACAATTTTGTTAAAGGTAAAAAAGCCGGCGATCTGGACAGATTCCATCCCACCCAAGTCTTGGAAACCGGCTATGAAATCATCACCCTCTGGGTGTCGCGCATGATCATCATGTCCTTTTTCGCTTTGAACGAAATCCCGTTTGAAAAAGTCTATCTCCATGGCATGATCCTGGACAAGCACGGCAAAAAAATGAGCAAGTCCAAGGGCAATGGCATTGATCCCTTGGATATGATCGACAAGTTCGGCGCCGATGCCGTCCGCTTGTCGCTTCTCATGGGGAATACCCCGGGCAACGACGCCAAGTACAGCGAAGAAAAAATCGCCAGCTTTAGGAATTTTAACAATAAGCTGTGGAATGTGGCGCGGTATATAATTACGAATTACGAATTACGAATTACGAATTACGAATTTAATGCGGGGGAATTAACCTTGGCGGATAAGTGGATTTTAGAGAAACTGAAAAATTTGATAAAGGCAGTAATTCTGGATCTGGAAAAGTATCAACTGGCGCAAGCCGGTGAGAAATTAAGGGAGTTTACCTGGGACGATCTGGCCGATTGGTATCTGGAAATTAGCAAATTTGAAAAAAATAAAGAAAAGAGCCAGATATTAAATTATGTGTTGGAGAACTTATTAAAACTTTGGCATCCGTTCATGCCGTTTATCACCGAAGCAATTTGGCAGGAAATGGGGTATGACAGGATGTTGATGGTGGAGAAATGGCCGAAATCAGATGCTATCGCTTCGTTTCAGCATAATAAAGAAAAATTTGAAGTAATAAAACAAATTATCATCGCGATTCGCAACGCGCGGGCGGAAAATAAGATTGAGCCTACGCGAAAAGTTAAAGCCGTGATATACGCCGGCAAGAGGAAAAACTTAGTGGCCGAACAGGCGGAGCCGATAAAAGCCTTGCGCACGGGGATTGGCGAGTTGGAAGTGAAAACTGACGGTCAAAAAATAGCCGGCGCTATTTACGCGGCCGTGGGCGAGATAGAAATCTATTTGATTGGCGCGATAGATAGTGAAAAAGAAAAAGCCAGACTGGAAAAAGAAATTGATAATTTGGAAAAGGCAATTAAAACGGCTGAAGGCAGGTTGGCAAATAAAGAGTTCGCCGCCAAGGCACCGGGCGGAGTAGTCAAAAAAGAAAAAGACAAGCTCAAGGGTTGGCGGGAGGAATTAAAAAAGTTTAGGGAACAGCTCGGGAATATAAAATAAAGATTATCCTCTGCGCGGATGATCGCCGGACAAAGATTTTGGTTTTTCACTTAGACAAAATTTGAGTATTTTATTGAATAATAATAATAAAAAAGACGAAGCGAATTCGTCTTTTTTTGATATAATAATGTTCGTGCTTTCTAATCTGGATTCCGGCTTCGTCCGCCTTGGGCGGACTCTCCGCTCGCGGGCGGAGGCCGGAATGACAAATAAAGGTAATTATTTACGATAATATTTTTCCGGCCCCAAGACTTTTAAAAGAGACATCTTCAGCTGTTCTTCGTTAACTTCTCCGTTTAAGGTAAATAGATCCTGAATTCTGGCCGGCCGACCGCTTGATTTTAAGATCGGAGAAGAAAACAGCTGGGCCATGGATGAAACCATGCAGCCTTCGGGCGCCACATTAAGGAATAAATCCGTGCCGTGTTTGATTTTCAAAATCGCTTCACCGAGGTAGGGCGGCAGTTCGCCGTGGGGCTTTAGCGAGGGCAGGATGGCTTGGGCCGACTCTAAAACGCGCTTCATCGGGTCGGGCATTTGAACTCCGGCCGCCCGATATAGCGGCCCGGCCAAAACCCATCTAAGTATTTTTATGGCCAGCTTGATTTTCGTTATCAGCCTTTGTTTTTTTCGCCCGGAGCTTGCCTGTCCGACCGACCTACCGGCGGCGGTTCTTTGCTCTGGGCTTAAGCCGATTTCCTCTCGGCATTCCAAAACAGCAAACTCTAACAGCAATTCCAGGTAGCACCAGAGCGGAGAGTAGGTGGCTTTGAATGATCCAAAACCGAGAGCGTCAATCAACGATCTGAATATCATTTCCACTTGCGCTACCCGCATATAGGCTTCGCCTTCAATATGGATATTGATTTTATTTTGTTTATCCTCCGCAACCTTGGCAAAGTTGGGCCTGTTTTCTGAAGCCTTGGCGAAAGAGGGCTTTTCGGCCTCCGGTCCCCCGACCTCCGCGCCGAATTTGGCGTCGGTATTGACCCAGCGGCTGGAAAATTTTCTTAAAATTTTCCTTAGGCCGTTATTATTATGTAAACCATAGCTGAAATATTTGTAAATCGCTCCGGCCGCTAAGGACCTCTTGCCGATTTTTTCGGCCAGATAGAGGCTGACCCGGCTGGGCCGGCTTCTGGTTTCTAAAATTTTATAAACATCGTTTTTCAGTTCAAGGTAATCTTTATAAAATTCCTGATACTGGTCGTAATCTCGGCAGGCCGCGCCGGCCGTTAAGAGCAGAGAGTGCAAAACGCCTTGCAGAATTACGCCCTGGAAAGCCTGAATCATGGCCCATTCAGGCAGGCCGACGTTAAAACCCTCTCTCTCATGGCCGACCAGGAGCTTGATTTGCTGGCGCAAGCTTTTATCGCCGTCGCCCCGGCCAGAGCACCCTGCCTCGCCGGCAGGCAGGCCCGCCTGCGCTGAAGCTTCCACCTTCGCTGAAGCTTCGGCGGACAAGTCGGCCGGCCGGCCGAATTGCTGGCACAGGAGCAATTTATGCATTTCATAGTATTGGCCCTGCCGGCAAGGCCCGGTGCCTTTGTTGTCAAAGACCAAAATTCTGGTCTTGCCTGAAAGTTGCGGATCAGCCGCTCGTTGGCGTTTTAGAAAATCCTCCATTGACAATATAATATCGGCAAAAACCGCGGCCAGAGGCGCGCAGACCGAGTCGCCGGCGTAAATCCTCCCTAGCCTGACTTTATGTTCCAGATCATAGGTTTGATCATTATAATTATCAATCACGGTGAAGCCGGCGGCTTTAAAAACCGCGGTGATGGTCCGATTGTCGTGCAGGGTGGGAAAATAAATCACGTCAGTGTCTTGATTCAGTTTAGCCTGGCCGAATTCATCCACCAGCTTTATCTCAAAACGTTTTGAAGAAAACTCTTCATGCAATTTTTGGTTTAATTGGTTAAGGAAAGTATTGACCCGGTTTTCCAGATGCGCCAGTTCCTTTATCATGGCGTCGGATTGGATTAAGAGGCTCGGGGTTTTTTTGGTGATTTCGGACAGAATCGGCGCGGTTACCGTATCCGGCCCGCAGCGGAAAGTGGATACGCGCACCGTAGAGATGGAGCAGTCGGTTTGACCCGCCTTCGCCCCCGCCTCTGCTAAAGCTACGGCGGGCATGAAGGCTTTCGCCGAAGCTGAAGCTTTGGCGGACAAGTCGGCGGGTAAACCGGCTTCGATTGACCCGATCAATTGCTTAAGGCGAGGATGCTTAAGGTAGAGATGGAGCTCTTTATTGGTGATAGCGTTGATTTTTGTCAGTAAATCATGGGGATTTTTCCAGTAAATATAGGCGAAGTCCGGGTCCAGACGGCTTTCCAGCGCGTAGGCGGGCAAAGCCACCATCCCCTTATCTTTTAGAAGTTTACCCACGTGGCTGTCGTAAATCCCGGGGTTTAATATATACTCGCGGCCGCAGACCACGGTGATCGGCCGTTTTAGCCGGATCGCCTCCTCCAGATAGCTGGCCACTTTCAAGGCCAACCGCTCTCTTAAATTTTGATTTTCCGCGTCGGCGTATTCAACCGCCGCCCGAATTTTTTCCGCGGTAACGGTTAAGCCGTAATAAGCGAAGACGCCTTTGGCCTTTTCATGGAGTTGTTTGGCCAGATAGGCCGGGTCGGTTTTTTTCAGGCTTAAAACAAAAGAAAAAAAGTTGGCAGCGGGATATTTCAATTTTGCCTGGCGCTCGGCGATAATCACGCCGCCCTGGTTGGTAGTGCAGGTTCTACCCAGACCGATTCCGGCGGTCGGTAAAAAATCGATTTGCGGGGTCAGAATCAGCCCGTGCGCTGATCCGGCCAGTCTGATAAATTGCCCGGTGGCGCCGATTAAAGGCGCGCAGACTTCGATGTTGAATAAGCCCTGAGCCTGTAAAATATCCTCTTCCCGGACATTATCCACGTCCACCGGCAAGCCGAGTTTTTCGAAAATTTTGGCCAGGAAAAAGGCCTGCTCGGAAATGGCAAAGCTCCGGGGTATGACCAGGCGGTTTTTCGCCGCGGACTTAGGCAGATGGGCATCGATGAATTGCCAGATATCCTTGTACGCATCGATCTGTACGGACAGGTCGCGACCTGTCCGTACGCGACCGGCCTGCAGACCGGTCCCTAATTCGTTAACCGCCGTACAGCCACCCAGGGTCAAAACCAGTTTGTTTTTAAGATCGAGCGCAGACAGCAAAGCACGGGAACAGCGGGCGTTTTTATCTCCGCAGGCCGCTCCCTGACAGACCACGATTTGCTTTTTAAATTTAAGGTTGATAAAATCGGCCAGTCGGCAGATATTTGGGCCGGTTTTATCCGCCCTATGGTCCGCCGGCTGATGGAGCGGTGGGCGGATTGACTTAACAAGTCCCAAACAAGCGCGATGCCCGGGCAGGGGCGGCACCAGCGCGTACCTGGTTCCCGACTCCTGTAGCCGGCGCGTGACCGCCAAGGGCAGGGGGTCGGAGAGCATGGTTTGGCCGTGGAGCAGTACGACCGCGTTGTCGGGCAATTTTATCTGATTCCAGAGGGTGCGGGCCATATTTTCCACGATGGCGTAATTCGTGGAGGCCAGAATTTCATTCTTGGGGTAACCCAGAGCCTGCATTTTTCTGGCATTTTCCATCAGAAAGACCGCGCAGGTGGCGTTAATTTCATAAGCCTTAGGCGCGTCAAAAGCCTGCCGGCAGGCTTCGCCGATCTCTTTAATACCAAACAATGATTTTAACGTATCCATCAGGCTGCCGGTACCGGCCGAGCATTTTATATTCATGGCATTATCAAAGAGCTCCTCTTTTTTTAAGGAAATGACCGATACCTTAGTGTCTTCGCCGCCAATATCAACTAGCAGGCAAAAGTCTTCATTGACTTCCCGGGACTGATTTTTTAAATTTTGGATTTGTTCTTTGGCGTAAGCGATCGATCCATGGGCGTGGGCGTAGTTTTCCACCAGCACGAAAATTTTATCCTGTAGAGCCGGATAGATTTTTTGCAGGACTTTCTGCACTTGATAGCGTCCGCTACCGGTTATGCCCAAGCGCGCGATCGAGAGTTTCGGGATGCCGGCCGAAATCAATCCGCTAAAAATATGCTTGATCGTCTCAATGGTGTCGCCGTGGTTGTCACAGGAGCTTTTGAATAAGATTTCGTCAGTAGCCGCGTCGGCTACGAGCATTTTGGCCATGGTGGAACCGACGTCCAGACCCAGGTTCACCGTCCTGGTTCCGAGGTCCGCGGGGTCGATTTCACGGATAACCGGATCGGGCAGTCTCTTATATAAGCCGGCGGCCGTGTATTTTTCTTTCAAGTTTTTAAATGAAGGGTAGGTTAAAAATTTTTCCGGTCGGCTTAATTTTTCCCGCGTTTGTTTTTTAAAATTGTTTGGCCCCACGGTTTGGATCAAATGTTCCACGCCCCGGATCAAAAGGTTTTGCTGCCGGTCAAAAGATATATTTTTTACTCCGAGACCGAGGAGGTAATCCCGGGCGCAGTCGCGGCAGAATTGCCAGTTAAACACCCGGCCGGTGAGAAAAACCGCATCGACGCCGGCGGACATTTTTTTACAGGCTTTGAGCACTTCCGATTTCATGGTTACGGCCAGGGCGAAATCCAGGGGCAGTCCCTGATTTTTGTCGGAAATCGTGGCGGACGAGCTGAAGACGCCGCAACGGTCGGCTCGGATACCTACTGCCTGCCGTTTGGCCTTGCCCGTTTCACCCAGATAATTTTTTAAAATTACATCGACCGCCCCTCTCGCGATCGCCAATTTTTCTAGTATCCGGCTTAAGTTTATGCCACTGCCGGCGCCGCAGCGAGGGTTGGTTATGAGCAGGTCGTTAATCAGCTTGCCGTCGGAACTGATCGCCACTACCATATAACCCGAAGCCGACAGGTCGATAATGCCCAGGGAAGCGAGCGGCTGATGGGTTTTCAATAAAAAATCGGTCGCGGACCAAAGCGCGGCGCCGGGCAGTACAATTTGGCCGCGCCTAAGCGTGTCTCTGACTATTTCCGCCAGTTTGCCGGTCAGATACAATTGAGTCTCCGGCCGCGCGATCAGCTTTAAGACATCATATCGTTTAAACAGATTTTCTATTTTATCGATATTCGGAATCACCAGGTTTTTATTGGTTCCATTAAGAAACATGGCCAAATGCAGATGTTCCATTCCGGCGTCGATGATGATGTGGTTGGTTTTGGACGACATAGTATCTTAAGTGTAAAATGTAAAAATCAAAATGACAGTTAAAAGTGGCAGTCAGAGAGCTTGCCCGCCCGGTAATCGGCCGTTACCTATAAATTTTATTATAACAAAGCCCTAAGAACTGGCAACATTGGTTCGTGTCTAAGATTGTTCAAGCCCACGAACATAATTAACACTTTTAAGAATTAGATTTTGACAGTTTTTTATCA
>MFFY01000061.1 GCA_001778055.1 Candidatus Falkowbacteria bacterium RIFCSPLOWO2_12_FULL_45_13
GTTTGTGGTGGACAATAGAGGACTCGAACCTCTGACCTTTCCGATGTGAACGGAACGCTCTAACCAACTGAGCTAATTGTCCTAAATTTTACTTCCCCGCCTTATCCAAAGCCAAATTAACCAGTCTATCGGCCAGTTCATTTTTCTCCCGGCGGATATGTTTAAAAATAACTTTTTTAAATCCCAGCGTTAGATTATACACCTTAACGAACAAAGGGGCAAGGTCCTTATCTTTGACGCGGTATTCGCGATTTAACTGTTTCACCACCAGTTCGCTGTCCAAAAAAACTTCAAGCTCCCGAGCGCCCAGCGCCTTGGCGGCATTGACCCCGGCCAGCAAAGCCTGATATTCGGCTTGATTGTTAGTGGCCTCGCCGATATATTGGGAAATCTCTTTAACCGCGCTTCCCCGCTGGTCTAAAATCACCGCGCCGATTCCGGCCGGACCAGGGTTGCCGCGCGCGCCGCCGTCGGTATAAATTGTCAGTTTTTCGTAGGTCATAAATAAAAAAATGTAAAATGCAAAAATCAAAATGTAAAATTAAAAGTTAGTTTCAATTTTTCATTTTTAACTGTCATTTTACATTTTGAGATTTAAATTTAAAACTTTCCTTATATCCACGATCTTCATCTGTACCGACCGCCGTCCGTTAAATTCGTTAAATTCCAAATAATAAACCGCGTCCACCTGGTCGCCAATCTTAAAGTTTTTGCAGTTTTCCGCCTGGCAAAACCCGACGGCCCATAGATTGCCGAACCTAAATTTTATATGTTGGGCATTGGCGCCCATATTGACCTTATCCATTATTTTGAGACCGCGGCTTAAAAATTTCGGCCGGTCATTTTCTTCGCCGAAAGGCTCAAACTCTGCCAAAGTTTCTACCAGTTCGCTAGTTATTTCCGCCGTGCTAATTTCCGCTTCAATTAAAATTTTAGGCGCCAATTCCGCGCCGGCCAATTCTTTGGCGGCCATAGCTTTTATTTTTTTAGAAAACTCCCCTAAATCTTCCCGGCTTTTCAAAGTCAAACCGCAAGCCGCGGCGTGGCCGCCGAATTTTTTCAGATGCTGGCTTAATTGTTCAACCGCGCGAATGATATTAAATTCTTCTATGCTCCGACCCGAGCCTTTAATTTCTTTATCAAATTTGGTGATCACCAGAGCCGGACGCGAATAGGCTTCGCAAAGCCTGCCCGCTACCAGCCCCATCACTCCTTCGGGCCAGGGCCGGTTCCCCCGCCCGTCTTTGCCAGGACAAACCACCACTAAAATTTTATCGTCCAGCATTTTTCCCTCTACCATCTTTTGGGCAACGGCGAATATTTCTTCGGTTATTTTTTGCCTGGCCTGATTTTTTTCATTAAGCTTTTGAGCGATTTCTCTAGCCTCGGTTTTGTCCTTGGTAATCAATAATTCATAGGCCGTATTGGCATGGTCCATCCGGCCGGCGGAATTTAAACGCGGCGCCAGCTGCCAGCCAATATTCCAGGCCTTAATCTCCCTTTCTCCATTTGAATTAATTTGCGAAACTTTTATTAATTCATCAAGGCCCGTTCGTTTGCGCTGATTGATTATTTTCAATCCGGCTTTGACTAAAATTCTGTTTTCTCCGACCAAACTAACCATATCAGCCACCGTGCCGACGGCCACTAAATCTAAAATTTTATCTTCAAGTTTGACTTTTAAATTATCGTCCAATTTAGAGCGCTCAATCAGGGCTTTGGCGAATTTAAAGGCCACGCCGACTCCGGCTAAAAATTTATCAGGATAATCATCGGCCTTGGGATTGATAATCAAACAATCAGGCCAATCATCTCGGCTGGCCGGGACCTCGTGATGATCGGTCACGATTATGTCCAAACCCAGGCTGGCCGCGTAGACAACTTCTTTTTTATTGCGAATACCGTTATCGACGGTAATAATTAATTTAACCGCCTTTTTGGCGAATGCCTCAATCGCTTTTTTATTCAATCCATAACCCTCGCTGATTCTCCCTGGAATATAAACGCTGGCTTTGGCTTTAAAAGTATTTAGAATTTCAGTTAAAACCGCCGCGGCCGTGACCCCATCGGCGTCATAATCGCCGTAGACGACGATTGGTTCCCGCGCTTTGATGTGTTTAATCGTCAGGTCCGCGGCCGCCGCCATGTCCTTAAACAAAAATGGATCCGCCAAATCAGCCGAAGAGGAATTAAGAAATAATTTTATGTCTTTTTTCTGAATCAATCCCCGATTAAAAAAAAGCTGCGCAATAATTTTACCATATTCAATCTGCTGTTTAGCAAATTCAGCCGATAACTTGGGTTTTAGCTGCCATTTATTTTGCATAAAATAAACTACCTCGCAGCAAGCTGACGAGGTATTAACCCTCGAAAAGTCTTGGCTGATTGGTATGAATTTGTTCGTACTTTAAACCTTAATTTTGAACATACTGCTTGATAGCCTCTTCGCTTGCTGCTTTACCAACCGTGTTAATGTAATAACCTTTCGTCCAAAATTCACCGCCCCAAAGCAATTTTCTGATTTCCGGCTTTACGCGAAATATTTCCCGAGCCGTGATGCTTTTGACTATTTTCGCCAAATTGGTGGGGCTGATCATCGGAACAGACTGAATTAGAAAATGAACATGGTTTTGGTCAACGCCGATTTCAACAAAATGTATGTCAAACCTTTTTTCAATCTCCAAACAAATCTTCTTAATCTCTTGGTCTGCACCGGCCACATCCCTAAATACATTTCTGCGATATTTGGCCGGACAAACCAAATGATATAGTAGCAACGACGAATTATGTGATTTTTTTATGTGTTCGGACATGTTTTCATTCTAACGTACCCGCCCCTCGAGGCAAGCCTCGGGGAAATCTATTCCATTATACCAATAAATCTACGAATCTGCTATAAATATCACGAATAAATATAACGCTAATTCGTGAATACATGATAATGCAGCGAGCAATATTTGTAATATTCGTAGCTGATTTGTAGATTCGTGGGGTTCAAAAAAAGCCGCCCACAGTCCAGGCCAGCATACTGAAAATCACCATCACGCTGATAATCACCCAAAGAATTTTTTGCAAAGGTTTCTTTTTCATATTTATTGCTGTCATTGCGAGGAGCAAATGTAGCGAAGCGAAACGAGCGAGCGGCAACCTCACGGATGTCTATATTTCACTAAATCTCGCAAAGTTTTATAATGATTATTTTCATCGTTCGTGAGATTGCTTCGTCGCCTGATTACAGGCTCCTCGCAATGACAAACGATATTGTACGCCACTCACCATGAAAACTCGCATAATGATATAAATTTTACCTCTTTAATAACTTAATAAACGTATCCGATGGAATTTCCACGCTGCCCTTACCGTGAGCCGTCATTTTCTTTTTGCCCTTTTTCTGCTTTTCCAACAATTTGCGTTTGCGCGTGACGTCGCCGCCGTAAAGCTTGGCCGTAACGTCTTTTTTCATGGCGGAAATTCTCTCGGCCGCGATAATTTTCCCGCCGATAGCCGCCTGCAATTTGACCGCGAACATCTGCTTGGGCAAAGTTTCTTTTAAAGTAACCACGACTTCTTTACCGCGCTTAAAGGCTTCATCGCGATAAATTATCATGGCCAGCGCCTCGATCGCGTCTTCGGCCACCAGGATATCCATTTTTGCCACGTCGGCTTGCCTATAGGCGATAAAATCATAATTAACCGAAGCATAACCAGAGCTGGCGCTTTTTATTTTATCATAAAAATCCGTCAAAATCGCGACCAAGGGGATTTCATAATGCAAAATCACCCTGGTCTCGTCAATATACTCGGTATTCTTATAAATACCGCGCTTCTCCTGCACCAAATTCAAAATTGGCCCGATATATTCTTTGGGCGCGATGATATCCAGACTAACCCATGGCTCTTCAATCCTGTCTGTTTGCGAAGGGTCAGGCAATTTCTGCGGACTGCGGATGATCAGTCCTTCGCCGTTCTTTTTAAAAACCTTGTAGGCGACGCTGGGAACGGTAACGATTAAATTTAAATTATATTCTCTTTTCAGGCGCTCTTGAAAAATTTCCAAATGCAATAACCCCAAAAAACCGCATCTGAAGCCAAAACCCAAAGCTTCGGAATTTTCCGGCTCATAAATTAAAGCGGCATCGTTAAGCTTTAATTTGGCTAGGGCTTCTCTTAATTCCTCAAATTCATTGCCCTCGCGCGGAAAAATTCCGGCAAAAACCATTGGCTTTACTTCATCATAGCCTTTTAGCGCTTTGGTGTCATGGCTAAACTTCGTTAGCGCCACTGTGTCGCCCACTCGGGCATAGCTGACGTCTCTAAAACCGGTAACAATATAGCCAATCTCGCCTGCCTTTAATTCGCCGGTTGACTTATACTCCGGTTTAAACACCCCGGCGTCCAAAGCTTCGCTTTTGGCCTGGGTGGCAAGCAATACTATTTTATCGCCCTTTTTCACCATGCCGTCGAAGATTCTGACATAAACCACCACGCCGCGGTATTCGTCATAGGTTGAATCAAAAATCAACGCCCGCAAAGGCCTTTCGTCATAATCTATCCAATCGCCGTTTGATCGAGATTTCGCCATTTTATTATATTTTTCAGCCGGTGCCGGGACGCGGTCAATTACCGTTTTTAACACTTCAACCACGCCCTGTCCGGTTTTAGCGGAAGCTAAAATAATCTCTTGAGGCTGACAACCTAATAAATGAATAATTTCTTTTTTTGTTTTTTCTATATTGGCCGCCGGCAAATCAATTTTGTTTATCACCGGAATAACGGCTAAATTCTGCTCTAAGGCTAAGTATAAATTGGCCATGGTTTGCGCCTGAATGCCCTGGGTCGCGTCCACGAGCATTATGGCGCCCTCAACCGCGGCCAGGCTGCGAGAAACCTCATAGGTAAAATCCACATGTCCCGGCGTATCAATCAAATTTAGAATGAAGCCCGAGTATTCCATTCTGACCGGCTGCAGCTTAATGGTAATTCCCCTTTCCCGCTCCAGATCCATTTGGTCAAGCACCTGATTTCTCATTTTTCTTTTCTCAATCGTGCCGGTTATTTCCAGCATGCGGTCAGCCATGGTGGACTTGCCGTGGTCAATATGGGCAATGATGCAAAAATTTCTTATCTTGGACATAATATTCGTAAATTTACAAAATATAACCCGGCAATTCGCGGGCTATCGCTATCATCATCCTACTAATTTTTAAGGGTTAGGTCAAATTTTATTATATTTTTAATAAAAAACACGGTGCTCGTTTAAAAGCTCCGTGTCGCGGTTTCGGCTTTCACGCCTACGATTGGCCTACAAGGCCAAAAGGATCCTCCTCTGCGGACAAATCGGAAAAGCCTTGTGGCTCGGGTTTGGGCAGACTTTCCGTACTTACGTGGTCTTTGCAATACGAAACAATTCGCAAAGAGACCTCGTCCTCGCTAACAGTCAAGTACTCCACACTTTTCCCGTCTTGTCTACACATTGTTATCATAATTTTTTATTTGTTTTTTATTGAAAATTTTAAGCTCATGCCGCCCAGCGTATCCGCCACTCCGGCACATGTTCAGCCTGACATTTTTTAATAAGCCGCCAATGTTCATCAGCCTGCTTATATTCGCAAGTTCTGTAGGTGCACTTTTTGTGGTCGTGGTACGGAACAAAATCCGTCTCGTAAAGGATTACAAAGCGCGGAGAGCCGATTGAGTGAAGCTCAATTAAGAGCTCGCGGTGGCATTTGTTAATCGTTATCAGTGCAACCACTGCCTGCACCTTGATTATTAGTTTTCCGATACATATCAGTAGCAGCAGCAATGCCAACAAAGGCGAGAGTGCTACAATGGCGATGATCAGTCCTGCCAACTTTACTATTTTCATTATTAATCCTCTGTTTGTTGATGTTGATTGCGTTTATTGCAGGTTGCAAATATTCTTCCGCAAGTTAAAGGATAGAGTATCTAAAACCTGCAATAATTAGCTAATCTTATTTAATTTTAAGGTACGATGATTAACTTTGATTTATACCACAAAAATTAATTAATGTCCAGACCGAAAATTAATCCAAAATCGCAAATCATAAATTCTTAGATGCCTCTGGCTTCTCCCTGATCCGGAGAGCCAACTTTTTTACCCGGCCAACGGCGTTTCAAAGATGACCAAAAGTTAAATAATTCCTCGCTTTTTAAAGTCAAACAAACTAAAACATAAACAAAAATTCCCGCCAAACCGGCAACTAGGCCTTGAGTTAAAACGCCCCAAAATCTGGTCATGTCAATATTGGCGCCGATAATTAATTTCACGCCCTGAACCGCCAGCCCGGCCGCCAAAGCGGCTAATAAAAATTTTATGGTTGAAACAAATATTTTAATTTCATCTAACCAGCCAATCTCCAGATTCAGCCACAGCCAAAGCAAAATCAAGTTCATGACGCTGGCCAGAGAAAAGGCCAAAGCCAAACCAGCGACGCCCAGGCGGTCGGACAGCCAAATTGATAAAAAAATGTTGGCTAACGCCGCGATCAGGCCGATGATAAAAGGAGTTTTAGCCGTCAAACGGGCATAAAAGACGCGAACCAATAGCGGAATCAAGGCTTGGGCGAAAAGCGACAAGCAAAAAAAGCCCAGAGTATCAATCGTCAGAACCGTGTCCTGCCAATCAAACTGGCCGGTGCCTAAAATAACCCTGATAATTTGCGCGCGCAAAGCCAGCAGAATAACGGTGGCCGGTATGATAAAAAACAATATTTGCCGTACCGTTAAAGACAGGTCTTTAACCAAAATTTTTTTATCAAAAGCCGCGGCCGACATGGCCGGAAAGGCGGCGATGGCGAAGGAAATGCCGAAAATGCCCACCGGAAAAGACTGTAAATTGTTGGCTAGATTGAACACCGCCAGCGACCCGCTGGCCAAGGTTGAGGCGATAATAGTAATAACCAGTAAATTTAGCTGCGAAATAGCCAGGCTCATGGTCCGCGGTACCATCATCAGCCAAATTTTCATGACTTTCTCGCTTCTAAAATTAAAACTTAATTTATACTTAAAGCCAAGTTGAATCAGGGCAGGAAGTTGAATCAGCAGATGAGCCAGAGCGCCCAGGCAGACGCCCCAGGCCAAACCGTAAATTCCCCAGCTTGGCGCTAAAAATAAAGCGCCGATAATAATGCCGATATTATAAAAAATCGGCGATAAGGAATAAACAAAAAATCTTTTAAACGATTGCAAGACGCCGCCGCAGACGCTGGAAATACCTAAAAAAATCGGCGATAAAAACATTATTCTTGATAAATTTATGGTCAAGGCCATTTTCTCCTGATTAAATCCGGGAGTAATCAGCTTCATAATTTGCGGAGCGAAAATCACGCCCAAGCCACATAAAATTATGAGCCCGACGGTTAAAATGTTTAAGACGTTGCTGGTTAATTCCCAGGCCTCTTTATACCGATCGCCAAATAAAGAGCGGACTTTTTGCAGCGGTCCGTTAATCAATGAGGTGAAAATCGGAATAAAGCCGGCCGACAGCGCCCCCAATATAAGCAAATTAAAAATTAAATCCGGGACGCGGAAAGCCGCGTAATAAATATCCAAAGTATCGCCGGCGCCAAACTGACCGGCTAAAATCCGATCGCGAAAAATTCCCAAAAAACGGCTGATTAAAGAAGATCCGCCGACCAGCAAGGCGGCCATGGTGATGCTGTTTATTTCGCCATTGAGCAGACGTTTGATCATAATTAAAAGATACTATAACCAAGAAACAATAATCAAACAAGTAAAATTGCAAATTCAAAACTAAATTTTATTATTCACCTTTTGGTTATTGGTTATTCAAGATTTCCTTGACTTCCCTCATAATCATCAGCTCTTCATCGGTTTTAATCGCCAGCACGGGCAGCTCGCCTAAACATTTAATTTTTTTCATAACTTCTAAACGTGTCGTCGGGTTGCCCGAGCCAATCGCGCCGGTAAAAATTATCGCGTCCACCCGGCCATTAAGCTCGACCCAATAAGCGCCAATATATTTAGCCAAACGGTTAATCGCCAAGGCAAAGGCTAATTTTGCCGCCCGGCCGCCCAAAGAGACGTTGGTTAAAAACGTCAGATAATTTTCAGAACCAGACAAACCCTTAATGCCTGACTGCTTATTTAATATATCATAAAGTTGATCCAGCTTGGCCCGGTTCAATTCTCCCGGCATAATTTCCAGCAGTTTAAAAATTATCCCCGGGTCCATGTCCCCCGCTCTGGCCATCATGACTAAGCCCTCCAAGGGAGTAAATCCCATGGAAGTATCGACTGGCAAGCCGTTTTTTATGGCGGTAATGGACCAGCCGCCGCCCAAATGACAACTGATTAAATTTATTTTATGGACTTTTTTCTGCAGCAGCTTGGCGGCTTCAATCATGACAAATTTATGCGAAATGCCATGAAAACCGTAGCGGCGGAGATTATATTTTTCCGTTAACTCCAAGGGCAAAGCGTAAAATTTAGCCGTTTCAGGCAGATCGTGGTAAAAGGCCGTATCAAAAACCCCCACCTGCTTGGCTTGCGGCAGATAGGCTATGGCCGCCCTGATGCCGGCCAAATTATAAGGATTATGGAGCGGCGCCAAATCATTGAATTGCTCCAATTCAAAAAGGCGGCTGGCGTCAACTAGCAGCGGTTGAAAAAATTTGTGGCCGCCATGAACCACTCTGTGCCCCACGGCCGCCAAATCCCTCAAATCACCGATTTCTCTTAAAACTAACTTGACGGCCGTAAAATGGTCTTTAATATTTTCAATGCAACCTTGCTTGATCTCCTTTTCATCATCGGCGAAGAGCTTGTATTTGACCGAAGTAGAACCTGAATTTATGGCTAAAATGGACATAATAAAAATTTAAAATGTAAAAATTAAAATGTAAAATTATTGTAAAAATTACTCCGTAAAAAAAATTAAAATTTTTTTCACTCCATAATTTTTAATTTTAATTTTTACATTTTAAACTAAATTAGACTCCGGCCCGTCATCTCGGCCGACTTTTCCAAATTCATCAGTTTCAAAATTGTCGGCGCCACATCGGATAATATGCCTTGCGGCTGAACCAGGCTCAAATCTCCGCCGGGCGCGTCTCCTAAAGACAGGCTCTTGCCTTCATAGTCTTGGCCAACAATTATGAACGGCACGGGGTTGGCCGAATGCTCTTTGTCTATCTGGCCGGTTTGCATATTAAACAAAACCTCGGCGTTGCCGTGATCGGCGGTAATAAATATCAAACCGGATTTGCTTAAGACAGATTTAACAATTCTGCCCAGGCACTTATCAACCGTTTCAACGGCTTTAGCCGTGGCTTTTAAATTACCGGTATGGCCGACCATATCGGCGTTGGCGTAATTAACCAAAATAAAGTCATAACTGTCTTGTTCAACCGCCTCAACAACTTTGTCGGTTATTTTAACGGCCGACATCTCGGGTTGTTCGTCATAACTGGAAACCGCCGGTGATTGAATTAACACATGGTCTTCGTCGATAGACTTGCTTTCTCGGCCGCCGTTAAAAAAATAAGTCACATGAGCGTATTTTTCGGTTTCCGCGATCCTTAACTGTTTCAGGCCGGCTTTAGCTAAAATTTCACCGAAAGTATGCCTGATAATTTCCTTGGGAAAAACCGTTTCCATGGGTAAACTAATTTCATATTCGGAAAAGCCAGCAAAAAATATTTTCAAGTATTTTTCCCGCTTAAATTTTTCAAAACCGGGCAAGACAAAAGCCTTAGCCAGCTGGCGCGCCCGGTCCGGCCGGTAATTAAAAAATATTACCACGTCGCCGTCTTCAATCATGGCCACAGGTTTATTATTTTTAACAATTACCGTGGGCATAAACTCTTCGTCGTAAATCTTCTTTTTATAGCTGGCTTCAACCGCTTTCCCGGCCGACTCGTGTTTCTCGCCCAGGCCTTGCGTTATGGCTTGATACGACTTAGCCGTTCTACCCCAATGATTATCGCGGTCCATGGCATAAAATCGGCCGTGGACCGTGGCAATTTTGCCGACAGTCCCTTTAAGAGATCTTTCGATTTCTTGAATAAAATTAATTCCGGAATTGAACGGCGTGTCCCGGCCGTCTAAAATCGCGTGAATATAAAAATTTTTCACCTTCTTCTCTTTGGCCATTTCAATCAAGGCTTGAAGATGCTCCAGCGAAGAATGAACCGCTCCGGAGGAAACCAAACCGATAAAATGCAACTTTGAATTATGATTTTCCGCCTGTTCAATGGCCTTTAACAAAACTTTATTCTTGTAAAAACTGCGGTCGGCGATCATTTTGTTGATTCTGGGCAAGCTCTGATATAAAATCCTCCCCAGCCCTAAATTAAGATGGCCGACTTCGCTATTGCCCGATTCGCCCCAAGGCAAGCCCACGCCCTCGCCCGAAGCCACTAATGTGGCGGACGGGTACTTGGTTATATAGTTATTGATATTCGGGGTATTGGCCTGGCTAATGGCGTTGCCGGAATAAGGAGTGGTAATGCCCCAGCCATCCAAGACGATCAGCACGACTGGTTTTGGGCGTAAATTTTGTTCTTTATTTACCATAGACATTAATTTTAAATTTAAAATTTTTGATTATTTTATTAGATTCTTGCCCGTCATTTCTTTGGGTTTTTTAATATTTAACAACTCCAGTATGGTCGGCGCGATATCGCCTAAAACTCCGCCATTTCTTAATTTGACTTTATGGCCAAGGTTTTTGTTGATTAATACAAAGGGTACCAGATTAGTTGAATGCTCGGTATTGATTTCACCGGTTTTTAAATTAATCATCTCCTCGATATTGCCATGATCAGCCGTCGCTAAAACTGTGCCGCCGACGTTCAAATAAGCCTTAACAATTTCGCCCAGACACTTATCAACCCCATGGCAGCATTTTATCGCGGCGTCCAGATTGCCCGTGTGGCCGACCATGTCGGGCGCGGCAAAATTCAAAACCGTAAAGTCATATTTCCAGTCTAAACCCTTTTTCTGGCCAATATAACCCCCCTGCTCCCCTTTCAAAAGGGGGTGAGGGGGGGTTAAATTGTTGACCACTGCCTCGGTCAACTCCGCCGAACTCATCGTCGGCGTCTGATCATACGATCTGACGTTGGGCGAAGGCACAAGGCGCCGCCCTTCCCTCGCGATCGGATCGGCATAGCCGCCGTTAAAAAAATAAGTCACATGAGCGTATTTTTCCGATTCGGCGATATATAATTGCGACAAACCTTTTAGCGCCTGCGGCAAAGTCTGTTTTAAATCGACGCTGGGATAAGCGGTTAAAATACCGTCTAAGTCCGGTCCAAAATCAGTCATGGCCACGAACAACAAATTTTTTAATACTTTTTTTCTTAAAAAAGAACCGGGATTTAATCTATCAAAATCTTTTTGCACGAAAACCTTGGCGAATTGCCTGGCCCGATCCGATCTTAAATTAAAAAAGATAACGCCGTCGCCGTTGCCGATCCGGGGTAAGGGCCGGCCATTTCTGGTGATCACATAGGGCTCAATAAATTCGTCGCTTTCGCCGCGGTTATAACTTTCCATGATCGCGGCTTCCGGGCTGGCGGCTTTCCGGCCCAAGCCGCTCGTTAAAGCATCATAAGCTTTTTCGGTTCTCGACCAGGTTTTTTTTCTGTCCATGGCGTAATATCGGCCGACGACGGAAGCGATGGCTTCGCCGTTTTTAAAAACTTTTTGGATATCTTCGACCAATTTCAAAGAGGCATACCTAGGCGAATCCCGGCCGTCGGTGAATAAATGCAAATAAACTTCCTTGACTTTAGTTATTTTAACCAAAGACAGCAGAGCCAGCAAATGGTCCGGGTCGCTATGCGCGCTCATGCCATTGGAGATCATGCCCATTAGATGAAGCTTGGATTTATTCTTTTTGACCTGGCGGATCGCCTCGATAAAACCGGCATTTTTAAAAAAAGTCCCGTTATTAACGCTTTTAGAAATTTTAACTACGTCTTGCTCGACAATTCTGCCGGCGCCAATATTCATATGCCCGGCTTCAGAATTACCCGATTGGCTCGGCGGCAGGCCCACGGCCTTGCCGGAAGCATTGATTAAAGTATTGGGAAATTTTTTAATCAAGCCGTCCATAACCGCGGTATTGGCCAAGGTGATGGCATTACCCTGGCTCGGTTCAGCCATGCCCCAGCCGTCTAGGATGACCAGAATCATGGGTAAAACATTTTTAGCTGGCTTATTTAACTTTTCTGGTTTCATATATTAAATACACAAAATGACAGTCTTCCTGTCATTGCGAGCCCCGACGCTCTGGGTGGGGCGAAGCAATCTCACGTATGACTATACCTCACTAAATCTCGTAATAATTTTATTATGATTATTCTTTACCGTTCGAGATTGCCCGCCCGACTGAACGTCGTTCGGGCGGGCTTCGTCGCTGGCGCTCCTCGCAATGACAGAAACTTTACATTTTTAACTGTCATTTTAATTTTTGATTTTTGCATTTTAAATTTTCTTCAATCTCCATCAGCCTGTTATATTTCGCCAGCCTTTCTCCCCGCGACAGCGACCCGGCCTTAATGTAATCAGCCCCGACCGCCACGGCTAAATCAGCGATAAAGTCATCCGTAGTTTCGCCCGAGCGATGCGAAACAATAATTTTATAATTATGCTTCTTGGCCAGTTTTACGCAGTCAACCGTTTCCGACAGGGTCCCGACCTGATTGGGTTTTATTAAAATAGCGTTAGCGGCGTTTTCTTTCAAGCCTCGCCTCAAGCGCTCCGGATTGGTGACGAACAAATCATCGCCGACCAGCATTACGTCCCGGCCAAGCTCTTTATTTAATTTTTGCCAGCCGGCCCAATCGTCTTCAGCTAAACCGTCTTCAAGGTAAATTATCGGATACTTCCTAAACCATTCGTAATATAAGCCGGCTAAAGTAGCCGCGGTGTAACTGGCGCGATCCAGCTTAAAAACATACCTGCCGTTTCTCTGATTATAAAGTTGAGATGAGCCTACATCAATGCCTAAGGCTAAATCTGCCCCGGGTTTATAACCAGCTTTAATTGCGGCCGCCATAATTAATTCAATCGCCTGGATGCTGGAACTGATATCCGGCGCGTAGCCGCCTTCATTGCCCACATCCGTGTCATAGCCAGCTCTTTTTAAAACATCCCCTAAAGCATGAAAAATCTCCGCGCCCATTCTAACTTGTTCGGCAAAACTTCTTCTCCCCCCCCTGACAAGGAGGGCTGGGGGTGTTAAATAAGCCAGGGGAATTATCATAAATTCCTGAAAATCCAGGTTGGTATCGGCGTGCTTGCCGCCGTTAAAAATATTAAAACATGGAACAGGTAATTGGAAATTGGAAATTGGAAATTGGAAATTATTAGAGATATATTCATATAACTCCAGACCAGAAGCCAAGGCGCCGGCGCGGGCGCAAGCGAGCGACACGGGCAGGATCGCATTAGCGCCTAATTTACTTTTATTTTTTGTACCATCTAATTTTATCATGATATCATCAATCTCCGCCTGCTTGGTTACTCCAGCTCCGATTAGCTTAGGCGCGATTTTGCTTTCAATATTTTTAATGGCATGCAAAACCCCCAAACCGCCGTATCTTTTAGCATCATTGTCCCGCAGTTCCACGGCTTCATGCGCGCCCGTAGACGCGCCCGCAGGCGCGCTGGCTTTTGCTTTAACGCCATTATCCAATAAAACCGTGGCTTCCACAGTGGGATTGCCGCGCGAATCTAAAATCTCACGAGTCGTTATTTTTTTTATTTTAGGCATAAATTACTTACTTATTATTAAATAATTACCAAGTATTGCAAACTGTTGTATTCGCGCTACACAACATCCATGCCCAGGTAGGACGAAATGGATCATAAAACGGTTGACCGGCGGAAGGATAACTTTCCGGACTAACATGTGAAAGAAGTTTGTAATTTACAGTGTCGGAATAATATAGATAACCATTGCCGTTTGAACAGGGGCTAGGATCAATTGGTAATTTGCCAATATGGGTTGGCGCCAAATTGGGAATATAACCAGTAGCCCCGCTGGTCGGGTATCCGCCATAACTTGGGCAAGCGCTCCGCCAAGCGCCGCTGCTTGATGGATAAGCGCTATTAGCATCATAATACAAATCTAACGCTTTTCTAATCTGGGTTAAATCGGCCTTTCTCCGCGTATCTCTGGCTTTTATCCTTACGCTATTAAAAACAACCATAGAAGCGGTCGCCAAAAAACCGATAATGCTAATGACAACCAATAGTTCAATTAAAGTAAAACCAAATTGTTTATTGATTTTTTCTTTAAACATAAATTTTACAAAATTTCATACTCCACCGTGGCGATTATGATTATTTCATTACTGCCGGCCTCCACCGTTGGCCCTGCGCCACCGCCCAGGCCAGCAGCGGATTTTTCAAGCGCGTAAAACGGCTGCGGCGGATTGTCGCTGGACGATTCGCTGAAAGATATGACTTTCCCCAGTTTCACGCCCACTGCCTCTGCCAAGGTTTTGGCTTTTTCCTGGGCTTGCGCCAAAGCCTTCTCGCGCGCGGCCTGCTTCAACTGCTCCGGATTGTCAATTTCAAAACTTAAATTGCCGACTTGATTTAAGCCGATTACACCGGCCGCTTCAATAATACTGGAGACTCTGTCCATTTGCCTTAATTTTACGTTTAAGTTTTGGCTGACCAAGTAACCGCGTAAAGTTTGTTTGCCATCATTCCAATCATACTGCGGCGAGATATAATAATTAGCCGTTTGAATATCTTTGGGGTCAATTTTAAAATCTTTTTTCAGTTTATCTATCATGGCGTTCATTTTATTGCTGTTGTCTTTCTGCGCCTCGGCCACAGTTTTTTTCTCAACCGAATAGCCTAATTGTATTTTGGCCACATCCGGCAAGCCGATAATTTTGCCCTCGCCCATGATGCTGATAGAATGCGGTGTCTTGGGGCTGATGCCGATATAATCATGCGCCTTATACGCGTTCCAGGAAAGCAGCGCCAGATAAATTGAGCCAATCGTTAAAAATACGCCGATAAAAATTGTCACGATTTTGTTGGGAATCATAAAATTAAATTAAAAATTAAAAAATCAAAATGAAAAATTAAGGTAAAATTATTTCACCAGACCTCTTAGCCCCGGCATCTCCTCGCCGCCCAAAAAGGCCAACATGGCGCCGCCGCCGGTCGACACCCAGTCAATATAATGACCCATCTTTGTCATGTCAAGCGCCTCGACGGTCTCTCCGCCGCCCACGGCGCCGAAAGCCTGGCCGGTGGAGCGGGCGGCAACTAAGCGGGCCACGGATAAAGTGCCATGCTTAAAATGAATATTCTCAAAATATCCCATCGGGCCGTTCCAGACGATAGTATTGGCCTGTCGTATAAAATGCGCGAATAAATTAACGGTTTTCGGGCCGATATCTAAAATTATATCCTTTTGCTGGACCTGATTAACCGCCCTGACCTGGACCTGATTGCTTTTAAAGTCGCCGGCCACCAGGACATCAACCGGCAGAATAATATTCTTATGGCGCTTGATTAGGCTGGCCGCGGCTCTTAAGCTAGCCTTATCGACGAGCGATTCGCCGATTTTAAATCCATGAGCGGCGATAAAATTGTTGGCCAGAGCGCCGCCGATCAAAACCCGATGTGATTTTTTGGCTAAGCTATTTAATAAAACGATTTTAGTTTCTATTTTGGCCCCGCCAATGATTGAAATTAGCGGCTGTTTCGGCCTTAAAACCTTTTCCAGATTTAAAATTTCTTTTTCCAGGAGCAGGCCGGCGAAGCTGGATAAATATTTTTTAATGGCGCTGACCGAAGCATGATTCCGGTGGCTCGAGGCGAAAGCGTCATTTACGTAAAGATTGGCTAAGGCCGCCAAACTTTTAGCAAGCTTATTATTATTTTTTACTTCGCCTGGCTCAAGACGTAAATTTTCCAAAAGTAAGATATCTTTAGCCGCCATTTTTTTTACCGCTTTTTCAACCTTATCGCCCACGCAACCGTTCACCAATCGCACCTTTTTGTCCAATAATTGCGCCAACCTCTTGGCCACCGGTTTGGTTGACGCCCGGCTATCGGATAAATGGGTAGCGATAATCAAGCGGCAATTATGCCTTAACAAAAAACGAATCGTTGGCAAAATCATGACAATTTTATAATCATCCAGAACCGTCCTGTTTTTAATGGGCACATTCAAATCGGCGCGTAAAAAAACGATTTTGCCGGCTAAATTATTGGCTCGCCTAATAGATTTAATTTTCATAAAGCTTGTTAATATTATAACATAAATAAAAATAAAATTAAAACCCGTTGCACCCGTCCAACGGTTAATGCCAAACAGGTTCTGATTTAATTTATTTAGGACTGACGCATTTGAAAAACCTCCGTCAAACGCGTAAGTCCTATCGCTATTTATCAACCCGGCTTATAGCGATTTGTGAACTAAGCGCCAAGCGCTACTTTATGGCCTCCAGCCGCAACCTGACTTCCCGCTCTAAGTCATTGCGTAAAACAACCAAATCAATCACTTCTCCGGCCTCGCGATCCTGAATAACATCAGCCAAATCATTGTCTTTATTTAAGAAAACATCGTCAACGGAAATAATGACATCGCCTTCGCGCAAGCCCGCTTTATCGGCCGGACTATCCTTTCTGACCGCCGGCGCCTTGGAGCTTCTGTGAATAATCACGCCTTTCTGCCAACGGCTATTTTGGCCGTCAACTTCGGCCAGCTCGTCCAAAACGATATAGTTAATCCCCAAATAAATCCTAGCGCTGGTTTTATTTTTAAATAAACTTTTAACCGCGCCGCCAAAATGATTGATCGGCTCAATTTCTCCCCGATCGTCAGCCAGTCCCAAGGCCTCGCCGGCCAAATTAAAGATAATTGAGCCTTGAAATTCCGGCGGCAGCTTGTCGTTTAATAAGAGCTTCTCCGAAAAACTGTCGCTCGATTTCACCAGGCCGCCGGTCCGGCTAAAACCGGCCACCGCGGAAACGAGGCTTGAGCCCAGCCAATTAACGGCCACGGCTAATTGTCCGCTTTTTACCCGTTGGTCTTCCGCGAATTTTCTGACCGGTAAATCCCGAGCCTGAACATGGATAAAATTAAACTTGGTCAGATTATCGACCACGGCTTTGTCAATCTGGTATATTTTTTTATCCTTGGTAATGACCGCGTAATCGTTATAGCTTTTATCCAGGGCTTGGCTCGTAACAATCCAGCCATCCGAGGTTATAATAAATCCCTGACCGCTCGGTTCGTTAATTTTATAAAAATTATCTAAAATAAAAAGCTGGTTTGATTTAACGGGTTTCTGCTTTTTATAAATTCCCACTAAACTGCTCGAAACCGAATTAATGGTCTCGTCTACTTTAGCGTCCTGCTGCACAATCACGTTCTTGGGATTGCTTATCACCAGGCCTTGGTCGCCGTATTGGCCGTTGGAAAAATCCAGATTGCCAAAAGACGAAAAACCGTACCAAGAATCAGCCAGATAAGCTTGGGCCGTTATTTCCCCGACCAAGCCGCCGCCCAGCCCAAAAATCAGAGATATTATAATCAAGACGATTAAATTGTGTTTTTTAAAAAAATCTTTGACTCTTCTCATAAATTCCTTAATGCCGCCTTGGCTAAATATTTATTCGCGGCCTACGCGCATATAACGCATGGATTATGCTAGAGCCTGTCTCAAAAATAGCTTTTAGTCATTTTTGAGATAGACTCTAGTTAATGATTTTAATTTTGCATTTTATTGATTCGTAATATTTGCAGCTGATTCGTAGATTTGCGGGGCCTACATCCACTTCGCCGTGGACAAGACTAATAATAAGCTGATTGATCCCAAAATTAAATACATTTTTACCTTGGCCGCGTCCAATTTTAGAAGTAAATGATTTTTAACCAGGCCGATAACCACATAATAGCAAATCGCCAAGCTCAAGCCGGAAATATTATAATTAAACGGCAAAAAGGAAATTGACCAAAATAATTCAACCAAAATCAGGCAACTGATTAAAATATAAGGCAAACTGGGCATCAGTTCTATCTTGTTGGCCCAAATTATCTGATAAACCAGCAAACTTGTCAAGCTTATCATAATGAGCACCAGCCAAGAAATCGGCAAGTTCAAAAAGGACGCCAGGCCGTAAACCGTGGCCGCCAGCAAAAAAAAGGTCAGCCAGTTGATATATGAGGAGATATTTTCTATGCTAAAAACTTCATAGGCCAAAGGGTTAAGCAAATAATAATAAACATACCGTAAATATAAATATAAAAAAACCAAATTAAAAAAATACAGTAGTTGAATAATAAGCTTAAAACTTAAAAAAACCGAATAGCTCATCACCGCCACGGACATAACGGCCGGCAAGATTAAGTAATTCCACCAGCGCTTATCAATTTCGCTGGTTTGGCTAAATTGCCAAACCGTGAAAAAAATCAGTAAATTTACCAAAACTGCGGCTACGTAAATCAGTTTCGGAGACAAATAATACATTTCTTCAAGTAAAAAAACCAACGCCGGAATTATTAAGGGCAATAAACGATTAAGCTTCATATATTAATTATTCAACCAGCTATAATCAGCTTTCAATTGATTGGCCATTTGTTGGCTGGCGTTTTTTTCTTGCTCTTTCTTGCCGATCAAATAATTTTCCATCCGATCCAAGGTTAAAACAAAATTCAAATGCATGGTCCGAAATTTTGCCTGAAAACCCTTCATCTCCAGCAAGGCATTTCTTAATTCCTCGATTTTTTTGATCGTCAGCTTATTATCCAAAACCAATTTCTCGTAAGAGGAAAGAATTGCTTTTACCCCGGCTTTATACTCCTCTTCAGGCATGGCGATTTTCTCTTTTTCCGCCATGCGGACAGACTGCCCAACCTCTTTTAAAGAGCCTGAAGTCAAGATCAAATAAAAAAATAACAGCAAAAAAACAGCTAGAAAAAAAATCAAGACTCCGGTTCTTTTTGTCATATAGAATAATTTAATAGTACTTACGCGCTCTCCAATATTATCTAAAGTTAATAAAAATTGTTAATTTATGCCAACCAACTGTAATTACCCGCAAATCTACAAATCAGCTACGAATACTACCAATGCTATTCGTGATATTCGTAGCTGATTTGTAGATTTGCGGGAGCTATATACCAAATTTTTTAGCTTCCATTTCCAGCCAATCGTTTATCGCTTCGTCCCATTTATAGGCTTTTAATTTGTGGCTTTTTTCCTTCGGGCTGTAAACATATTCCACCACGGTCTCGGCGCCAAGACGGTTGGAATATTTGGTTTTTTTATCAATGACCGCCGGCTTGGTGATAAATTCTAATTTCATCCTGCCCAACGGGCCTTTAAAAATAATATATTCAACCTCAACGCCGCCTTGTTCTTCAAGGTATCGTTTTTCGCACTCTTCCACCTCATAATTATCTTTTATATTGCCGACGATTTGTTGCCATTTTTCTGACGTCATAAAATAAAGCATTAATTATGGGACCTACCCGGTTGACTGGCGGTTGGCTGAAATTAATAATAGGACGCTTGAGTTTCCGGATTTCTTTTATTATTTCGCGCCACATCTTTGCTGATTAAACCGTCCGAGAATAGCTTATCGATCGCTTTATTCATCGTCATCATGCCATCTCTTTGTCCGGTCTGAATAACTGAATAAATTTGGCCGATTTGATTGCTTCTGATTAAATTAGCTGTGGCCGAATTATTAATCATAATCTCTCTGGCTGCCACTCGCCCGCCGCCAATTTTTGGCACTAAGGCTTGAGCGATTACGGCGCGTAAAATCGAGGACAACTGGATCAAGATTTGTTTCTGGCGATGGGATGGAAAAACGTCAACAATGCGGTTGATCGTTTCCGGGGCGGTAGAAGTATGCAAAGTGGAAATAACTAAATGGCCAGTCTCGGCCGCGGTTATGACCGCCGAGATTGTCTCGGCATCCCTCATCTCGCCGAGCATGATAACATTGGGATCTTGCCTCAAGGCATACTTTAAAGCCGAAGCAAAGCTGATGGTATCATGGCCTAACTCACGTTGTTCAATGATGCTTTGTTCTTCCGCAAATAAATATTCTACCGGATCCTCAATCGTCACGATGTGGGCGCGCCGTTCATTATTGATTATGTTAATCATGCAAGCCATGGTGGTGGATTTGCCCGAGCCGGACGGACCAGTGACAATAATCAAGCCGTCTCTTAAATGAGTCAGCCTGTACAGCACATCATTAAATCTCAACTCTAAAGGCGTTGGTATGGTTTTAGACACCAATCTGGCGGTCAGGCCAATTTTGCCCTCCTGATAATGCAAATTAACTCTGAAGCGGCTGCCGAAAAAATCCTGGGAAAAATCCAATTCGCGCTTGCGAGCTAATTTTTCCATGGTTTTTTTACTAATCAAGGAAGAAATAGCCCGTTCCAAATCATAACCGTTGATAACGCCTTGATTCAATTTAACCAAATCGCCGCCGATGCGTAAAGCCGGAGCGCTGCCGGCTGCTAAATGCAAATCAGAAGCATTTTGTTTAATCGCTTGCTTAAAATAATGGCTAATATCCATATAAGACGAATTATATTTACAACTATACTATAACACAGTTATCCATTAAATTACAAACCGGCATTTCTTGCAACCAGAAACTCGCAACTCATAACTCAAAATGTAAAAAACCATAAACTCGGCGACCGTGGACCTGGGTTACGTTTTTTTGGTTAAGAGCTGCGGGTTGTGAGATCTGCTGAATTCGCAGCCGCAATAATTCTGCCGATATAAACCAAGCTGGCGCGATAGCGCGGCGGATTTCTTAAAGCCGTCTTGTTTTTTTAAATCTTGGGTGAGAAACTTAAGCTGAAAATTCGCCGCCGCGCCTTGGCCGATTTTATTGACGGCCAAAGCGTCCTTATGCGGACTAGTAGTCAGGGTGGTAATTAAATACTCGCGGTTTAATTTTTTCGCCACGGCCGCGGCTTTATCCAACCTGAATTTATAGCAGATCAGGCAACGCTGGCCCCGTTCCGGATCGTTTTCGCGTCCGCGCACCGCTTCAAGCCATCGATTATGATCGTACGCGCCTTCAATTAATTTCAAATTAAATTGTTCAGCAATTTTTTCCGCCTCGGCCAGCCGTTTATTATATTCCTCTTCCGGCCAAATATTAGGATTATAAAAAAACAGCATTATATCATAATCCTGTTTGAGAAGCTGACTGGCGTAAACGCCACAACCGACGCAGCAAATATGGAGCAACAGGCTAGATTTCTGGTTTAGCGGATTTAACGCTTGTCTCATTTTATTTTACTTTTAATCATAATTAACAGCATTTTAAATCGTGCAATAGCTTTAAGCGAGTGCGGTTGATCGGCCGGCATGATAATCATGTCGCCGGACGCTAATTTTTTTGTCTGGCCAGAAATTCTGATATCCGCCCGGCCATCAAATAAATATACCAAAGCGTCATAGGGCGCGGTGTGTTCGCTTAAACCCTGGCCTTGGTCGAAGGCGAACAAAGTCACCGTGCCTAAGGGCTGATTAATTATGGTCCGGCTGACGATCGTTCCCTTCTGATAATTAATTGATTCTAATAAATTTTCTTTCTTTGACATATTACTTTTTATCAGCTTGACCATGATTAACCTTAAAGTATTTTCTCCCCCTTAACTTCCCCGGCAGATAGTCCTGCTTTTCTTTATAATCATAATCCGGGCTGTATTTATAGTCTTGGCCGTAGCCCAGCTCCTTCATCAGCTTGGTGGGCGCGTTCCTGATAGACAAAGGTACCGGCAAATTGCCATATTCATGAACATCAGCCGCGGCTTGTTTATAGGCTATGTATAAATCATTAGACTTTTCGCACTTGGCCATATAAACCACGGCCTGGGCTAAAATAACATTGCCTTCCGGCAGGCCGATAAAATGGCAGGCCTGATAGGCGGCCACGGCCTGCTCCAGGGCGCGCGAATTGGCCAAGCCGATATCCTCCGAGGCAAAGCGCACCAGCCGGCGGGCGATATAGAGCGGATCTTCGCCCGCCTCGGTCATGCGCGCCAGCCAATACAAGGCCGCGTCCGCGTCAGACCCGCGCATGGCCTTATGCAGAGCGGAAATTATATTATAGTGCTCATCTCCGTCCTTATCGTATAACAAATGAGACTTTTGAAAAGCTTCTTTAATAATCTCGGCTGTTATTTCTTTACTCCCCTCTCCTTGAGTTACACCCTCTCCTTTAGAAGGAGAGGGTTGGGGTGAGGTGGCCGCGTACTCCAAAACATTCAGCGCCGCGCGCGCGTCGCCGTTGGACAGGCGCGCCAATAAATTTATGGCGGCCGCGTCTATTTTAATTTTAAATACGCCCAGTCCCCTGGCCTTGTCTGCCAACGCTCTTTTAATAATTTCTCCTATCTGCGTTTCGTCTAATTGCTTTAAAACAAACACGCGGCAGCGCGACAACAAAGCTCCGCGCACTTCAAAGCTGGGGTTTTCCGTGGTGGCGCCAATCAGAATAATGACGCCGCGCTCCACCTGCGGCAACAGCGCGTCCTGCTGGGCTTTATTCCAACGGTGGATTTCATCAATGAATAAAATGGTTTTTTTGCCCTCAATGCTGTTTTCTTTGGCTTTTTTTATAATCAGCCTCAAATCCTTCAAACCGCTGGTAACGGCGCTAATGCGTAAAAATTCCGACTTGGTTTGCCTGGCGATGATATGGGCCAAGGTGGTTTTGCCGCTACCCGGCGGGCCCCAAAAAATCATGGAGGGCAACTGGTCACCGGTTATGGCCTGCCTTAATAATTTTCCCGACCCGACGATTTCATCCTGTCCTAAAAAATCTGCCAGCGTCTCTGGCCGCAGCCGATCGGCTAGGGGTGAAGTATTTAGTATATTTGGAGCCGTTGTTTCCATATTTCGTAATATTTACCTGAAAATATATAAAATTGTAGCTTCAAAATTTTTACACTCCAAATCGTCTCTTTCTCTCCGCGAATTCTTTAATGATCATATCCGCGTCCAGCTCCTCAAAATCGGGCCAATATTTTTTAATAAAAAATAATTCGCTGTAAGCCGCCTGCCACATCATAAAGCCGGACAGCCTTTGCTCGCCCGAAGTGCGCACAATTATATCCGGATCGCTTAAATCCCCGTTATATAAATATTTTTTTATCATGCCTTCATGCACTTGTTCCAATTCAACTTTATTTTTCATCATTTTGCGCACGGCGTCAACGATTTCCGCCCGACCACCGTAATTTAAGCAAAAATTTATAATACCGCGTTTGTTGGCTTGAGTTTCGGCGATTATTTCCAGGCACTTGGCCGGCAAATCTCCGGGCAGTTCTTTCAGCCGACCGCTGATTAAGACTTTATAACCCTCTTTTTTGGCCTGTTCGCGCAAACTGAACTCAACCGCGTTTAAGAGCAGCTTCATCAAATAGTTTACTTCTTCCGGCTGCCGCTGCCAATTTTCCGTGGAAAAAGCGTAAAATGATAAAATTTTAACCCCGCGGGAAAAAAACCAGTCCGACGCCAGCTTTAATTTCTCGTAGCCCTTTTGATGGCCTTCAAAAGTCGGCAGGTTTCTTTCCTTGGCCCAGCGCCGGTTGCCATCCATAATAATGCCGACATGAACGGGTATGTCTTGTTTCTTTTTTTCAGACATAAATAAAATTTCTAATTGTTCTAATTTCCCCGACCCGCATCGCGTTAAATAGTCTGCTAATAATTATTCGTCTATATCTACTAAACAACTTAAATTGACAAACAAGTAAACGGCGAGCGAGGAAGGTTAATTGACCTAATAAAATTCCAATGACCAAATCCCAATGACCAATAAAATTTCAAGCCCCAAGCCTTAATTGATTTTTTCCAAAGATTCGGCTACGGCCGGAGAAACGAACCCTCGATAAGCCTGGCTTCTAATCCTTTTCAAGAGCCTCTCCACTTCCAGCCGAGAATAGGCGTGCATGCCGTAAACCGTACCCATTTTCATTTTATCAGGTAAAATCGGCAGGCGATAAACCCGGCCTTCGGCCTCGGGCTGACTGTGGAAGATGATGCCCCGGGCGTAACCGGAGGTATTATTCACCGAAACGCTGGCGAAGGAAAGCACCACGAGATAATTCAGTTCTAATTCCGGTTTTTCCACCAAGGGAATGGCGGAAATAATATTGGCATTAACGAAAAGCGGATGCTGGATAATCGAATGATGGTCGGCGGTCGAAATCAAAGGCAACCGGCCAAGCTGTCCGGCCACACCCGACGCCACCTCTTCACCCAATTTGACCGTCAACAGATCCCGGATAATTTTGATCAATTGCGGTTTTCTGCTGTCTAAAAGCGGCATTGTATTGACATCGAGAAAATCTTTGGCGTATTCGTAAAGCGCCAGGTCTTTGTGCTGAGCCATGATTTTCCCCAAAATCGGGCGACGGCGTCAAATCGCTTCTTTAATTTCCTTAATTAGTAGTGGAACGTCGTCATTACTCATAAAATATGACAATGAACTGATTACTATTTAATGTTTTAAAACATTGAAAATTAAGTTATTGGAAACTATTTAAAAATTAAAAATTATAAAATCTAAAAATTTTTTTTAATACGCGAGCGAAGCGAGCGCGTTCCATGCGCTCAAACTGCTCAATGTTTCACTTGGTCGGGCCACTGGGAATTGAACCCAGTCTACACGCACCCGAAGCGTGTGTACTACCGGTATACGATGGCCCGTAGAAATTTTAGATTTGCGATTTCTGATTTTAGATTTTAAAATTGCTAAATCGTAAATCGAAAATATTTTTTGGTGGACTCACCGGGAATCGGACCCGGACCTCGGCAATGCGAATGCCGCGTAATACCGTTTTACTATGAGCCCCTTTTAAATTTACGAATTACGATTTTCGATTTACGATTTAAATTATTTTACCAACTCAATTCCATTAATCACCACATCCTCTATCGGCCGGTCATTCTCGCTGACTTCAACCTTTTCAACTTTCTCTACTATGTCCAATCCGGCCGTAACATAGCCGAAATTCGTGTGCTTGCCGTCCAGCCAGGGAGTGGAATCCTTGGTCACGATAAAAAATTGCGAACCGTTGGTGTTGGGGCCTGAATTGGCCATGGCCAAACTACCTTTAACTAATTTGTGCCGGTTAATTTCGTCCTGAAATTTATAGCCTGGCCCGCCCTGGCCATCGTTTGACGGATCATCGTCTTTACTTAAAGGATCGCCGCCCTGGATCATAAAATCTTTTATCACCCGGTGGAATTTCGTCCCGTCGTAAAAGCCGGCTTGAGCTAAATTTAAAAAATTATTAACCGTAATCGAGGCTTCCGCGGCGTAAAATTTTACCGTGATATCGCCCAGATTGGTTTTAATTATGGCGCCGCTGAACTCCGTCGCCAGATTTGCCAGTTGTTTTTGGCTAGCGCCTGCCGACTCGGCCGGTTCGGCCGGCGGTTCGGTTTTACCGGTGGGTTTTACGTTAGGCTTTAAGCCGTTTTTTATCGCGGTCATTCTATCTACTATATCCGCTTGGCTAAAATTGTCCATAGCCGGAGGCGCGCTGACCTCATCGTAGCTATACGGCTTCTCCTCGACGCAAGCGGTGGTTAGTAATAAAATAAAAATAATAAATAATAATTTTTTCATAATTTTTATTATCTGGCTTGGCCTGCCAAGCTCTATTTTTTAATTACCGCTTTATCCAAAATTTTCATCGCTGCCATATAATTGTCCCTGATCAGCTGCCTCCCCGCCGGCATGATTTTTTTCCAGCTGCGCTCAAGTTTACCTTTCAGCCAGATCGCGCCTTCTCTGGTTTTTAACTTATGAATGCCATATACCAAAAACATCATATCCGCCAGCTCGGTAAAATGCGACATGGCGTCGGCCGAAGCCAAAATTTTTTCCTCCAGGCTTAGCCGCGGTCTGGACTTGCTGCCGCGATGATTTAAAATGCAGTTTTTTATTTTTACAATTTTTTCTTCAGGTAAAGCCAAACCACTTAAAATTTTTCCGGCCATTTTGGCGCCATGACGATGATGATCAGGAATATATTTTTTATCGGTGATGGCCGCCACATCATGCAATAAGGCCGACAGTTCCAGCACTTCCAGATCCGCTTTTAATATTTTCCCCAATTTTATGCTGTGTTCAACCACCGGCAGGATATGATACCGCCAGACGGTCTCCTGATAAAAGTTATCCGGCGAATCGCTGGCTCGTTTAACCAAAGCGGCGACCTGATTTCTTACTTTTTTATAATTATATTTTTTCATGATTTATTTCACGTAAAATTCTTTTTTTATTTCTTCATCATCTTCCATTTTTTTCTCTTCAATTTTTTCTTTGGCTTTTTCCCGTAATTCTTTTAAATCCATTTTATTTAGCTCCAAGCTCCGCGTCTCCAAATATTTTTGATCATTCAATTTTTGATCTTCAATCACTTCCGACAGCAAGACGTCCAAAATCGCCCCAATTTTCGGCCCAGGCGCTATACCCAACAGTTTCATCAAATCATCGCCATTGATGGCGAGCATTTTTACCGACACCGCATCATGCCTGACCTTTTCCATCATATATTCCAGATGCCTTAACTTATACGGCTTGGCTTTGGGCACGCCCGAGCCCAGACGATCGGCGACGCGCAGGGCAATCAAATCGGCCAGATTCTCTTCGCCGACTTTTCTAACCAGGCGCCTGACCGAGCTCTCGGTCACTTCGCCCACATTATAATAAAACATATGGTTTCTGACCAAGCTGGTCACTTTTTCAATATCCTGGCCGGCAAACTTTAACCGGCGCATGATTTTTTCCGTCACCCTGGCGCCGATGATGTCATGGTTATAAAAAGTCGCCTCCTGCCCCGAACTGATCCGCTTGGTTTGCGGCTTGGCAATGTCATGCAAAAGCGAGGCCAGTTTAACCTGCCACTTTTTACTGGGAGTATGCTTCAGAGATAGCACACTATGGTTAAAAACCGTATAAATATGATGCCGATTCTGCGCCACACCCACGCCGCGCTCCAGTTCCGGCATCAGATATTGAAGCAATTTAAATTCATGAAGCATCATGATGCCTTCATAGGCTTTATCCGTTTCTAAAATTTTAATAAGCTCGTCGCGCAAGCGTTCGCCGGAAATAAATTTAATACTACCGGCCATTTTAACTATGCCTCTCTCGGTTTTCGGCTCAAGCATAAATCCTAATTGGCAGGCCAGGCGCACCGCGCGCATCATGCGCAAAGCGTCCTCTTTAAACCGGTCTTCCGGCTCGCCCACGGCGCGGATTACTTTCTTTTTCAAATCCTTCGCGCCGCCAAACAAATCAATAAGCTCGTAACTCGCATCTCGTAACTCATAACTCTTTTTATCCCGCATTTGAGTTACGGGTTGTGAGTTGTGAGTTATGAGCCGCAACGCCATGGCATTAACCGTAAAATCCCTGCGGCTCAAATCTTTTTCCAGACTGTCCTCAAACCGTACCTGGTCCGGATGCCGGCGGTCGCTATAACCTTGTTCAGAACGATAAGTTGTTACCTCGACAACGTCTTCCGCTTCTCCGTTAGCCGGCTTTACCGGCACTAAAACCGTACCAAAGTCATTTTTATATTTGCCGTCAGGAAAAATTTCCAAAATTTTTTCCGGCCGCGCGTTGGTGGTTACGTCCCAATCTTTCGGCTGCCGTGCCATTAACAAATCACGCACGCAACCGCCCACGATATAGGCTTCAAAACCGGCTTGCTCCAGTTTTTCCACGATATTTTTAATATAGTCGGGAGTTTGCATTATAGCAAAAACGGCACTATCATTAGCGCCTAAAATTATTATGATTACAGCTAAAATATACAATAAAATAAATTAAAAGTCAAAAAAAATAACTTCGGATATCCGAAATTATTTTTTGTGCTAAATATCTTAAATTTTTTTAAATTTGGCGAAGAGCAATAATATAGTATAAATTAACGTTTCTCTCGGGAAATTTATATTGACCAGGCAGGTTTTCCATATTATTAATTTTATAAAAATATTCTTCTTACTTCTGACTTCTTACTTACTAACTTCTCTTTTTGTAGGTGGTATATAAAACGGTTTTTTCCAATTTCCCCTGCTTTTTTAGCCAACTTAAAGCCCCGATTGCTTCGTCGTTCTCGTGCGCTCTTCTTATTTTGCTAGCGCCGTCAATTTTATACAAAGCGGCCAATCTTTTTTTTCTTATTTCGGCCGTGGTGGGAATCGGCTGGCCGCCACCGCCGATACAACCGTCCGGGCAGGCCATAACTTCAATATAATCAAAATCTTTTAATTTATCTAAGATCGGTTGAATACTGCCAATGCCGTTTACCACCGCCACTCTGACTTTTTTTCCGCCCATCTCCAAATTTGCCGTTTTTACTCCTTCCTGACCGCGGACATCTTTAAATTCAACTCTCTGGATCTCGGAATCGCCAAACCTGATTTTAGCTTCTAGGCCCAAATCACGACATACCCGGTCTTGGGCCGTGGCCATCAAATAAGCGGCGGTCCTCAGGGCTGATTCCATTACGCCTCCCGTGGCGCCGTAGATCGCGCCGGCTCCGCTCGCCGTCCCAAGTGGATTATCCGCCCGTTCCGCTTTCAAACTTTTAAAATCTATCTTATTTTTCTTGATCAACCAGGCTAATTCGCGGGTAGTTAGGCAATAATCAATCGGCCAATCGCCTCTGATCTTAAGTTCTTTGCGGCTAGACTCAAACTTCTTGGCCGTACAAGGCATGATTGACACGACCACGATGTTCTTTGGCTTGATTTTTCGGCCCGAGGCCGATCCGCCTTGGGCGGACATTTTCTCGGCCCAATAAGTTTTAATAATGCCGGCGCTATGCATCTGCGGACTGCGCGCCGTGGTCATGTTAGGAATTAAGTCGGGACGGAAAAATTCCACATATTTTATCCAGGCCGGGCAACAGGAGGTAAACATGGGCAAATTAGAAATTGGCGTGACCTTACCAAATTTCAAATTTCTAATTTCTAGTTTCTTGTCTTCATGGTTTAATAACCTCTCTCTTATTTTTAATCTCTCAATTAACTCTTCCGCCTCAACAATGGTGGTAACGTCGGCGCCGAAATTAACGTCGAAAACGTAGGCGAAACCCAATTTTTTCAAAGCCGCCACCACCTGGCCGGTCATGACCCTTCCGGTTTCAACGCCAAATTCTTCGCCAATGCTGACCCTAATAGAAGGGGCTATCTGAGCGACCAATACCTCGGACTTGTTTTTAAGCGCTTTCTCCACGAGGTGCCAATCGGCCTGCTCCTGCGCCGCCCCGACCGGACAATGCAAGGCGCACTGGCCGCAATAGATGCAATCGACCTTTCTCCTGTCCGCTTTGGCGAAAGCGAAAACGCCCTTTTCCGTTACCGGTACAATTTCCTGAGCCACGCCCTTACCCCTTAGTTCCAGATAATTTATTTTCTGCAAATCATTGCAGGCCTCCAGGCAATTCCGGCAATCAATGCATTGGCTAGAGTCAATTTCCACGGCATTGGCGAATTTATATGTTTGCCTCTTGCCTTTACGATCTTTAAATCTGCAAATTTCAATTTTATACCTTTCGGCCAATTCCAGCAGCTTGCAGTTAACCCGCCAAATGCAAGTCGGGCATTTTTCAATATGCTCGGCGAATATCAATTCAATATTTAAATTGCGCGAACGTTTGACTCTGGTCGTATCGGTTTTTATTTCCATGCCGGCTTTGACTTTTGTATCGCATGCCGTCACCAGCCTGGCCTGCGCCGACTTCGGCGCCTTCATCCCGAAGTCAGGCCGAAGAGAGCTCGGTTGAACCGAGTCCGCCGAATACGCCACCTCTACCACGCAAATCCGGCAATTGGCTTTAACCGAAAAATCAGGATGATAACAGAGATTAGGCAACATCATGCCGTTATCTTGAGCCACCCGCATGATAGTCGCGCCTTCATCGCAGATGATTTCTTTGCCGTCTAAATATATTTTAACTTTTTTATCAGTCATAATCAGTCATGTTTTTGCAAATTCATAATTGCCTAACAAATCAACGAATTAACTACGAATATCACGAATAATATAATTGAAAAATAATTATTTTAGTATTTGTATATTCGTTGTAAAATTCGTTGATTCGTTAGCCTGGTTGATTTGTGGGTAGACATTCTTTAAAAAGCTTCTGATCGGCACAGGCACCGAGCAGCCCAGGGCGCAAACCGAAGTATCGGCCAGATTGTCCAATAAATTATTAAACAAGACCCAGTCGGTTTTTCCCGCCAGAAAAACCTCGCCCAATCTAAAAGTTCCTTCGCGGCAGGGCGCGCATTGCCCGCAAGATTCGCTCATAAAAAAATTAAGCCAAGACTTAATGATTTTTTTATAATTATTCTTTGTGATGCTGTAAATAGTGATGGAACCCGCGCCCTGAACCGATCTTTTTAACTGTCGGCTATTTAAAACTTCGCCGGCCGCGCCGCCGCCACATTGGACAAAAAAAGGAAATTTAGGATAATTTTTTGTCGCTTTTAATATTTTCTCAATGCTAAAACTTTCCGGCAAATCATAAACTCCCTCCCGCGGGCAATCGCCGGTCAGGCTGTAAAATCTTTTATTTTCATATCGATTGGCTTCAACCAGGCTGACATTATAAAAAGTTTCAACGTTATTCACTAAGGTGGGGCAGCCCCACAGGCCGGCGGTGGTGGGAAACGGCGGTTTTAACCTAGGCTCGACCCTTCGACCTTCAATGGCGTTTAAAATCGCGCTTTCCTCGCCGCCGATATAACCGGCGTTCGGCGGCTTAACGAAGATTTCAATAACAGAAGATTTCAACAGAACGGTTAATTTTTTTTTCAATTTTTTATTATAACCGTAGTTTAAAAATAAATAACCTTTTACAACTCCCTTGTCCGCCGAGGCTTTAGCGTAGGCGGATAAAAAATCAACGGCGATTTTCATGCCGTTAATCACCTGATCCGCGTGATGCTCTAAAATATAATCATCTTTGATCACGCCCGGTTCGCCTTCAGCCGCGTTACAGACCACATAGCATTTTTTTTCGCCTGCTTTATCCGCCAGAGCCTGAGCGACGGCAGACCACTTTTTCGCCACCGGAAAGCAGGCGCCACCGCGCCCGACCAGACCGGCTAGTTTTATTTTTTCCAGGATATCCATGACAAAAAATTTAAAGTTGAAAAATCAAAATGAAAAATGACCATGTAAAATTTAAAATTATTAATTCAGACATTTTTCATTTTAAATTGTCATTTTACAATTTGCCTGCCTCGCTCGCCGTTTTATTGTTTATTAATCATAAATGTTCGTTAGATATTATCAGCGATTATTAACAGACAAATTAACGCGAGGCGGGCCGGGGAGATTTACATTTTGCATTTCTAAACAAAAAGATAATTTACAACAACTTCTTTTTTCCAATATACTCGCATAAATCCGCCAATCGGCAGGAATAGCCCCACTCGTTATCATACCAAGCGATTATTTTCAAAAGATCGCCGTCAATAACCTTGGTTAAAGGCAAATCAACGATGGCGCTGTTTGCGTTGCCGATAAAATCGGAAGAAACCAGCGGTTCTTCCGTTACCGCCACGTAACCTTTATAATCGCCGGCCGCGGCTTTTTTTATCGCTTGATTAACCGCCTCGGCGGTAACCGATTTTTCCGTAAGATACACGATATCGCACAAGGACACCACCGGCGTGGGCAGGCGCAAGGCCAGGCCATCAAATTTTCCGGCCAGCTCCGGAATAGTTTTAGCCGTGGCTTTGGCCGCGCCGGTCGTGGTCGGCACGATATTTAGGCCGGCCGCGCGAGCTCGGCGCAAATCCTTATGCGGCCCGTCCACTAAATTTTGACCAGCCGTATAAGAATGCGCGGTAGACATAATGGCCTTTTTAACGCCGAAATTGTCTCTAACTATTTTCGTTACCGGAGCCAAACAATTGGTGGTGCAGGAAGCCATGGAAATAATTTTGTCATCTTTAGTTAAATCTTTTTCATTAACCGACAAAACAATAGTTTTAATAGCCTCTCCCCCTGACAAGAGGGAGCTGGAGGGGGTTTTTTCTTTAGCGGGCTTGCCCGCCGTAGCTTTTTTATCCGCCAAAGCCTTGGCGTCGGCGGAAGCGGAGGCGGGCGCCGACAAAATCACTTTTGTAGCACCGGCTTCAAGATGCTGTCCGGCGCCAAGCGCGTCCAGAAATCTGCCGGTGCATTCCAAAACAATATCCACCTTCAGTTTACCCCAGGGCAATCTGGCCGGCTCTTTTTCCTTGAGCACCCGATATTTTTTACCGCCAACCATCAAATTATCGGCTTCTGCCGCAACTTTTTTTTCATAAGTTCCATAACAGCTATCGTGCTGTAAGAGATGCGCCAGCGTCTTGGTGTCCGTCAAATCATTTATTGCCGCCACATTTATCCCCTTTTTATTTAACAAGGCTTTAAAAGCGGCCCGGCCGATCCGGCCGAAGCCATTGATGGCGATGTTCACCCCGTTAGATATTGGCATATATTTTTTCATGATCTCCGCCAGACCCTAATATCTAACGGGGTTCATATTTTTTAGGTTAAAAGTTATGAAATTATTATATCATATTAAAGCCCACTTTAACAAAGGTGATCGTTTTGTCCCCCTTCCAAAGTCCTTAATTTATGTCCAGCAAATTAAATAATTTTTACTTAAATTACAATAAAAAAAACAGCTTCAAGCTGTTTTTTTTTCCGCTCTAACTATCTTATCGGCTTTACTTTCCCCGCCTCCACCTCAACCACACCGCCCGTCTCGCCGTTGCCAGCTTCAAAGAAAACGCTGACAGTCTGCTTTAAGATATGCTGGGCCACTACCCGGCCCTGCCGGCCTTCAAATTTTACTTCGCTGTCCAGGGGCGGTAATTTCTCGGCCAGCTTTTTATAGCCCGCCTCTTCAAAAGACAAACAGCACATCAGCCGGCCGCAAACGCCGGAGATTCTTTCCGAGCCGCGGTGCGCGCATTGCTGCAACTCGGCCATTTCCGAAGTTATGGAATTAAGCTCGCCCAAAAATCGCCCGCAGCATAGCGGCCGACCGCAATGGCCGAAATCGCCGCAGTGCCTGGCTTCATCGCGAATGCCGATTTGCTGCAATCTTATATTGCGGCCGAAATACTTAGTCAGTTCTTTAACCAGCTCCCTAAAATCTATCCTGGAATCGGCAATGAAAGGGAAGGTGATCCTTGAATCGTCAAACGAATAATGCACATCCACCAATTTCATGGGCAATTGATGTTTGGCGATAACCATTTTACAATAATCAAAATCTTCTTTTGACTGCTGGGCGCTTGGCAATTTCTCCAAATCGGCCGTGGCCGCTTTACTTATAATTTTTTTTATTTCACCCGGCGCCGGGCTGGCTGAAGGAGTTCGCTCCGCCTTTGTCCCGATCCCTGGAAAAAGAGCGTCTGCCGTGCCGGCCGGCATTTTGGCCGGCTTCAGCGAATCGGCACCCGCAACCGGCCAATCAGTAAAGCCCGTCACCTTGCCCAATTCCAAGCCCAGTTCAGTTTCAACGATCACCTGGTCGCCAACTTCCAAAATTAAATCAGCCGGATCAAAATTATACTTCTTGTCCCAAGGGGCGAATTGTACCTGGGCTACCTTCATAGAATAGCAATTGTCATTGCGATGATGCAGCTCCAGTTTCTTAAACTGGGGCTGGAGACGAAGCAATCTCACGAACATCTAAGCACAAAGTACTAGGCAAAAGGAATTTTTAGTACAAGCAAGATATGCGTGAGATTGCTTCCCCCGGCTTAAGGCCGGGGTCGCAATGACAATCAAAAATTTAAAAATTTACAAACTGTACCTAACAAACTTTTCTGCTTTCACCCCGCCCAAAATATCTTCAACGCTCTTCTTGTCGTCCTTAATATACTCCTGTTTAACCAAGCAAACTTCTTCGTAAAATTTATTCAACTTACCGGCGATAATTTTATCGATCATATTTTCCGGCTTGCCTTCTTTCAGGAGTTGCGCCCGATAAATTTCTTTTTCTTTGGCGATTTCCCCCGGGCTGACATCTTCGGGTTTGATATATTTTGGATTGGCGGCCGCGATTTGCATGGCCACATTATAGGCTAAACTGCTTTGTCCGGCTTTATCCAGGGCGGCTAAAACGCCGATTCTTCCGCCGGCATGCGTATAACAGGCCACCGTTCCGGCGGACGACAGAATGTCGTACTTTTTAATCTCAAGTTTTTCACCGATGGTCCCGCTTAAAGCAGCCAACCTCTCTCCAACAGTTTCTTCTCTATTTAACGGAGTGTTACCAGACAAGCTAACCATATAATCACTTAACTTTATCCGGAGCAATTCTTTTTGGCTTTTTGGCTTTTTTGTTTCTATAATTTTCAAGACTAAATCAGCGAACCCTTTAAATTGTTCGTTCCGCGCCACAAAATCAGTTTCCGAATTCATCTCTAAAATGTAGCCTTCATTCCCCGCTTTATTTGTATCAACCAGAATCACGCCTTCGCCGGCCTCGCGATCGCTTCTTTTGGCCGCTTTGGCAATGCCCTTTTTTCTTAAAATTTCAATGGCTTTTTCAATTTCGCCGCCGGCTTCGTCCAGGGCAATTTTACAATCAGCCATGCCTGCCCCGCTCTTTTCTCTCAGCAATTTTAATAATCGAGATTTATTTTCCATATGTTTATAAATTTAATTATTATTTTAAAAGTAAAAGAAAAGTTGCGGGGACTGCCCCGGTTCTTTCTCGCAATATTTTTAATTTCTCCATAAAATTCTACAATTAAATAAATTTTTAGGACTTACGCGGTTGACTGAACGAAGGTTTTTCAAACGCATAAGTTCTAATTTTTATAAATTTCGGAAGTTTGCTCCCCCGAGTCAAACGCGAAATTGCGAAGTTTATAGGAATTGATGGAAGTTTACTATTTTATTCATCAAACAATTTATTTGTCTTCTTTCTTTTGTCCCTCGGCTTTGCCTTCCAAAATCGCCTCTTTGATCAAGTCCATCACCAGTTTAATGCCCTTGGTCGCGTCATCGTTGGCCGGGATTACGAATTTCACCCCCTCCGGGTTAACGTTGGTGTCGCAGACCGCCACCACCGGAATTTTTTTCTGAATGGCTTCGGTAAAAGCGGTTTTTTCCTTTTTTATGTCCCAAATAAAAATTACATCCGGCGCCTTGATTAAGCTAACCAGGCCGCCAACGTTGGTTTCCAGTTTGGCGATTAAGCGATCAAAATCCAGCCTTTCTTTTTTAGTGTATTTATCCAATTTCCCGCTCTGTCTTTTTTCCACCAAGTCTTTAAATTTTCTGACCAGATTTCTGATCACGGCGAAGTTGGTTAACAGCCCGCCCAGCCATCTTTCCGACACATAAGGCATGCCTGCTTCCTCGGCGATTTTTTTCAGCGTGTTTTTGACTTGCATCTTTGTTCCCACCAATAAAATCGCCTTGCCTTCTTGGGCTTGTTTTTTTAAATAATCTAAAGCGGCGCCCAGCAGATTTTGAGTTTTTCTAAGATCAATGATATGAATGCCCTTTCTTGAACCAAAAATAAAAGGCTCCATTTTCGGATGCCATTTTGAAGTGCGATGCCCAAAATGCATTCCAGCTTTAAGCATCTCTTCGATTGAAGGTAAGGTCATAATTGTTTTCCTTTTCTCCAGCCCCAGTTTTTATGGATAAACGAAAAGCTTAAAACTAATCAACGACGACTCAAACTCAAAATATGGTCAATTTTTCCACGAAAACTGGAGCTGGGTTAGCCTCTACTCCGAATCGTCCAGACCCAGTTTCCGCGAATAATAATCGAGAACTGTCTGATCGGCAGTTTCCATATATTCAATAATAGCAAATTATTTTTGGAAACTGGGGCTGGACAAGGAAATTTAATGGAGTATGAGAGATTAATTTAATAAAAATTTATTCCCACCTGCTGGCAAACAAATACCTTTAGCAGGTTATTTTAACCACAAAAATAGACTATAATATTATTTAGGGTTTGTCAACCTCAAAAACGAAAATTCCTTAGCCGCTTTGTCTGACGACAGCACCTCAAATTTTCATCCTGTTAACAGGAGTTTAATTCTCCTAAAAGCCCATCTTGGTATTTTTCGTTACGGGATTTAAAAAAGCCCGACAAACTCCGAATAATCGGCTGTCGAGCTTAGACGGAAAGGGAGGATTCCTCTTATTCTCCCTCTCCTTGCAGGTATTCGTAGGTGTACCCGACAATGGTACTCACTTTCCACCCGTGCCGGGGAGCAAAACGTTTCGGAATAGGTCTCCCGATGCGTACCGCGATTTGCCCAAAGAGCTGGTCAGCCTCCCCCTTTTTAAGCTCCGTGCTGTCATTGACATTTGTAATGAGCCACCCTCTGGACTCTGCCACCATGCTCTGCACGAGCATCCGAATACGTCCTTTCGTAATGGCGTTATTCATTTCTTTCCTTTCTCGTTTGTTCTTCGCGCCATTGCGGAGAAACCTTGATTTAAATGATATGTTTTATTCGTCTTTTTGTCAACATCTTTTTGTCAACTCTTGCCAAAAATAATTTTATATGTTAAGGTAAAATCTGACAAATAAAACAAGGCTTGTGAATTTCATCAAGGAAAATTCGCTTACCGGGCGGTACTGGCGCGAAGCCATGTCATTAAAAGACTATACCTCGTTCAAATTATTTTAAGGGAGGTAGACATGCTCCCCATGCTTTCCGGTAAGCGTCGATCTTTTTAAGCTTGGGTCTGGTTTTGGCGGAACGGTAGACGCACGGACATAGTCCGGTATGCCACAAGTTGGATTTAACGACATGTCAAGCCCGCATAGCTTGTGCCATTGTGGGTTCAACTCCCATAAGCTAGACCAATTTGGGCCAACGGATGACTTTCGAATTTACTGCTAGGGGGTAGCGACCATCCCCGGACAAAACGCATAGTCAGATCCGATCTGACTCCCAAGGGTTCATACCCCAAGGGATATGCGCGGGTAAATCCGATTGTCTATCCGCTGGCCCCTAATTTGTGAGCATTGATTGCCGATCCTCCCGTCCACGCCCTGACAAAGTGGCCGACAGAAAAGGACATGGCAGGCTGACTCAATGCTCACTTCCTTAATTAAGCTCACAAGCCGTAAAAAAAATTCACCAAAAATTATTTCGCAGTTTCGCGTATTTAATCGTTACATTATTCGCATATTCACGGCATTCGCTGTATTCGCTTTAAATTCGTTATTTATTCGTATTTATGAAAAAAGATATTCATCCAAAATATTACCCCCAGGCTAAAGTAACCTGCGCCTGCGGCAACGCTTTTATTACCGGCTCAACCCTGCCGGAACTTAAAGTGGAAATCTGTTCCGCTTGCCATCCTTTTTATACCGGCAAACAAAAACTGATCGACAGCGCCCGCAGGGTAGAAAAATTTCAGGCCAAAGTTGAAGCCAAAAACAAAAATCTGGCCGTGCATAAGAATAAAAAGGCTAAACGGGTGGCCAAAACCAAAGCCAAGGCGGCCAAAAAAACCGAAAAAAAGTAACCATCTTAAACGGTTATTCTTTTGATTATGCTATAATATGATTATGGCGTAATTAAGAGAATAACCGTTTTATTATAACGTAAAATTTCAATTTTAATTTTTTTATGTACGAAGATATTAAAAAAAAATTCAGCGACTTAGAAACCGAGCTTCAAAATCCAGCCGTCATTTCCGACCCCAAAAAGCTGAAAACAATTTCAAAGCAGCATAGCGAACTCAAGTCTGCCATTGAGCTGATTTTAGAGTTAGAAAAGAACCAGACTCAACTGGAGCAAAATGAGGCGCTGGTGGAGAATGAATCCGACCGGGAATTGGTAAAAATCGCCAAAGACGAACTCCCGGAGTTAAAACGGCAAATCGATGAAGTAAAAAACAAGATAGAAGCTGAATTGCATCCGGCCGATCCCAATGATAAAAAAAATGTCATCATGGAAATCAGGGCGGGCGCGGGCGGCGACGAATCGTCTCTATTTACCGCCGAGCTGTTCCGTCTTTACGCGCGCTACGCCGAAAGGCGCGGCGCCAAAGTGGAAATTCTAAACTCCAACCGCATCGGCATTGGCGGTTATAAAGAAATTATCTTCTCGGTGAGCGGAAAAAACGTTTACGGCGATTTAAAATACGAAGCGGGAACTCATCGGGTGCAGAGAGTGCCGGAAACCGAAAAAACCGGGCGCGTGCATACCAGCACCGTGACCGTGGCGGTCATGCCCGAAGCCGAAGAGATCGATCTGGCGATAAAGCCTCAAGACATAAAAGTTGACGCTTACTGCTCTTCCGGGCCGGGCGGCCAAAGCGTCAATACCACTTACTCGGCCATCAGGATAACCCATCTGCCGACCGGCCTGGTGGTAACCTGCCAAAACGAAAAATCCCAGCACCAAAACAAAGAACAGGCCATGCAAATCCTGCGTTCCCGGCTTTTGGCCAGGCTGGAAGACGAAAAACGCGCCAAAGAATCGGCCGAAAGAAAACAGCAAATCGGCTCCGGCGACAGAAGCGAAAAAATCCGGACTTATAATTTCTCCCAAGACCGAGTAACCGACCACCGCATTAAACGGAATTGGCATGGCATCTCAAGAATTATGGATGGCGATATCGGGGAAATAATCGCGGCGCTTAAAAATACGACGAAATAAGCTTATGACCATCAGCCAGACTCTTAAATTTGCCACGGACAAATTAAGCGCCAAGAAAATAAAACTTCCGCTCCTTGAGGCGGAAATCTTATTATCCAGCATTTTAAAAAAACCGCGCGAGTTCCTTTTGACGCACCCCGAATATAATCTGACAGCCGAGCAAGTTTCCCGGTCTAAGTTTCAAATTTCCTGCCGTCTTAAAGGCGCGCCCATAGCCTATCTGACCGGCCATAAGGAATTCTACGGGCTGAATTTTAAGGTCAATAAAAACGTCTTAATCCCCCGCCCGGAAACGGAATTAATGGTTAATGAAGCGCTCAAACTAATAATGCGCGACCCGCTACCCATGACACTCCTTGACATAGGCACTGGCTCGGGGTGCATTATTATTAGTTTAGTTAAAAATATAATTTCCAAATTTCCTTCGCCAGCCGACGTATCAAATTTTGAATTTTTAGCCACAGACATCTCAAAATCAACTTTATCCATCGCCAAACAAAATGCCAAACTACATGGTCTCAACAAAATAAAATTCATCCACGCTGATCTATTAAGTCCGTCGGTTAAATCGAAAATCGAAAATCTTCGCCAGAGGCGCCCTGCCCGCCGGCAGGCAGGGATCTCCGCCCAAGGCGGACCAGCCTCTGGCTGGCGCGACAAACTCTGGCGGAGAAAATCGAAAATCTTTTTGGCTAATCTGCCCTACGGCTGGAAAGCCTGGAAAAATAATTGCTCCCTGGACACGATTGGCCTGAAATTTGAGCCCGAGCAGGCGCTTTTTACCGGCGAAAACGGCTTGGAGCTCTATAAAAAATTGTTTAGACAAATAAAAAATTTAGCCATCCAACCTGCCGCCTGTCATATATTATGCGAATTTGACCCGCGGCAAACCGCGAAGATCAAACAGCTCATCAAACAAGAACTGCCTTGGGCCGAATGCCAAATAAAAAAAGACCTGGCCGGCCTTAATCGCTTGGCAATTGTAAGATACTGCCGCCGAATGCCGCATTCGGCGGCAGTCCCATCACCACTTCCGCTTAACAATCACAACCAATAATAAAACAGCCTCAACTATTATAAGGCTGTTTTATTTAGCGGAGGTTATGCGCTCTGGCAAACGCTTCCGCGGCGGAATTACTTTTTCTTCTCTGGCGTTTTGGTTTCGCCGCCCGCCTGGTCTTTGGTGTCCTTAGCGGGCGCGCCGGCATCTTTCCCGGAGCTTAGCGCGCCGGTCTCGCCTTCGACGGGCGCGGCCTCGGCCGGCTTGGGAGCTTCCGTCTCGATCTTGGTCTCGATCACGCCGACCACGGCTTCATCGGTGGAGCTGCCCAACTCCAAGCCCTGGGGCAAAACTAAATCATGCAGTCTGATAAATTGATTAAAATTATCTAATTTGGAAATATCAACTTCAATCTGGCTGGCTAAATCTCCGGGCAAGCAGGTAATCTTAACCGTGTCCATGTTTTTCACCAATGTCCCGCCTAAATCTTTAACCGCTTTGGATTCGCCGACAAAATGCAAAGGAATTTCAGTGGAAATTTTTTTGGCCATGTCCACCCGATAAAAATCAATATGAATAATATTGTTAGTCAGGCCGTCCCGCTCTATATCCTTAATGATAACTTTGGCCGCCTTATCCTGACCAATAATCAAATCAATTAAATTAAACTCGCCAGCTATCTGAAAAGCTTTTTCAAAATCATGTTTTTTTACTTTTACGCTAATATTTGGCGCTTTGGAGCCGTATATCACCGCCGGAATAAAACCGGTCTTTCTAATGGCTTTGGCTTTGCCGTCAACATCGGCTTTAGGCTGAGCCTGCAATTGGACTTTAGTCATAAATTTAATGCGAATCCGCGAATAAATGCGAATGCTGCGAATATTATTAGCGGCATTCGCATACTAAATTCGCGACACTAGCATTATATTGTAAATATTTTTATAAAATTAAATTAATCTTAGCTAAAATTATTAACCGAGCAAGCCTGTACTTTAGTAATTTATTTTAGATTTTATGATAATATTCTCCATCACGCCCACCAGCATCAGGCTGGAAATCAGGCCGCTGCCGCCATAACTCAAAAAAGGCAGGGAAATGCCGATTACCGGCAGGATGCCAAGATTCATACCTATATTAATAAACATTTCGGTAAAAATCAAGCTGACCGAGCCTAAAATGAAAAAAATGCCGAAATCATTATTGATTCTTTTTAAATAATAAAGGGCCCGATAAAAGAATATACCAAAAAATAACAGAACCAGCAAGACTCCGGTAAAACCCAATTCTTCGGCCACCACGGCAAAAATAAAATCGGTTTGGGCTTCGGGCAAGAACTTCAACTGCGATTGCGAGCCGAAGCCAATGCCGCGTCCTACCCAACGGCCGGCGCCGACGGCGATAATCGCCTGCGAAATATTATAACCCTGGGCCAAAGCGTTAAATGACGGATTTAAAAAAGTATTGATTCTTTGCTTTTGGTAATCGCGAAAAATAAAATACCAGGAACCGGCGAAAGTAACCGCAATGGCCAGAAAAATGATAATAAAATATTTTTTATCAAAGCCGACCAGCGCGACCATCGTCAGCCAAAGCAAAAATAAAACAAAGGCTGAACCGAAATCCGGCTGCGCCAGAACTAGCAAAATAAATATGGCCGCTCCGCCGCCGGAAATTACCAGATGCTTCAGTTCTTTAGCTTTCAACGAAACGGAAGAAAAGTATTTAGCTAAAAATAAAATTAATATAAATTTTACAAATTCAACCGGCTGAAGGTTGAGGCCGGCCAGAGCATACCAGGCTTTCGCCCCTCTGACGGTCTGGCCAAAAATCAAAACTCCAACCAATAAAATCAAGCCAAGCATATAAAAATATTTGCTGTAGCTCCTTAGGCTGTGATAATCAAAGGCGGCCAATAAAAAAAGCAAAATAATCCCTAAAATAATAAAAACAATTTGTTTTTTAAAATTTAACAGATCCAGTTGGGAGCGGCCGAGCGCCACGCTGTAAATTTCCGCCAAACCAAAACAGACCAATAAAACCACCGGCGTAAAAAGAATCCAATCAAAATTTTTTAGATATATTATCAGCCTATTAAACATCGATTTTATATCAAATCTCAAAACGCAAATCTCAAATCTATAATTTAAAACTCAAAACTATTATCAAATTTAATGATTTGAACTACAGTTTTGAGTTTTTCCGCCGGAGGCGGATCCGCCTCCGGCGGAGACATTTGAGTTTTGAGATACTAAAACGAGATATTGAAATAGCTTTTCTATAACACTATATTATTTTTCTTGTCCTATACCACCTTCATACTTAATGTAAATATCATCTCTCATGATATCAATCTCCGGAATTATTTCAAATTTGTCAACCCGGCCGATATTCCCCGGCCAGCTTAAGGAAATGGGCCTTTCCTCCCCTGACATAAAATCATTCAAAGTATAATAGTTAATGTTGGCCAGATTATCGCCGTTATAAAGCAAGATAGAAAAACCCGCCTCCCAATAATTAAAAGCCGTATGATTAATTACCTTAAAATCCAGCCGATTTAAATTTAATTTTTCAGACAACTGGCTGGCGTTCGGCGGCGTAAAATTAATCTCCGCGCTTTCAATGTCTAAATGGCTCCTATAATAGGCATTCCAATCTGGAAATTTATGCCGGTCAATCCTCTGCCATTGGATATTTTCTATGACCAGGCTGGCGGCGGCCGGCTCGACGGTAAAGTCTCGGGCTAAAGCCATAAGATACTTAGCCTCCATGGGCAGTATAAAGCCGCTGGCATTCGGCAACGCCTGCCCGTCGGCCATAAAATAATAATCAAACTTCGCCCACCATTTCGGATTAAAATTTCTTAATTGGACGTAAAAATCATATTTCTTATCGGCTGACTTTAGTATGCCAACCGGAGTCACGGCTAACGGCTTGGCGCCGACCTGCAAAACATAGTCATGGCCAAGGCTGCCGGCTTCAACTAATTGTTTAACCAGCAGCCGATCTTCGTCCAGACCGCGGACCAGATAATCGGCGAAACCATAAATAGAGTAAGCCAGGGAAACCGCGCCGACCAAAATCAATAAGCCATTTAAAATGTTTCTTAAAAACTGTTTATGCTCAACATACCAGAGGCCGGCCTCCAACTGTTTGGTGGTCAGGCCTTCGGGCCCGGCATAATTTTTCACTCTGGCTTCTATAATTTGATCTTTGGCTGGGCTGTTCTCTTGATTAAGTTGTTGGCTGTTTTCCATGCTATTATTTTAACATAATTTGCCCCCTTGATAAAGGGGGCCGGGGGCAAAAATACGAGCGCCCAGGCAACCCCTTGAATAACTGTTGAGATTTAACCTCCACATGTAGGTTAAATCTCTTATTTTTTTCACCCATCTCCCTTGCCGTTTCCGCTTTTTTTTGCTAAAATTTAAGTATAAAAATGAGCTAATTTAGATGTTTTTATTTTAAAATATTTAGGCTAAAATTAAATAAAAAAATACACAAATTATACACGCCAATCAATTCGTCGTATTCGCACATAATTTGTAGTATTCGCATTATAATATGGCAGACAAAAAGTTATCGAAAAACCCAGCCACCAGTACCTATGACGCCGAGTCCATTACCGTGCTGGAAGGCTTGGAACCGGTGCGCAAAAGACCGGGCATGTACATCGGATCAACCTCCGCCTCCGGCCTACATCATCTGATCTGGGAAGTGGTTGATAATGGCATTGACGAAGCCATGGCCGGACATGCTACAAAAATCGGCGTTACCTTATTAAACAATGGCCTGGTTGAAGTTTCGGACAATGGCCGCGGCATTCCGGTGGGCATCCATAAAGTGACTAAAGTTTCCGCCCTGGAAACGGTTTTAACCAAACTCCACGCCGGCGGCAAATTCGGCGATAGCGGCGGCTATAAAGTTTCCGGCGGCCTCCACGGCGTGGGCGTGTCCGTGGTAAACGCTTTAAGCGAATATCTAAAAGCCGAGGTGCACCGCGAAGGCAAAATCTGGCTGCAGGAATATGAGCGGGGCAAGCCGTTAAAAAAAGCCAAACCGATCGGCAATTCAAAAACCACCGGCACCATTATTACTTTCAGGCCTGACGCCCAAATTTTTGAAGAACTGGAATTCAACTGGGGCACGATTTTAGATCGCCTAAGGCAGCAGGCCTACTTAACCAAGGGCATAACCATTGAAGTGGCTGATCGGAGAAAAAATCATCGCCCGAAAAATTATAAATTTTATTTTGAAGGCGGCGTTAAGGCTTATGTAAAATCATTAAACCGCAATAATGCGGTCAAACACGACACTATATTTTATGTTGATAAAGAAATCGGCGATTCCCGAATTGAAGTTGCCTTGCAGTATAACGACGGCTTTAATGAAGCCGTTTTGGCTTTTGCCAATAATATCATCAATGCCGAGGGCGGCACCCATCTGGCCGGTTTCCGCACCGCTTTAACCAGGACCTTAAATAGCTACGCCCGCGGCCAAAACTTAATCAAAGAAAAAGATGAAAATTTGACCGGCGAAGACGTCAGAGAAGGCTTAACCGCCATCATCAGCGTCAAACTTACCAACCCGCAATTCGAAGGCCAGACCAAAGGCAAATTGGGCAACGCGGAAATGAAAACCCAGGTTGAACAAATTTTTGGCGACAGTTTTATGGCCTTTCTCTCGGAAAATCCGCGGGAAGCCGAAGCCATCATCGCCAAATGTTTCCTTTCTGCCCAAGCCCGCATCGCGGCCAGAACCGCCCGCGCCTCCATTTTAAGAAAAGGCGCGCTTGAAGGCATGACTTTGCCGGGCAAACTGGCCGACTGTTCCAGCCGCAAGCCCGAAGAAAGCGAACTTTATATTGTTGAGGGCGACTCGGCCGGCGGCTCGGCCAAGCAGGGCCGCGACCGTAAATTTCAGGCGATTTTACCCCTGCGCGGCAAAATTTTAAACGTGGAACGCGCCCGGCTGGATAAAATGCTGGCTAATAACGAAATTAAGAATCTGGTCATCGCCCTGGGGGCGAATATTGATGATCAATTTGACCTGGGCAAACTGCGCTATCACCGGATTATTATCATGACCGATGCCGACGTTGACGGCGCCCACATCCGCACCCTGCTCTTAACCTTATTTTACCGGCATTTTAACGCCATGGTAGGAAACGGCAATCTCTATATCGCCCAGCCGCCTCTTTATCAAATTAAGAAAGGCGCTGCCATAAAATACGCTTACAGCGATGAAGAAAAAAATAAAATCATCAAAGAGTTGGGCGGCGACGTCGGGGCAATTCGCGAATCGCCCGCCGACGAAGAAGGCGAGGCGGGTCTAGAATCGCCCGCCGACGAAGAAGAAACCGAAGGGGGAGGTAATTCGCGAATTGCCCCGACCAAGCGCATCAATATCCAGCGCTACAAGGGTTTAGGCGAAATGAATCCTGAGCAGCTCTGGGATACGACCATGAATCCGGAAACCCGTATCATGAGGCAAGTCAACGTTGATGACGCGGCCCTGGCCAATGAAACCTTTGAAATGCTGATGGGCTCGGACGTGGCGCCCAGGAAGCACTTTATCCAGACTCACGCCAAAAAGGTGGAAAATTTAGATATTTGAAAACACAAATTAAACACCAATAAAATATCGAAAATTAACACAAATTATGAAGGCGAGGAAACGTTTCCTCGCCTTCATTTTGTTTTCTTGTTTTTTACATTCTATTTTTTATCTTTTTATTCACCTCTTTAATAAACTCCTGTTTGCCAATCTCGCGCGTGGTCTTCTCTCCCCTGTCCCGCACCGTCAATTTTAGAGACGCCATTTCCCGGTCACCCACCACCAGCATATACGGCACTTTCTCGCCTACGGCCTTTCTGATTTTATTGCCCACGGTTTCGTCCGAGTCGTCCGCTTCCGCTCTGACGCCGTTTTCCCTAAATTCAGCCGCCAATTTTTGGCAGAATTCCCCGTGAGCTTGGCCCACTGACGCTATTTTTACCTGCGTCGGCGAAAGCCAAACCGGAAAAGCGCCGGCGTAATGCTCGATTAAAAAAGCCATGGTTCTTTCGAAACAACCGATAGAGGAACGATGGATAACAATCGGCTCGTTTTCTTTGCCGTCTCTATCAATATATTTCATGGCAAATCTTTTGGGCATGACAAAGTCGTATTGGACGGTAAAAGCAGTCTCCTCCTGGCCGTTGATCTTCTTCATCTGCACGTCAATCTTCGGCCCGTAAAAAGCGGCCTCGCCCTTGGCCTCAAAATAAGGCACGCCGATTTTTTCCAGAGTTTTTCTCAAAATACCTTCAGCTTTATCCCAGGCCGCGTCATCTTTATAAAACTTTTTATTATCGCCTCTGTCTCCCAAGGACAACCGATAGCGATAATCCTTGCCCTTGGCTAAACCAAAGATATTATAAGAGTAGTCTATTAAATCCAAAACATTCTTTATTTCATCCTCGGCCTGTTCTTTGGCGCAAATGATATGAGCGTCCGCCAGGCAGAACATTCTGACTCGCGTCAACCCCGACAGTTCTCCGCTTTTTTCATACCTGTATTGGTGCGCGATTTCGGCTAGTCTTAGCGGCAACTCTTTGTAGCTTCTGGGTCTGGAATTATAAAGCTCAAAATGATGCGGGCAGGTCATGGGCCGTAAAATCAATTCTTCTTCGTCAACTTTCATCATCGGATACATGGTGTCTTTATAATACGGGTAATGGCCGGACTTTTTATATAGCTCCACCCTGGCCAAATTAGGAGTAACTACATGCTGATAGCCTCTTTTAGTCTCTTCTTCCAAAACAAATTTTTCCAGCTCCTTCCTGATGACCGTACCCTTTGGAGTAAGCAGGGGTAAGCCCTTGCCCACAATTTCAGAAAAGACGAATAAATCCAGCTCTTTGCCCAATTTTCGATGGTCCCGCTTCTCCGCTTCGGCCATCATCTTCAGGTGGTTTTCCAGCTCTTGCTTAGTGGCAAAGGCCAATCCATAAATCCGGGTCAGCATTTTATTTTTTTCGCTCCCGCGCCAGTAAGCGCCGGCCAGTTTCGTCAACATAAAAGCTTCCGGATTTATCTCTTTAGTGGATTCAACGTGAGGTCCGGCGCAAAGATTATCAAAATTTTCCGACTTATAAAAACTGACGTTTTTCTCTCCGGCCGCCTTCAAATCTTTAATCAGCTCGGTTTTATATGGGTCGTGCTTGTATTGCTTAAGCGCCTGGGCAAAGCTCATCTGATGCTGCTTGAATTCTATGTTTTCACCAATCATTTCTCTCATGCGTTTTTCCAATTTGGGCAAGATGTCCGGATTTAAGGCTTCGGGCAGATCATAATCCTGATAAAAGCCGTTTTCAATTACCGGCCCCACGCCCAGTCCGACCCGGGGATACAATTCACTAATTGCCATGCTCATCAGATGAGACAAGGAATGGCGAATTTTTTCCAACTTGCCTGCCGAAGCGGGCTTTTCATTTTTGTCTGACATATTTTTTATTTAGTTTATTATAATCATCCTTGGTTATGCCCATTATTATCTCGTCAACAAATTTACCATTTTTTCTTACCGACTGTTTTTTTATACCCTCAATTTTAAAACCGCACTTTTTGTAGCATCTTATGCCTCTGGGATTGAACTTAAAAACGCCCAATTCAACTCTATTCAATTTAAGCTTGCCAAAACAATATTTTAAAACTGTTTTTAAAACATCTGTCCCCAAGCCTTGACCCCAGTAACTTTTTTCGCCGATCATTACGCCCCAACTAGCTTTCAAATTTTTCTTTCTGTCAATTTCATGTAAGCCCGTATTACCTATATGCGCGCCAGTCTTAGTATAAATTGCCCATCTAAGGTTGGTCTTGTTTCTATTGGATTTTTTTATAAACTCTTTTTCCCTCTTTAAATTTAAACTGCTAAAATCGTTGCTTAAAAATTTTGTTACCTCGGAATCCTTAAGCCAGCGCATATAATTTTCCGCCTGTCTGATTACCAGCGGTTTTAAAATTATTTTTTTGCCTTTTAATGTTGGCCCCTTCATATGTTAAAAAGGCTCGTCCCGAACACCTAAAAAAATAAATGTTCGGGACGAGCCTTTAATAGGTCCGTGGTTCCACCCGATTTCCCCCATTTTTGGGAGCGCTCTTCAGTCTGGCTTAGTCCCACGACGGGATCCCGCTATTTGCGGGACTATACTTGGTAATATAGCAATCGCCTTTAGAATTTACTTTAACAAATTTATTAATATCTCCAATTCTTGTGGATTGGCAATTTTCTCTCTCTTGAATATATTGATCACTTTCATCTTCCAATTCTTATCGCGTTCCTGATCGCCTTTCATGTAAGAAATTATGTCTCCTTTATTTTCAGCGAGCTTAACGTCAATATAATTTTTCATCTCATGGCGATGTCTGCCGATTTCACCGCTTACTATTCTGCTGACCGCCGGCAGAATAACTTCCTCGGCAAACTTACCTAATTTAACATCAAGAGATTTATCAATCTCCCCAAATTTTTTATCAAAAAATAGATTAACTTCGCCAAATTTTTTATCAAATTTAGCGTCAAAAGATTTATCTAATTTATTATATAAATTATCTAAATCAACTCTGGTTATCGGTTTGTTTTTATCTTTTTTTATCATGGTTTTATTATATTTTAACCAAACAAAAATGTCAATCTGCGCGGACAATCAGCGAATCGCCCCCTACTTCTTTATCACCACCTCAATCCGGTCAACCAGGTTCGGCATCTTTTTCAAAAAGGCGGGGAAAAACTTTACTTCATAACCCGCCACTTCAGGCAGACTATTTAAATAGGCTTTTAGCTGCTCATTATTCAAACCAGCCAAATTATTTTTCTTGATTATTTTCGCGTTGTCTTTAAGCGTCACTTTAGCGACAAAATCAACGTCAACCGTGGCCGTGCCTTGGCTTAAATTTATGCCGCCTAAATGATACGCTGTATCCGCGCGTCTTAATTCAACAATTTCTTTGTCATCAGCCAAGGCATTAATTAGCTTGGCCCGGACCTGACTATAAATATCATTATCCTTAAAAGCCGCTACTGTAATCTTGGTTTTTATTTTAATGGTAAATTTATCTTTTTCCTCTCCGACCTTGCCTTGCACTTCCTGGCTAATCGAATTGTTGTCAACTTCAATAATCGACTGTTCATATTCCTGATAAGCTTGGCTAATTTCTTTTTTAGCGTTGGTTAATAAACTTAACTTTAAACCGCTAACAGCCTTATCAATATCGCTTTGCGTGATTATATATTTAACCTTTTCCTGATAGGCCATTGGCGACTGACTCTGAGCGTAAATTTTATCTTGTAACCCGGCCCAAAGTCCGGGAATGGTAAATTTGCTCGGACCGATGGCCATATCAGGCTTGGCTTCATCAGCGTAAACTTCGGCCACTACCCGGCCCCCGGCCGGCACATTAACGGTATTTTTTAATCTAAACAATTTATTGTCCTGCGACAGTAGCCTAGTGGTGGCCACTAGGGGCTGATTCTTCAGATAATCATTTATAATCGTCACCTGGCCCGTAACTTCTTCGCCCAAAATTTTTTTGCCGGTAGCGGTGAAGGTTTGCGATTGCTCCAGCGGCACCTGCCTGACGATGCCCAGAATTTCTCCTTGAGCCATGCCGGCCGTACTATCCATATCAACTATGGTGACGTTTAAACTATCAGTAACTTTCTCTTGAGTCGGAATAATAATCAAAGTCGCCTTGGCAAAGCCTAAATATAACACGGCTAAAACCAAAATAACGGTTAAGGCGATGAAACTGCCGGCAATCTTAAAATAAATATTTTTCGCCTCGCTCTTTTTCGCGGCCGTTAAATTTTCTTTAATTTTATATCCAGCTCTTGGCATCGACTGAATAGTATTAAAATTTTCATTTATTTTAAAAGGCGGTTTGTCCGCTTTTCTGACGCCGATGGCGACTCCTGCTTTGGTTGATTTTCTAGATGTTCTTTGCTTGGATTTTTTTACGGCTGCTTGTGGCGGAACTAAAAAATTTGTTTCTGGCATATAAATTTCGCGCAACCTGCCTGCCGATAGGCAGGCTCATAACTCGTAGCTCGCAACTCTTTTACCTAATATTTTGAGTTATGAGCTATGGGTTATGGGTTATGAGTTACGAGTTGTGAGTTATGAGATTAATATTATTTTACCAGCTTTCAGCCATTCTGTCTAATCTAAAATCTTGTTTATTGCTTCAACCATATCCCGGCTGTAATTTACCTTAAAATCGGTTTTCACCAGGTTAGTCTTAGCGCCGGAAATTAATTTAAAAAAGACTTTTTTGTCGCCGCTATTTTTTATTAAAATTTGCTTTAATTTAGCTAATATTAACTCATTGATGTTGCCATTTAAAGTTATGAAGAGCTTGTCATTTTTAAGAACTAGGTTCTTGGCGGCCGGTAAGGCGCCAGCCCACGCCGGCTGGCTGGCTGACGAAACGGCTTGGAGCGAGGGATAGCCGTAAGACACGGCGCCATTAGACGCCTTGGGGTAAAATCTTTTTATTCCACCATTGCTTTTATTATTACCGCTGGCCGTAAATTTATTTATGGCCTCGGCCGCGGTTTCGGAGGTTAGCTCCATGACTTTATTACAAAGCAATTTCAACTCCTGATCTTTGTCCGATAATTTTCCCTGGCAAAGCACGACTTTGCCTTCCTGCCAAATTAAATTGTTTTCTTTAAGAAGGCTGGGGAAAACTAAAATTTCCAGGCTGCCGGTCATATCTTCAATCTTGACAAACAGCATGGGTTCGGCAGAGCGGGTGATGATCTTCTTTATTTTAGTTATCACTCCGCCCAAGCTAACCTGATAATCAGACTGATGCTCGGCTAAAGCGGCTACGGGCAGCACGGCTGAATTCAGTATTTTTTTGCAGCCGGAAAAGGGATGATCGCTGATATAGAGCCCGAGCAATTCTTTTTCCCAGGCTAATTTTTCCCGCGCCGTGGCCGCCGGCGCCGGTCCTAACTTAATCCGGCGGTTAAAATTTATGCTGGGAGCGTCCATAAATAAACTGGCCTGGCAATTGGATTTTGATTTGGCGATGTCGCGGTTAAATCCCAAAATATTTTCCATATTGCCCAAGAGCTGACCGCGTTCGCCGAAATTATCCAAGCTACCGCTTTTGACCAGGCTCTCCAGCGATTTTTTATTTAAATCTTTATCGCAGACTCTTTCCAATAAGTCAGTGATATCTTTATACGGGCCATGCTGTTTGCGCTCCTTGATGATCTCCTCGGCAATATGGCCGCCGATATTTTTTATGGCTTTAAGCCCGAAACGGATTGTTTTGGACTCTTCATTCTGGCCAACCGCCTGATTTCTCTCCGTGCCGCTGGTTACCACGGTAAAGGATTCGTATGATTGATTAATGTCCGGCGCCATCACTTTTATGCCCATGTGGCGGCATTCCTCAATTTCAATGGCAATGCGGTCGATATTCTCCTGATCGGCGGTCAAAAGCGCGGCCATGAATTCTGCCGGCCAGCGCGCTTTTAAATAGGCGGTTTGATAACCGATCAAAGCGTAGCAGGCGGCATGGCTCCTATTAAAGCCGTAGCCGGCGAATGGCTCGATAAAGGAAAAGATGTTTTCCGCTTGCTGGCTGGAGATGCCGTTTTTAACGCAGCCGTCGATAAACTTTTCTTTTTGTTCAGCCAGCAATTTCACTATTTTTTTGCCCATGGCTTTTCTTAAAACATCGGCTTCGGCCATGGTAAAGCCGGCCAAATCCCTGGCCATCCGCATCACCTGCTCCTGATAAATGGCCACGCCATAGGTTTTTTTTAGGATCGGCTCCAGCTTGGCGTGAAGTAGCCGCGGTTTTTTTAGGGCCTTCTTGCCGTTGATATAATCGGGAATCCATTCCATCGGCCCGGGGCGATAGAGCGCTACCATGGCGATGATATCTTCAAACTCAGTGGGTTTAAGCTCGCGCAAATACCTTTTCATGCCGCTGGATTCAAATTGAAAGACGCCGGTGGTTTCTCCGGCCTGGAATAGTTTATAGGTCAAAGCGTCATTTTGCGGAATTTTATCTATATCAATCGCCAGGTCGCGGGTATTTTTAATAATCTTAATGGCCGACTCGATAATGGTCAGATTTTTTAAACCCAGAAAATCCATTTTTAAAAGACCCAAATCTTCCACCGGGTGCAAAGAATATTGCGAGATCACGCTGCGATCAGAAGAGGAGGCGTATTGCAAAGGCAGATATTCGGTTAAAGGATCCTTGGTGATGACTACGCCGCAGGCGTGGGTGGAGGCGTGCCGCGCCACGCCCTCCAGCCGCCGGGCGTAATCAATGATCCGCCGGGCCGATTCATCGTTTCTGTAAAGCTCTTTTAATTCGCCGACTTCCTCGACCGCTTGCTTGATTTTAGAAAACATCGGGATCATCTTAGCCAGTTTATCGCAAAATTCGTAAGGATAATTAAGCGCCCGGCCGACGTCGCGGATGGCGGCCCGGGCGGCCATGGTGCCGAAAGTGATAATTTGCGCCACATGGTCTTTGCCATATTTCTCTTCCACGTAACGGAGCACTTCATCGCGCCTGGCGTCGGCAAAATCCATGTCAATATCCGGCATGGAAATCCGGTCGGGATTTAAAAACCTCTCAAACAGCAAATCGTACTTAAGCGGGTCAATATTAGTGATATTCAATAAATACGAAACCAGCGAACCGGCGGCCGAACCGCGGCCCGGTCCGACCACGATGTTATTTGATTTGGCCCAGTTGACGAAATCCGCCACAATTAAAAAATAAGACGGCCAGCCCATTTTTTTAATGACGGTCAGTTCGTAATCCATTCTGGCTTTAATTGTCGGGTCAATTTGCTCATAATTTTTGCCGTAACGAATCATTAAGCCCTGATGGCATAAATTATCCAGATAAGCTTCAATCTCCTGCCCGCCCGGCGTGAGGAAAAACGGCAACTGAATTTTTCCCAGCTCTAATTCCAGATTGCATAAAGCGGCGATTTTTTCCGTGTTCAAGATGGCTTCGGGCGTCTCCTTAAAAGCTTCGATCATCTCTTTGGTCGGCCGGAAAGAATAATCGCCTCCCAGCATCATCATGCGATCGCGGTCTTCTTTTTTCTTCTTGGTCTGCAAGCATAATAAAACATCCTGCGGCTCGTCATCATCTTTATTCAAATAGTGGATATCGTTAGTCGCCACCAGCGGGAGATTAAGTTCCCGGGAGATGGCGATAAGCGCCTGATTAACCGGCCCCTGCTCCGCCAGATTGGGATGGCTTTGCAGTTCCAGGTAAAAATTACCCGGACCGAACAGCTGGCTGTATTCCAACACTCTTTTTTTGGCCTTGTCTAACTTCCCCGCCGTAACGAGGCGCGGGATTTCCCCGGCCAAACAAGCGGTTAAAGCGATCAAGCCTTCGCAGTGCTTGGACAAAACTTCCCAATCAATTCTGGGCTTATAATAAAAGCCTTCCAGGTGGGCGATGGAAGTCAGTTTGATTAAATTTTGGTAGCCAACCCTATTTTTCGCCAACAGCACCAGGTGGTAATTCCTTCCGTCGGATTTAACATTTTTATCCAGCCGCGACCCGGGCGCCAGATAAGTTTCCACGCCGATGATTGGTTTAAGGCCGGCCTGTTTGCATTTCTGATAAAATTCAATTACGCCGTACATGACGCCATGGTCGGTCAAGGCCAGGCTGGTCGAACCCTCGTCCTTGGCTTTTTTTACCAGCTCGTCAATTTTGGTTAAGCCGTCCAGCAAAGAATAATGGCTATGGACATGGAGATGTGTAAATTGCATACCTGCTGACTTATTATGCGCGTTGTTCTTAATTCATTGGCCCTACAAATCTACGAATCCACTAAAAATATACAAATATTTGTAAATTCGTTATTTTATTCGTTGATTCGTTAGGGTTTTGATTATTATAATATAACATTTTTTCCGGTAATGGCAAACTTTTAATTTAAACGGTCTTTTTTTATTTTAAAAATTTCGTCGCCAAGCAAAAAACAGGCTTTAAAATTTTAAACCTGTCTTTTACTTCTTACTTCCTACTTCTTACTTCTAACTTCACTTCTTAATTTTATTAGTCAGCTCGCCCAGCTCTTCGTCCGAGAAAAAATAAATAATGACTTCCCCGCCCTTGCCTTTCCTTTTAATTTCCGCTTTGGTGCCGAAAAACTGGCGGAAAGCAAATTCCTTGTCTTTATCGGCGTAGTTAATTTTTATTCTGGCCTGTTTGGTCCCGCCCATAACCCTGGTCTCTTTGACAGCGTCACTGACCGTCATTTGACCGCGCAATATTTTTTTAAATAAAGCCATCTGCTTGACCTCGTTTTCCAGACCGGCGATTGTTTTGGCATGGCCCTCGTTAATCCGGCCTTCAATCAGGGCGGTTTGAATTTCTTCGGGCAAATTCAAAAGTCTGATGGCGTTGGCTATAACCGGCCGCGATTTGGAGAGCCTCAAAGCCAGTTCGTCCTGGCTTAAATTAAATTCATCTATCAATTTGCGGTAAGCCACCGCGGCCTCAATCGGGTTTAAGTCTTCCCGCTGCAGGTTTTCCACCAGCGCCACTTCCAGTTTTTGCTGTTCGCTGGCCTGGCGGATAATCACCGGTATCAGCGGCAGGCCTAAAACTTTGGCCGCTCTTAAGCGGCGTTCGCCCGCGATTAATTCGTACTGGCCGTTTTTTTGCGTTACTATCAATGGCTGAATGACGCCGTATTGCTTAATTGACGTCGCCAGCTCGCTTTGCTGGAGCTCGCTAAAATTCCGGCGGGGCTGCAGGGGATTAAACCGTATTTGTTCCGGACTGATCTGATGTATCCGGTTCTTATCCGTTTCGCTAGCCACCTCAACCACGGCTTCGCCGCTTGAAGCCGTGGTAACTTTTTTAACTTTTTGCGGAATCAGGGAACTAAGTCCCCTGCCTAAGCTATTGGACATATTTTAATAAAATTTTAAATTTGAAATTTGAATTGAATTTAAAATTACAAAATTTAAAATTGATTTAAATTATAAATTTAAAATTTAGACCTTTCCAAATCCATCACTTCCCTGGCCAGCTTTTCGTAAGCCCGGCCGCCTTTTGATTTAGGGTCGTAATATAAAATCGAACGGCCATAGCTCGGCGCCTCGGCCAGCTTGACGCTTCTGGGGATAATGCTCCTAAAAACTTTGTTGGGAAAATATTGGTAGAGCTCGTTCATGACCGATCCGGATAGGCGGTTCCTTTTATCAAACATGGTTATGACCGCGCCCATAATGCCCAGCCCCGCCTTTAAATTGCTTTGCACCAGGCTGATGGTGTCCAATAACTGGCCTAAGCCTTCCAGGGCGAAATATTCGCTCTGGATGGGAATTAAGACTTCGTCAGCCGCCACCAGGCTGTTGACGGTTAACAGCCCCAGCGAGGGCGGCCCGTCAATAATGATATAATCATATTCGTCTTTAATCTGGTCCAAAATTTGCGCCAACCTAAATTCCCGGTTTTCCAAATTAACCAGTTCAATGCCGGCGCCGGCCAAAGCAATCGTGGCCGGAGCGATCTTATAGCCGTCCTGCAAAGTATATTTGATGACTTCAAAGATCGGCTTATGCCCGATCAGGGCTTCGTAAATGCCGTGTTCCAAATTTTTATGGTCAATCCCTAAGCCGGACGTGGCGTTGGCCTGCGGATCAATGTCAACCAACAGCACCTGTTTGCCCAAATAGGCCAGATAAGCGCCCAAATTCAAGGCGGTAGTGGTTTTGCCCACCCCGCCCTTTTGATTGACAATGGAGATTATTTTACCCATTTAGAATAAGAAACAATAATCAAGAAACAATAACCGAAACCAAGCAAAACATCCAAATTTCAAATTATTATTGTTTGTTGCTTGTATCTTGGTTATTGGTTATTTTTCACATTTATATTATACCCCATTTCCGCCCTCTTTGACAAATTTATAAAAAAAATTTATTATTATATCAGAATAAAACTAGCTTGAGCTGGTTTTTATATAGAGATGGTTACAAAACTATTTCGTAGCGAAATTTAGATATTTTTCGGCCAGGCGAGGAAAACCAGCGAAATGATTTGAACCGTAATAGTATTACGGTGAAAATCATTTCGCGCCAGTTTGACGAAGCCTGGCCGAAAAATAGCAAATTGCAGCAAAAATAGTTTTGTAACCATCTCATATAAAGGTAAGCTCAAAAAATCGAAAATTTTGGGGGATGTGTTGGAACTGGTAGACGAGAAGGTCTCAAAAACCTTTGGAAGCAATTCCGTGTGGGTTCGACTCCCACCATCCCCACCAGCGATTTTTATATCACACTGTGTGTGTATGCTCTGAACGAGCAGGGCGGGCTGGCTTTCTTGGTCTGGTTTCGTTCAGGAGTTTCGGATAAAATGAGTTCGAGCCAAACTGTAAAAACACACCAAGGAGGACCAAGCCCGGAAGAAGTTTGGTCTTTTTGGACCTTAAAAAGATTTTAAAAAACGGTAAACTTAACCTAACAACAGACAAGAAAGGAACCAGCCATGAACGAAAACGTACTATTGGTCGGCAACAGCGCCCGAGGGCACGCTATCGCGGAAGCGATAATCAGGTCAAAGCCAACTCCGGTCTTGTTCGCCTACATGAAAGCCAACAACCCTGGAATAGCGGCCCTGGCGGATAAAGTCCAAATTGGCGGCTACGACGATCTGAAAAAAATCACCGGTTTCGCCCGGAGTCAGGGCGCCAGTCTGGCCGTAATTGATTCGGAAGAGCCATTAAAAAACGGCGTGGCTGATGCCCTGGAAATAGCCCGGATCCCGGTGGTCGGGCCCGGACAGCTAGAGACCCAACTGGAAACCTCAAAAGCTTTCACCAGGGAACTGATGAAGCAATATAACGTAGCCGGCAGTCCAAAATCAAAAACCTTTAGGACTATGGACGGCATCGAAGAATACCTGAAGGAAAATATGCCATGCGTTTTAAAGCCGGACGGACTGACCGGCGGCAAAGGCGTTATGGTCCAGGGCGAACACTTCAATACCGTGGATGAAGCATTGGGAATCTGCCTTGACATTCTGACGCATCGCCCGACGGTGGTGATTGAAGAAAAACTTGAAGGCGAGGAATTTTCTCTCCAATGTTTCTGCTCCGGCCTGATTGTTGTGCCCATGCCGCCGGTTCAAGATCACAAACGCCGACTGATTGGCGATCAGGGATTGAACACCGGTAGTATGGGTTCGTATTCCTGCCCTGACCATCTGTTGCCGTTCCTAACGCAGGATGATTTGAACCAGGCCGTGGACATTCTGGAGCAGATCGTCCTGGTATTGTACTTAGAAACCGGCGGTTATTACAGGGGCATAATCTACGGCGGTTTCATGCTGACTGCCCCGGGGCTTAAACTATTGGAGATCAACGCCCGCTTCGGCGATCCGGAAGCCATCAACGTCTTGTCGCTCCTGGAAACCGATTTCCTAGACATCTGCCGATCTATCACCTGCCCCAGAAACTATGGCAAGCTCAACCAACTGGACATTAGGTTCAAACCCCTGGCCACGGTGGTAAAATACGTGGTGCCGGTCAATTACGGCCTGCCCAAAAACCAGTATGTCCAAACAGCCTCTGATGTTATCCAACTCGACAACCCGGGAGAGGCCCGCCTTTATTATTCATCCGTTGCGAGCAAGCGGACCGTCATTCGCCTGACCTCTTCCCGCGCCGTGGCGGTCCTGGGAACCGGTTCCGACCTGGCTGAAGCGGAAAGGATCGCCGAACAAGGGACTCGCGCCGTTATCGGAGCGGTGGATCACCGTTCGGACATCGGCACGGCCGCGCTTATCGCCAAACGAGTGCGGCACATGGAGAAGTTAAAAAAAACAAAATAATATCCCGTTTAAGGGATATAATAGGGTTTCGATTTAGAACGTATTGCAATGCGTCCTACTGCCGAAACCCTTTTTTTGCTTGCCTTTTCCCAACCTTTGTACTAACATTTAATCAAACATAAGGAGGACCAAGCCCGGAGTAGGTTTGGTCTTTTTGGACCTTAACAATCCTACCAAAGGTTTTCGGGAGAAAAAACAAACCCCATACCAGGCTTGGTGTGGAGACAAACCAGACAACAACTATAACAAAAAAGAGAAAGCGAGAAAGTCATGCATAAATTACTGGAAACAGTCATTAGCCAAAATCTGCCGACGGTGTCAAAACTGCCTGGCAGAAACCTGCAGATGCCGGGCGACCCCCGCTATCAGCCCGAGGCGCTTAAACCGTTCTTGGGCTACGACATGTGGGCTTCGTTCCTGATAATCGTGGAATGGTTCTGGCTCATGACACTAGCGGAAATTGGCTTCATGCCGCGTAAAGAAACGGCCGGGTTAACCCGTGAGCGGCTGTTGAATCTGCTCGAGAACATTTCTACCACTGTTCAAGACGCCCGAGAATACGGCCGGGATGGACGAGCAGGAACTAACCACGACATCCTGGCCCTGTTGGAACTGATGAAACGGTATTTGCCTAAGGCGCTGCATAAATACTTGCACCTGGGCGCGACCTCATACAACATCATCAATACGGCCTACGCCTTGATTTTAGCGCAAGTATTTCAACGGGTCTTTAAGCCGAAACTGCTGGTCGTGGATCAGGTTTGGCGGGACAAAATCAGCCAGTACGCCGAGGTTGTACAAGCAGGCCGGACTCATCTGCAAACTGCTCTGCCCGTAACCGTTGGCTTCTGGCTGGCCTGCCTGCATTATCAGTTTAGAAACTGCGTCCAAAACGCTTACTTTCTGTCCATGATTGTTCCGGGAAGTTTCAACGGCGCCGTGGGCACTTCAGCCGCGCTCCTGGCCATGCTCGGAAGAGACAAAGCCATAATGGCGCAAGAGACGCTGATGAAATACCTAGACTTGGAGAGAGCGGAGTATACTACACAAATTTCCCCGCCCCAGGATGCGGCCCGCTTCTACTTTGAGCTGTTGCTGCTGTCGGGGGTGCTGGGTAATTTGGGCGAGGATGTCCGCATCCTGCAGTCATCGGAGTTCGGCGAAATTGTCAGCGCCACCGAGGTTAATTCTTCTTCATCCACTATGGCTCATAAAAAGGCCAATCCGATCAAGGCGGAAAATAACTGCGGCATGCACGTCAATGTCATCGCCGAGGTCATGAAAGTAGCGCTGACGCTGACGAGCGACCTGCAAAGAGATTTAAGGTGGTCCTGCGTTATGCGCAGTTTCAGCTCGGCCATGGTCTACGCTTACCAGCAGATCAGCACCACCGAGAGGCTGATTAAGTCGCTGGCCGTTGACCCGCGTCGGGTCAAAACCAACTTCAGGAGAGAAGCCAAGCTGGTCGTGGCTGAACTCTTGCACTTGTGCTTGCAACGGCAGGGATATGCCGGTACGCACGAACTGGTCAACAAAACCATCGTGCCGGCGGCTGCTGCTAAAGGTATCAGCCTGCCCTTAGCCATGCGGTATCACCTGCAATCTCATCCGGACAAAAAACTCGAACAAGCCTGGCGGTTAACACCGGCAAGCTCGCTTGAGTTGCTCAAGCGCCCGGAAAAATACATCGGCCGGGCAATTGAATTGGCCAAAGCCGAAGCCAAAAACAAACTGGAAATGGAATAGATAACCTAAAACCGAACAACCCCGAACCGCCCCGCCGGGAATTAAAACCCCGGCGGGGTAAACCACAAACCAGGAAAGAAATAGGAGAAAACACAAAATGAACCAAAAAATGCTCCGCGCCCGAACTGCCAGCAGAGATCGTTCAAAAAACCAGCGAAAAATACCTGGAAGCGCTTAGACGCTTAAGCAAGGTACTGGCGAAATAGGCGGGGCTTACGCCAAGGCTAGATTTTAGAGAGTAAACAACACGCGGCCTCTCCATGATGGAGAAACTGCGGCGAGGAGGATTAAAATGAGAGCGATATCAGGATTATGCAAATGCCAAGCCTGCCAGTCACAGTTTCCGCTAATCTGGGTTGCTCAAAGCAAGAACGGAGCTTGCCAGATTGGCGCCTTTAAGTTCTGCTGTCAGAAATGCGCGGAGCATTTTTTGGCAAACAATCTCTTGCCCAAACGGATGGGTAGAGATATTCAATTTACCCTGGAGTTAAAAAAACTCCAGAACGGACCGCGACCGTAACTTAAGCTGAACTTTTAAAGGAGGACAACGCGAAAGGACACTTGTCTAGGCAAGTGTCCTTCTTTTTATTTACCTAAGGCCTTTATTTTGTTATTCACTTCTTCATTCCCCGGATTCAGTTCCAAAACTTTCTCTAAATATCTTAGCGCCTCCTTAATCTTTCCTTGAGCCTCATACGCTATGCCTAAGCTGTACAGGCTGTTAGAGTGCCGGGGTGAAACGGTTAGGGCCAGTTTGAACCGCTCGATAGCTTTGTCAATTTCACCGCGGTTATAATAATATCTGCCCAGTTCATAATAGACATCCGCCGTCGGGACCTGGCGCGCCAGCTCATTTAATAAACCTAGAGCCTGATTGTCTTTTTTATTGTTTAGGTAGGTTTTGGCCAGCCAAAATTTAGCCTCATAATAATCGCTCTTCAGCGCCAAAGCGGTTTTAAAATATTCTTCCGCGTTAGCCGTCTCATTATGGTTAAAATACGCTTTGCCCAGCTCGGTGGCCAGGACCGGATTGGTCGGTTCAAGCTCAAAAGCTCGCGCGAAAGACCTGACCGCCCAAGGCTCGCTGCCGCTGGTTAACGGCCGGCTGTCGCGGTAGATCATGCCCATGGTTTCCTGGGCCAAAACCGAATGGGGCGCTAAAATTTGAGCTTGTTTGGCCATTTCTACGGCCTCCGTGATATTGGCTTTGATATTTAGATTATTTCTTTGCTCAATCGGCTTTAAAGCTTCGGCTCGGGCCTGATTTAAATAAATTTCGGCTAAACTGATCCGATAATTATAACGGTAAGGGTTTAATTTAACCGCCGTCAGCAAATTGATTTCATCCTTGGGCTTGAGCGCGGCCATGATATCCGCGGCTAAAAATTTAACCTCAAAAGTCAAAAGAATCATCCAGCCAACGGTTAGCATAAGCAGGCCGGAAAAAAACGACCAATAAGATATCTTGCTGTTGCTTAAATCAATGATTTTTTCCTTAAACAAAGCCGGGTGGCGATTTTGCCAAAAAGCCATAACCAGGCTTAGGCCCAGCCAAAAAATAAAATTTAAAACCGTATTGGCGAGAAAAAAAAACTGGAAAAAAAATACTAAAATAAATATAGTAAAGAGAGCGGCGATTAAATTATAATCATCGCCGGCCAAAAAGTAGTTTTGGCTGGTAAAATGCTTTCTGATTAAAACGACAGTCAGATAGATTAGCAGACTAACCACCAAAAGATAGCTTAAAACCGTCAACAGCCCGCCGGTCGCCAGCATTTCCAGAAGATGAGAACCGCTTTTATCAAACCTGATCTGCCAAAAAGGGCCATTATTTAATTCGGCCGGGCGATACCGTGAAAAGTCCGCCGCGTAAGTTCCCGGACCGCTACCCAGGGCCGGATTTTTAAAAACCGCCTCTTGGCTGACGTCCAAAGCCTGGCTGTAATCCAGCATGGCTTCTTGGGGAAATTCTCGGCCTAAAATTTTTTTAGCTAAATTTATGCCGTTAGGCTGCTCCGCCCGGCTGGAAACTGATTTCACGGGATGCGCGTTGGGCAGAGCCAGCATTAAAACGGCCAGCAGCATGAGCGCCAGCGGAAGCGATAAATAGTAATTCAATGTTTTTTTAAAATTATACCTTTGAGCCGGCTTACCAGCCGCGGCTTCGGCCTGGGCGGGCCGGCGGAATAAAATAATCAAACCAGCGCCGAGAAACAGCGAAATCCAGCTTAAAGAAAAATTAACCAGCGTTAAAACCATCAGGCAGATTATCAGGCCGGCGCGAAAAATAAAGCGGTCAAATTTATTCAAATAACCGCTAAGCAAAAAATCGGCCAGCGCCACTGCCACGACCGCCAGCAGAACCGCCAACGCCAAGAGCGAACTGCCGGCTAAATTAAGCGGCGGCCATGAAAAAGCCGAGCCTGCCTCGCCTAGGCTCGGACCGCCCAAGGCGGTGAATAAAAAAACGGCCGCTACCATGATTGAGGAATAAAGAAACAGTTTCCAAAGATCAATGATTTTTCTGGTACTGTCGGCCAGCTCGGCATTAACCATTAAAAAATAAAACAGCGCCAAACTAAATAGGCCGAACCAGGCGTCGGAAAATCTGCCGAAATAACCGAAAAATGACGAGAAGCGATCCAGGCTGAACCAGGATGAAACGGCGGTTAGCGATAAAAAAATCAATATCGGTAAATTTAAAGGGTTATTTTTAATCTTAATCTGTTTCCGCGCCGCCATTTTATAAAGCCCGATCATGGCGGCCGCGGGCATCAAGAGCCATAGCAAAAACTGCTTAGCCAGCTCAAAGCCTTCGCTGGTCCAGGGTAAAAAAAATAAAGGCAGGAGGAAAATCACGCCCTTGATCAATATTAAAATTGTTTTATCAAATTTGCCGGCAAAATTATCTGACATTGATTTATGTCAAAACTCAAATGTTAAATGTTAAAACTAAATCTCAAATATAAAAACTATCAACTTAATATTAGTTTTGACATTTAAGTTATAGTTTTGAGTTTTTAATTTTGAAACTTGAGATGATTAAAATTATCTTCCTGCCCTTCATTCACCATTGCTTTTTTCCCGTTTTCGCGGCTGTTAAAAATATCCTTAATAAAAATAGCCGCCACCGTGGTGACGGGTATGGAAAGAATGGCGCCGACGACCCCGGCCAGCTTAAAGCCGGCCAGCATGGCTAAAATGCTGATAATCGGATTTAAGCCCACGGCCTTTTCCATGATTTTCGGGTAGAGAAAATTACCCTCAATAAACTGTATTATATAAAATAAAATAATCACAAAAATGGCTAAGAGCGGCGTTTGCGTGAAAGCGATAAACACCGCCGGCAATGAGCCTAAAATTGCCCCCATGTAGGGTATAAAAGAAAACAGGCCGACTAAAATCGCCAATAGCAAGGCGTAATTAACGTCTAAAATTAACAGTCCGATGTAGGTCATGATGGTTAAGGCCAAACCCAATATCAGCTGGCCGCGGAGCCAATAGCCCATTTTTATTTGCGCGCGGCGGACTAATTGCATGATATAGGGCTGATGCCTGGCCGGCGCGATTGACCAGACTAGTTTTTTCAGGCAGTTTTCCTCCACCGCCAGATAAAAAGTCAAAACCAAAATCAAAATAAAAGAAAAAATTCCGCCGAAAATATTGGTGACCGTGAAAAAAATTCCTGAAGCCGTGCTGGAGAGATAGCTGGAAAGCAGATCCAATGACCCTTGAAATTTATCATAGACGCCGTATTTTGACGAATAATCTCTTAAATCGCTGAATTTTGAATAAATAGATTCAAAGTAGCGCGGGAAATTGTTTGACAAGTCGTTAATTTCTTTTATAATTATCGGGATAATCAGATACAAAACCAGCCCCAGAACGGCCAAGATAACCAGATATAAAAATAATACGCTGACCGACCGCGGAATCTTCTTTTTCTTCAGCCAGTCCACCCAAGGGTCCAGGCCGCTGGCGATCACCAGGGCCACAAAAAAAAGTATCAAGATGTCGCTGACTAAAGACAGAAAATAAAACAAAATAAAAATCGCGATAACTTTAAAAATCGCGGCGCTAGAAATATTAATACTGATGGGCCGTTGATTAAGTTCCATATGTTTTTATTTTACCATATTTTACCCCCTTGATAAAGGGGCAAACCCTGGCCTTAATCAAGCGCCAGGGCTAGAGCCGTCAGAGCCAACCAATCATTAGGGTTTTTCTTCCATCAACTCCCCGATTACCACCAGCCGATTTTTTTTTGAAAAAATCGGGTCGCAGGTATAGAGGGTTAAAGTCGGCTGGGCAGTCGGCTCTAAAATTGAAACTTCGCTGGCCGGCACGATTTTTGTCTCTTTGATCCGGTAATTATAAATCTTATTTTTCCAGCTAAGCGAGACCAGGTCTCCGGTTATTAATTTATCAAGTAAATAAAAAGTTAAATTGTTGGGCGGCAGGTATTTAAAGCGGTGTCCGGTGATAACCGTATTGCCGCCATGATCCGGCGTGGAGCTTTCCGGTATTCTCCAGGCGCCTCGGCTTAAGCCAATTTCAGAATTTTTCGCCTCAACAATCGGCGCGTTAACGCCGATTTTCGCGATCAGTAAACGGTTTAAGGAAATATTTTCTTCGGCCGCGGGCAAAGGGTTGGTAGGCGGTTCAGTTTGGCTGGCGGTTTTTTTTGGATCTGGCGCTTCGGCCGCGCCAGCCTGATTTAGCTGAAAATATTTATACTTCAGGGCCGGCCAAACAGGCATTATAATTAAATAAGCAGCCAGGCCAATAGCTAAAAGCTCCAGTATAAACACCAGAGCTTTTAAAATTTTATTATTATCTTTTAACATCTTAAGCAGATTTAGCGGTTTTTAAAATAAATGTCCGCCCGCTGGTAAATAAATAAATCCTGGTTAAAAATTAAAGTTTTTTTCAGCCAGCAGCGATGTCGGCCATCGACTTTAAGGTATTTTATTTTTATAAAAGCGATTAAGCTTAATAAAATTAATAAAATTAAGATCAGGGCCATAAATTCTGAAGGTTTAAAGCCAGTATCAGCTAAAACTTTTCCGTTTGGCTTAGCGGCAACTTTTTGACCCAAAATCAGGCCGGTCGCGGGCTTGGTTATCTTATCGCCCAATACTTGCTCAACCGGCGTAATAGCAACCGCGCTGCCAGCGGTAGTAACGGCAATTTCTGCGCCATACTTTTCCGGCGAAGCGCTGGAGAGCGGCCTTAAATAATAAGTAGTGCCCGGAGTCAATTCGTTTATAATAACCGAATGTCCGGTAACTTTATTTGGGTCAAGATCGGTTGAAAAGGCATAGCCATAATTCGGCGGCGAGGAGGTGGATAAATCAGGATGTGTAATAGTGTCGTAAATTACGCGGGAAGTAGCCGGTTTATTGGTCAGCCAAGTAATAATAATTGAGGTTTCCGTAGATTCCGCGGCTAAGCCAACATTTATGTTGGTTAAAATTAGATCATCAAACACATAAGCGCCGCCTCCCCCGACACCGCTTGTCCCGCCGTCGTCAGTTTGGTTAGCGACTAAAACGCATTGGCTATTGCAACTATAACCGCTGCTTACGCCATCGCCGCCATCGCAATCTTCCAGACCATTGTTCGCCGGTCCGCCTAAAAGACTATCATTAGGCGACTGTTTAAGGCCGTCGCCGCAATAAGTTGCGCCTCCGCCTTGGCCATTATCGGCCGCATTAACAAAATTATTGTCTGCCTTAGTTTCTCCGCTTAATAAATTAATTGAAGCCGGACTGGCCAGATTAATCCAGCTGGCTTTTAAATCCTGACTTAGCCAATAAGTATTGGGAGATAAATTTAGGAATTCAAAATAACCGTTGGCTTGCGTGGTGGCGGTCAACAGCGGCGTGGCAGTAGCGCTGGCGTAAAATAAATTTATCGTCCAATCAGCTAGACCGGTCCTGTCGCTGGTGGTGCTGGCCACGCCATCCGTATCCGCATATTCATAACCGTAAATTTTTCCGAACCTCGCATTATAAAAGTTAGCCGCGGTTTGCTGGTTGGCAGAAACCGTGGTGGTAGCCCAGCCGCCGAACGGCTCTAGATAATACCAGCCGGTTCGTGATTCTTCGTTAATCAGATATTGGCCCGGAGTTAAAGCGCTAAAAACCGCGCAACCGTCAGTTAAAGTCGGCTGGCTGGACGTGGCTAACCCATCCCCGACGTTAAAATTCCAATTGTTTACCCCTAGCCGGTCGGCCCTGGTAGAAGCCAGGCCGTCCGCATCTTCATATTTACAAATTTTCAGGCTGCCTTTGTCTCCGCCGCCGCCGCTTTCAGTCTGGCAGCCGGAGCCGCAGCCGTCGCCGCTAACCGTATTGCCATCGTCGCATTGTTCTGATCCGTTTTTAGCGCCGTCCCCGCAAAATTCAATCGCTTGGCATAATGAATAACCATCGCAGGCAGAATTACAGGCTTGGCTGCCGTTATAATCTCCGCTTTGGCAAGCTTGGCTGGCGCCATCGCAAACTTCATTGTTGTTGACAATCTTATCGCCGCAATATGGTAAATTATTTAAAGTACAAGTGTCTGAACATGACTGATGCGCGCCCACGCCGTCCGTGCCGTCGCATTGCTCGGTCTCATTTTTCACCCCGTCCCCGCAGTAGGGCTCATTAACTAAAGTGCAAGCGTCTGAACACGACTGGTGCGGCCCGACTCCCTCCGAGC